>NZ_SMKH01000458.1 GCF_004348515.1 Actinomadura sp. KC345 | reverse complement strand
GGGGTGGGGCGTGGTCGCCGCTTTCCTGGTGTTCGGCGCCGTGATCGCGGTGATCGCCGCGCTGGTGGCGCCGCACGTGCCGTCGTTCGCGCCGGAGCACTCGTCCGGCCGGACGGATCCGGAGCCGGCGGGCTGGTTCGGCGCCGTCCTCCTCTGCCTCCTCGGCGGGCCCGCCGGCGTGGCGTGGGCCGGCCGGACGTTCAGCGCTCCGAAGGCGGAAAGCGAGGAGGATGGCAGGCGGACCTGGGGGCCGCTCGCCGCGGGTTTCGGCTTCACCGGGCTGCTCGGCGTGCCGGCCCTGCTCCTGTTCGTCGCGCTGCTCGCCAGGCAGGCGCTGCCGCGAGGTGGACTGCTCCCCGACGGCGGCGGCTTCTTCTTCGTCCTCGGGGCCGTGGGCACCATGGGTGGTCTCGCCGCCGCCCTGGTCATCGCGGCGCTGCGGCTGTTCGGCGGGCACCGGACGCGCGCGGCGCCGCCCGTCGGCCCTCTCTCCCCGCTCGCCGCCGCCGCGTACTTCGCCGTCCTCGGCCTGCTCGGCATGCAGCTCGCGCACGCCCTGCCGGTGACGGGAGTGCGGATCATCGGGTTCATCGCGATGCTGGTCTCCTCCCCGGTCACCGTCCTCATCATCGGCCGAAGCATGAAGCAGTCCGAGCCAAGGTGAGGCGGCGAACAGGGAGCAAGCCCCGGCCCGCTGACGTCTGCCACCTCCGCCTTCGTCGGCGTCGCCGCATTCCGGATGACCACCTCAAATGAGACGACGTCTAAGCTGCGCTCATGTGGAGAGAAGCAGCGTCCCGGGCCTACGCGGACGCCGAGTTCGACGCGGGCGTCGATGCGGCCGCGCTGACGGCGGCCGAGAAGCGCCTGGGACGTCCGCTGCCGTCCGAGCTCACCGGCCTGCTTCAGGAAACGGACGGCATCGTCGGTCACCACGGCGTGGACGTGGTCTGGCCGCTGGAGCAGATCGTCGAGCAGAATCTCTGTTTCTGGTCGGACGACGCGTTCGCCGACCTGTACATGCCCTTCGACGCACTGCTCTTCTTCGGCGACAACGGCGGCGGTGACCAGTTCGCCTTCGTCCGGACGCCGCCGCGACCGGACGTCTTCGTGTGGGACCACGAGGATGACAGCCGCTCCTGGGCGGCCCGGAACCTCCTGGACTACCTCACCCGGTCCCTTGGCCGGGGCGACGACTGGTACCGGTAGCCCCGTCCCGGGTCAGGACGCGACGGCGGCGCGATCTCCCGTCGGGCCGCCCACGGGGACGGCCGGCATGAACAGGGCGGTGACGTGCGCGATGACGCGGGTGGAGGTGAACGTCGCCGTACCGGCCGCGAGCCGCCGCCCCGCACGCGTCGGGGTGATGAGGACGTCGACCCAGTCCCCCGCCCTCGCCGTGCCGAGGAGGTCGCAGGACAGGTTGACGGTGACCAGCCCGGCAGGCGGATCGCTCCGGACGGCGAGCGCGTAGCCGATGGCCACATCGCCGATGGCGGCTATCACGCCGCCGTGCAGGAGGCCGCGCGCGTTCGTCTTGGGGGCATCGACGGTGAAGCCTGCCCGCAGCGGGTCGCTGACATGACGCGCGAAGCCGCCGATCGCGTCGAGCATCGGACTGGGGCGGTCCCAGGGGACGAATAGCGAGCGTTCGTGGGTCATGGTCCCTCCAGGGAAGATCCGGTGCGAGAGGCGTCGGCCAGACCGCGAAGGGCCGCGGACACGACGAAACGGAAGCGGTGGTCGGTCGGCTCGGGGCCGCTCCCGAGGAGCCCCGACGAGTCGAGCGCGATGAGCCCCTGCACGGTGGCGAAGAGCCCGATGGCGGCGTCCTTCGCCGTCCCCTTCGCCCGGTCGGGGCCGAGCGCCGCGGCGACCCGGCCGGTGACGAGCCCGTAGATCTCCTCGGCGGCGCGGGCGTCCTGCGGGCCGGGGCGGAACTCGGCGAACGGCCTGGAGAACATGACCTCGTGGAGGTGCGGACACCGGTGCGCGAAGGAGCGGAGGGCCAGCGCCATCTCCAGCACGTCCCTCTCGGGGTCGCCCGTGCCGTCCAGCGCCCACAGTTCCTCGGCCAGGCGGGCGAACCCCTCGGCGAACAACGCGCGCGCCAGACCCTCCTTGCCTCCGAAGAGCTCGTTCACCGCCGCCTGCGAGGACCCGGCCCCGGCGGCGACGGCACGGGTCGTCACCGCACCGCTCCCACCCGATGCCAGCAGGTCCCCCGCGACCGCGAGCAACTCCTCGCGCAACGCGTCCGTGCGCATCCTTGTCCGGCCCACTCCTCCAGGGTAACCCATTTCGGATCATTGATCCGAAAAACTCTGCCGCTGCCCGCACACTGTGAGCGGGCAGCGGATTGAAAGCGTTCGGATGACCGTTTCCGTCCGGCAGCAGGTAGTGGCACGGCACCGCAGGCACGTCGAATTCGGCGCGCGCATCCGCTCGTGATCGTCGCCCGCGGGCGGCCGGCAGTTGGCCGGGGGGCGCTCCCGCTGGCCTCGGTTAGAGCGGGTAGGTCGCTCGGGCAGGGGCCGATGAGCCGGTCGAAGCCGTGGACCTCTTCAGTGAGTGGCTGGTGGCGGCGGACGAGGCGGCGCAGCGCGATAGTGACCACCACGGCCGGGTGGCGGGGTACTCGTCCGAGTGAAGATCTGGGTACGGGCAACAATGCAGAGTAGGAGCTCGGTTGTGGAACTTGTGCTGCTGAGGCGTCAGCCCGCCGACAGGGCATCGAGTTTGACGAAGATGCTGCCCGAGTCGCAGAAGCTGATCGCGTAGGTTTCCGGCGGGACATCGACGACGAGCGTCGGGACCGTCCCCTGGCCATGCGGAATCGAACAGCTTGGCCGGGCCCGGGACCGTCCAGGTGAGCGCCGACCTCTGCCAGGCCGGGGCGGCGAGTCGGGCATCGAGGCCGGCGAGGAACTCGCTTTCTGGACCGTCCGGCGCGTACTGCACGAACAGCAGTCGATCGTGCAGGAAGGTCGCTGCCCCCTTGCCCTCACCGAGGACGAGGGCCTGGGCGCCGCCGACGTCGATCACGGCGACGTGGTAGTCGGCGTCAGTGGCCTGGCAGGCACGTCCGTAGTCGCCCCGAGTGTCATAGGGGCCCTCGAAGTCGGAGTCGGGGTCGGCGCCGTGCCACTGGTCGCGCACACTGTCGGGAATGGCGATGAATGGCCCACCGCAGAGATCAGCCATGGCAGTAGTTCGTCCCGAGATATCACGAACGCGAGCCTAGTGATCTGCCGGACGCCTCCCCCACCGAGACGACCGCCATCGCCCGGCAGCCTCCAACAGGGCTGCGGCGTGAACGCTGGCGCTCAGCAGCCGAATCGCGGTCCGTGTCGGCGCTCGACTGGCCGCGGGTCTCAGCGGATGGCCGATCGACTCCGCCGGGTCCGGGACGTCCGGACGGGGGCAATGCCTGACGACCGCCCGGCCGGGGTGGCCGCACCGGTGCAGTGTGTGGGTTGGCACCGGCGCGACCATGGTTCCGACTCTCGTCGAACCAATCCAATTCTCACCTGTCACAGGTTGCACAAGCGTTGCGCAGTGTCACAACGGCTCCTCCGGCTCGCCGTCCAGGCCGCGGTCCGGCGGGATCGAGCAGCCGCCAGAGCACGTTGACCACACCACTAGTCTTGCCACATGATCAACACAGGTTGGGAGCAGCGCATCGCGGATCTTTGGGCCACCTTTGACGACTACGAGCCCGAAGACTTCCTCTTGAAGTTGCAGGGACTCACCCAGGAGTTGCCGGCCGGAAACCCCGTCGCGTACTACGAGCTGGCATCGGCGCACGACTCGATCGGTAACGAGGAGGAGGCCGCGACCTATTACAGGTCGGCTTTCGCCGCCGGGCTCACCGGTTCACGCCGACGTGAGGCGACGATCCAGTTCGCCAGCACCCTTCGCAACCTCGGCCGAGCCTCCGAAAGCGTCGAACTGCTGACCGCGGAACGCGAGGCGGTATCCGATGAACTCGACGATGCCGTCACCGCGTTTCTCGCGCTCGCCCTCACTGACCTCGGCCGCGACCGGGAGGCTGTGTCATTGGCACTCGACGCACTCTCGCGTCACCTGCCGCAGTACAACCGTTCACTTTCCAACTACGCAAAGGCACTGATGGAGGACTGAAAAACGTCAAGAAATGAGAAAGGGCCCCGCCTTTCGGCGGGGCCCTTCCAGCAATATGAGTCCGGCGGTATCCTACTCTCCCACACAGTCTCCCATGCAGTACCATCGGCGCTGAAGGGCTTAACTTCCGGGTTCGGAATGGGACCGGGTGTTTCCCCCTCGCCAAAACCACCGAACGACCAACCCCAACACCCACC
>NZ_SMKH01000457.1 GCF_004348515.1 Actinomadura sp. KC345 | reverse complement strand
CGGGGTGCGGGCGCGGGCCGGGCGGGGTCATGATCGGACATGGACTGGACACTGAGCGATGATCTTGACGAGTTCCTGGCGGTGGCGGGCGGGTTCCTGCGGGACGATCCCGTCCGGAACACCGTGGCGCTGACCGTCACCGAGAACCTGCGCGAGCACGGGCCCGGCGTCTACGAGGACGTGCTGTTCGGATGGTGGTCGCCGGGCGGAGCCGTCGAAGGGGCGGTCGTCCGGACCGCCGGGTATCCGCCGCTGCTCAGCGCCATGCCGGAACGGGCGGCGCGGCAACTGGCGGACGCGCTGGCGGAACGGGATCCGGCGGCGGGCGGGGCGAGCGGTTCGCTCGCCGCCACGGAAGCCTTCGCGGAGGCGTGGACGCGGCGGACGGGCGCGGCGCCCCGCGTGACGATGCGGCAGCGGCTCTACCGGCTGGGCGGGCTGGAGGCACCCGATCCGCCGCCGGAGGGCACCGCACGGGCGGCGGGCCGGGACGACCGGGCGCTGATGCTCGAATGGTCGGCCGCGTTCTCCCGGGACGCCGGCGACCACGGTGCGGTGAACCCGGCCGTCCTGGACGGCAGGCTCGCGGCGGGCCGCATCGCGCTGTGGGAGGCCGGCGGGCGGCCGGTGGCGATGGCGGGGTGGTCGCCGGTCGTCGCGGGGATGTCCCGGATCTCGGCCGTGTACACCCCGGACGGGCACCGCCGCCGCGGGTACGGGGCGGCGGTCACGGCGGAGGCCAGCAGGGCCGCGATGGACGCGGGCGCCACCGACGTCGTGCTGTTCACCGATCTCGCCAACCCGACGAGCAACGCCGTGTACCAGCGGATCGGCTACCGGCCGGTGGAGGACCGCGTCATGCTCGTCTTCGGCTGACCCGGCCCGCCACCGCGGCCCGCGGACGGGGGCCGCGGCTACCTGACGCCGGCCTCCTTCATGTCGCGCAGCTCCCGCTTGAGCTCCTTGGTCTCGTCGCGGAGGCGGGCGGCCAGCTCGAACTGGAGGTCGGCGGCGGCCTGGTGCATCTGGGCCGTCATCTGCTCGATGAGGGCCTCCAGCTCCTCACGGGGCCGTTCGCCGACCAGGTCCGCGGCGTGCCTGCCGACCTCGCCCGTGCGGGACGACGTCCGGGAGGCCAGGCCGGGGACGGGGGCCTTGCCGCGGCTCTGCTGGCGGCCGGCGCCGCCGATGAGCGTCTCGGTGTCGGCCTCCTCGCGGGCGAGGGAGTCGAGGATGTCGGCGATGCGCTTGCGCAGCGCCTGCGGCTCGATGCCGTGCTCCTCGTTGTAGGCCCGCTGCTTGGCGCGGCGGCGGTTGGTCTCGTCGATCGCGCGCTCCATCGACGGCGTGACCGTGTCGGCGTACATGTGGACCTGGCCGGACACGTTGCGGGCGGCGCGGCCGATCGTCTGGATGAGGGACGTCTCGGAGCGCAGGAAGCCCTCCTTGTCGGCGTCCAGGATCGCGACGAGGGACACTTCGGGCAGGTCGAGGCCCTCCCGCAGGAGGTTGATGCCGACCAGGACGTCGAACTCGCCGGCGCGCAGTTCCCGGAGCAGCTCGATCCGGCGCAGTGTGTCGACCTCGCTGTGCAGGTAGCGGACCTGGATGCCGAGTTCGAGGAGGTAGTCGGTGAGGTCCTCGGCCATCTTCTTGGTGAGGGTGGTGACCAGGACGCGCTCGTCGCGTTCGGTGCGCTCGCGGATCTCGTGGATGAGGTCGTCGATCTGGCCCTTGGTGGGCTTGACGACGACCTCGGGGTCGATCAGGCCCGTCGGGCGGATGACCTGCTCGACGACGTCTCCCTTGACGCGGTTCATCTCGTACGAGCCGGGGGTCGCGGAGAGGTAGACGGTCTGGCCGATGCGGTCGAGGAACTCCTCCCACTTGAGCGGCCGGTTGTCCATCGCGGACGGCAGCCGGAACCCGTGCTCGACCAGCATCCGCTTGCGCGAGGCGTCGCCCTCGTACATGGCGCCGATCTGCGGGACGGTCTGGTGCGACTCGTCGACGACGAGGATGAAGTCCTCGGGGAAGTAGTCCAGCAGGGTGTTGGGGGCGCTGCCGGCGTCGCGGCCGTCGATGTGCCGGGAGTAGTTCTCGATGCCGGAGCAGGTGCCGACCTGCCGCATCATCTCGATGTCGTAGGCGGTGCGCATGCGCAGGCGCTGCGCCTCCAGCATCTTGCCCTGCCGGTCCATCACGGCGAGGACGTCCTCCAGCTCGGCCTCGATGTCGCGGATGGCCCGCTCCATCCGCTCGGGCCCGGCGACGTAGTGGGAGGCGGGGAAGACGTACAGCTCCTCGTCCTCGGTGATCAGCTCGCCGGTGAGGGGATGCAGGGTGGCGAGCTTCTCGATCTCGTCGCCGAACATCTCGATGCGGACGGCGAGCTCCTCGTACTGCGGGATGATCTCGATGGTGTCGCCGCGGACGCGGAACGTGCCGCGGGTGAACGCGAGGTCGTTGCGGGTGTACTGCATGCCGACGAGCTGCCGGAGCAGGTCGTCGCGGTCGATCTCCTGGCCGACGCTGAGGCGCACCATGCGGTCGACGTACTCCTGCGGGGTGCCGAGGCCGTAGATGCAGGAGACGGAGGCGACGACGACCGTGTCGCGGCGGGTCAGCAGCGAGTTGGTCGCCGAGTGCCGGAGCCGGTCGACCTCGTCGTTGATCGAGGAGTCCTTCTCGATGTAGGTGTCGGTCTGCGGGATGTACGCCTCGGGCTGGTAGTAGTCGTAGTAGGAGACGAAGTACTCGACGGCGTTGTGCGGCAGCATCTCGCGCAGCTCGTTGGCGAACTGGGCGGCCAGGGTCTTGTTCGGCTGCATGACCAGGACGGGCCGCTGCACCTTCTCCACCAGCCACGCGATCGTGGCGGTCTTGCCCGTGCCGGTGGCGCCGAGCAGGACGCTGTCCTTGTCGCCGCCCTCGATGCGGGCGGCCAGGTCGGCGATCGCCGCCGGCTGGTCGCCCGACGGCGTCATCTCCGTGACGACCTCGAACGGCGCCACGCGGCGCCGCAGATCAGTGATCGGCCGCATTGTCGCCTCTCCCCATGGTCCAGCGTTCACCCCTGCCCTGCCACTGTATGCAGCGGCTCGGACATTCGGTATTCACGCAGGCCGGAAAGCCCGGAGCCCGATCAGGAGGCCGGCAGCGGGATCTTGGCCTGGACGGCGTAGCCGCCCCCGCGGGGACCGGCCTCGAAGGTGCCGCCGAGGGCCGTCACGCGCTCGCGGAGGCCGACCAGGCCGTTCCCGCCGCTCGGCAGCCGGTGGTCGGCGCGGGCCGAGGGAGGGTCGTTGACGATCTCCACCTCGACCGACCCGGGCAGGAGGCCGAGGCGGACGCGGGTGTCCGCGGCCCCCGCGTGCTTGTGGACGTTGGTGAGCGCCTCCTGGACGAGGCGGTAGACCGTCCGGCCCACGGCGACGGGCATGGGACGCTCGTCGCCGCGGATCGACAGGTCGACCCGCAGCCCGGCGGCCCCGGACTGCTCGACGAGCTCGCGGACATGGACGAGGTTCACCGCCTCCTGGGGCAGGGCCTCCTCGCCCCGCCGGAGGACCCCGATGACCTGGCGGAGCTCCTCCAGGGCCTGGCGCCCCATGTCCCCGATGACGCCGGCGGTCTCGGCGGCCCGCACCGGGTCGCGGACGGCGGTCGCCTTGAGCGCCCCCGAGTGCACGACCATGACGCTGATCCTGTTGGCGACCACGTCGTGCATCTCACGGGCGATGCGGGTCCGCTCCTCCCCCCGCGCACGCTCCGCGAGGAGGTGCTGTTCCCGTTCGAGCCGGGTGGTGCGTTCCTGGAGGGACGCGAGGAGTTGCTTGCGCGCGCCCATGTAGAGGCCGAGCAGGACCGGGACGGCGACGAACGCGACACCGAAGATGGCCTGCGCGACGAAGGGGTCCGTCGCCGAGGTCGGCGCGGTGACGACGAGCGAGGCGATGTAGCCGAGGACCGCGAGGGTCACCACCGTCCAGCGGGACGCGGTGTAGGCGGCGAGCGAGTACAGGATGACGAGCGCGGAGAACGCGCCCGCGCCGGTGGCCGTGCCGAAGATCAGCAGGAACAGCGCGAGACCCACCGGATGGATGCGCCGCACGACGACCGCCAGGCCGAGGACGACGCTGCACGCCGACGTGACGGGCGGCGGCAGCCAGAACTGCTGATCGACGAACCACAGGAGCGCGCCGTCGCCGGCGGCGACGACCAGGGCGATGAAGACGTCGAGGGCACGTGACCGCCGCGTCGGCCACGCCGACGACCACCAGCCCCGTACGCGCATGCGATGAGCCTATAGCGGCGGCGGCAAGCCAAGGTCGGACCGGTGG
>NZ_SMKH01000456.1 GCF_004348515.1 Actinomadura sp. KC345 | reverse complement strand
CCACAACGGAGACGCCCCGGCCATGGCATTTCCCGGATCGACCGGTCGCCAGACCGGCGGGTTGCGGAGCATGCTCCGCCGCCCCGGCACGGCGCGGCCGTCTTCGGCCGTGAGCGACGAGGAGATCGTCGCGGAGTTCTACCGCGAGTACCATCGGCCGCTCCTCGCGTTCGTGCTCCGGCTGACCGGCGGTGACCGCCAGTGGGCCGAGGACGTGGTGCAGGAGACCATGATCCGGGCATGGCGCAGCGCGGACCGGCTCGACGACCGCACGTCCTCGCTGATGCCGTGGCTGGCCACGGTCTCCAGGCGTATCGTGATCGACAACCGGCGGCAGCGCGAGGTCCGGCCGCCGGAGGTCGGCGACGGCCCCCTGGAGAACCTCCCGATGGCGGACGAGATGGACGGCCTGCTGCGCAAGGTCGTGGTGACGGAGGCGCTGGAGTCGCTGTCCCCGGCGCACCGGCAGGCGCTGACGGAGACGGTGCTGCGCGATCGTACGGTGAATCAGGCGGCCGAGTACCTCGGCATCCCGGTGGGGACGGTCAAGTCCCGCGTGTACTACGCGCTTCGCGCCTTGCGGGTCGCCTTGGAGGAGAGGGGGGTGACCTCATGAGTTCGCAGGTCGAGCACACCGATGTCGGCGCCTACGCGCTGGGCCTTCTCGAAGACGGCGACCGGCGGGCCTTCGAGGCCCATCTGCGAGAGTGCCGCATGTGCCAGGCCGAGCTGAGCGAGATGGCCGGGACGGCCGGGGTCCTGTCCGCGCTCGGCGGCGGGGCCGGTCCCGTGCCGGAGGGGGGCCGGGACGAGCCGTCCGCACCTCCGCCGCCGGTGATCGACATGATGCGGCGCCGGCGGGGGGAGGAACGCCGGTTTCGCCGCGGCGCCTACGTCGTCGGCTCGGCGGCGGCCGCCGTGATGCTGGCCGCCGGGATCGGCGTCGGGACGGTGCTGAGCGACGACGGGACCGTCACGGAGCAGCGGCCGCCCGTGGCCGTCGCGGGCGAGAGGTTCCAGGCGCGGAACGCGAGCACGGGCACGTCCGGCACGGTCGGGCTCGTCGACAAGGGGTGGGGCACACAGGTCGGCCTGGAGCTACGCGGCGTCAAGGGCCCGCTGAGGTGCCACCTGGAGGCGGTGTCCCGGACCGGTGAGCGCAGCGTCGTCGCGGGCTGGCGCGTGCCGGACAAGGGGTACGGCGTGCCGGGCCAGCCCAAGCCGCTCGTCATGCAGGGCGGGACGGGCCTCACCCGCCAGGAGATCAGCCGCTTCGAGGTGCGGCTCGACGGCGGCGGGACGCTGCTGTCCATCCCCCTGTGAGCGCCCGGCCGGGACGCCCCCCGGCCCGATAACCTTGGGGCATGCCCACTCCGCATTGGTCCGCCCCGGTCGCCCATGCCCCGGTCGACGCCACCGTGCCGCTGCCCGGCTCGAAGTCGATGACGAACCGGGCGCTGATCCTGGCGGCGCTCGCCGACGCGCCCACGTGCATCACGCAGCCGCTGCACAGCCGTGACACCGAGCTGATGGCCGATGCGCTCCGGGCGCTCGGCGCGGGAATCGGGGAGGACTTCGACGACTGGCAGGTGCTGCCGGACGAGCTGGCGGGCCCGGCGCGGGTGGACGTGGGGCTCGCCGGGACGGTGATGCGGTTCCTGCCTCCCGTCGCGGCGCTGGCGTTCGGCGAGGTCTCGATCGACGGCGACCCGCGCGCCCAGGAGCGGCCGATGGGCCCGATCGTCGCCGCGCTGCGCGCGCTCGGCGCCGGGATCGACGACGGCGGGCGGGGCGCGCTTCCGTTCACCGTGCGGGGGACGGGCTCGCTGGACGGCGGGCAGGTCACGATCGACGCGTCCGGGTCGTCCCAGTTCGTGTCCGGGTTGCTGCTGGCCGCGCCGCGCTTCGAGAAGGGCGTGGAGGTCAGGCACGAGGGCCCGCCGGTGCCGTCGGCGCCGCATCTGGCCATGACCGTCCACATGCTGCGCGAGGCGGGCGCGGCGGTCGAGGCGGAGGAGAACGTGTGGCGCGTCGCGCCCGGCCCGATCCGGGGCGGCGAGTGGGTGATCGAGCCCGACCTGTCGAACGCGGCGCAGTTCCTCGGCGCGGCCCTGGTCACCGGCGGGCGCGTCACCGTGCCCGGGTGGCCGGCGGAGACCACGCAGCCGGGCGACGCGCTGCGCGGGCTGCTCGGCGCGATGGGCGCGGAGGTGTCCCTGGGGCCGGACGGGCTGACCGTCCGCGGCTCCACAGGGTTCTCCGGGCTGGAGGCCGACCTGCGCGAGGTGGGCGAGCTGACGCCCGTGCTCACGGCCCTGGCGGCGCTGGCCGATTCCCCGTCCCGGCTGACGGGCATCGCGCATCTGCGCGGCCACGAGACCGACCGGCTCGCGGCCCTGGTCACCGAGATCAACGGGCTGGGCGGCGACGTCCGGGAGCTGCCGGACGGGCTGGAGGTCCGGCCCCGGCCGCTGCGCGGCGGCGTCGTCCGCACCTACGACGACCACCGGATGGTGATGGCGGCGGCCCTCCTCGGCCTGGCCGTTCCCGGCATCGAGGTGGAGAATCCGGGCACCGTGGGCAAAACTCTTCCGAACTTCACGGAGTCGTGGGCGTCGATGCTGGCGCCCGCCTGACAGCAGGGACGGACCACTGGCACGAGGAACGCACGACTATGACGAGGACGACGTCCGGGTCCGCCCCGGGCGTCGCGGGTCGCGCCCGCGCACCCGCCGCCGTCCCGCGCACGAGGACGCCTCACCCGGGTTCGTGATCGCGGTCGACCGGGGCCGGTACCGCTGCGTGGTGGACCAGGGAACCGGCGACGAGCGCGGCGTCACCGCGATGCGCGCCCGCGAGCTGGGCCGCAAGGGCGTCGTCGTGGGCGACCGGGTGGCGCTCGTCGGGGACGTGTCCGGCGCCCCGGACACGCTGGCCCGCATCGTCCGCGTCGAACCGCGGACGTCGTCGCTGCGCCGCACCGCCGACGACACCGACCAGTTCGAGCGGATCGTCGTCGCCAACGCCGACCAGCTCGCGATCGTGACGGCCCTGGCCGATCCCGAGCCGCGCCCCCGCATGATCGACCGGCAGCTCGTGGCGGCCTACGACGCGGGCATGGACCCGCTGCTCTGCCTCACCAAGGCCGACCTCGCCGACGCCGGCCCGCTGGTGGCCGAGTACGCGCCGCTCGGCGTCCCGTTCGTCGTGACCCGTCGCGGCGGCGATCGCGGTGAGCTGCGGGGCGGCGACGTGGACGAGCTGCGCGGCCACCTGGCCGGGCGGACGAGCGTCCTGGTCGGGCACTCGGGCGTCGGCAAGTCGACGCTGGTGAACGCGCTCGTCCCGGACGCCGAGCGGGCGGTCAGCCACGTCAACGCGGTCACCGGGCGGGGCCGGCACACCTCCTCGTCGGCGATCGCGCTGGAGCTGCCCGGCGGCGACGGCTGGATCATCGACACCCCGGGCGTGCGGAGCTTCGGGCTCGCGCACGTCGAGCCCGAGCACGTGGTCGGCGCATTCGAGGACCTGGCGGAGGGCGCCGCCGAGCGGTGCCCTCCGCACTGCGACCATCTGCGGGAGAACTGCGGCCTGGACGGCTGGGTGGCCGACGGGCACGCCAGCCGGGCCCGGCTCGACTCGCTGCGCCGGCTGCTCGCCAGCCGCGAGGGCGAACCCGAATAGCGGGCCGGGCGGCGAGGCCCGAATAGCCGACGACGCGTCCGCCTTGCATCGGTATCGTCTTCCCCCATGGTCCACGTGATCGCGGGGCGCTACGAGCTGGCCGAGGTGCTCGGCCGCGGCGGGATGGGCGCCGTGTGGCGGGCGCGCGACCGCACGCTCGGCCGGGAGGTGGCGGTCAAGGAGGTGTCGCTGCCCCGGGGCCTCGACGACGCGCAGGTCGCGCGGATGTACGCGCGGACGTTCCGGGAGGCGAGGTCCGCGGCGCGGCTCGACCACCCCGGCATCGTGACCGTCCACGACGTCGTGGAGGAGGAGGGGCGGCCGTGGATCGTGATGCAGCTCGTCCGGGCCGACGCCCTCGACAAGGTCATCGCGCGTGAGGGCCTGGGCGCCACCCTGTACGCCGCCGCCGAGGGCCGCCCCCCGTACGACCGGCCCGACGTGTGGGGCGTGATGGCCGCCGTCCTCTCGGACGATCCGGACCCGGTCGAGCACGCCGGGCCCCTGAGCCCGGTCCTCCAGGGCCTCCTCCGCAAGGCCCCGGACCGGCGGATGAGCCCCGGCGAGGCCGAGCGGCTGCTCCGCCAGGTCGCGCAGGGCCCGGCTCCGGTCCCGGAGCCGCCCCGGTTCGCCCCGCCCGATCCGGGGTCGCGCAATGTGACGCTGCACCCC
>NZ_SMKH01000455.1 GCF_004348515.1 Actinomadura sp. KC345 | reverse complement strand
GGCAGGCACAGGCGTCCCAGCTGGCCGAGTTCCGTGTCGGCCGGGATGCGGACGGGGGCCGTGGCGCGGGCGATGCCGTGGCTCTCGAATCGGGCGCGGACGGCCGTCGTCGCGCGGCGATGCAGGATCGAGTCCATCCGGACGGGGTCGATGGTGTCGCCGTGGGCGGCATAGGCGACCAGGTGGAAGTCGCGGTCCTCCAGGGTTGCGGGGGCGTGGAGGAGGTCGGCCGCGTGTTCTGCGATCTCCTGGAGGGTCATCGGGTCCTTCTTACGTTTGTATGAAATATCCGGGTTGGGTGCGTGATATTTGACTGTAGGGGGTGGGGGGCGGGTGCTTCTAACGTGCGAGGTGTTCTTCGGCGTTGGAGGTGTCGGTGCTCAGTCCTGTTCTGCTGGCGGCGGCGCGCAACCGGAGGGTTCGTGGTCTGGTCACTTCCGTGCCGCTGACCAGGGGTGTCGTCGACCGGTTCGTCGCCGGTGATGACTTGGGCGCTGCGGTTTCCGTCGTCCGGGAGTCGGCGGCCGCCGGGCTGGACGTCACCCTTGATCATCTGGGTGAGGACACCCGGGATCGGGAGCAGGCGCGGGTCGCCAGGGACGCCTATCTGCGGTTGTTCTCCGCCCTGGAGGAGCAGGGGCTCGCGGGTGGTGCGGATGCCTCGGTGAAGCTGTCCGCCCTTGGGCGGGTGGTCGCCGACGATGTCGCTCTCGACCACGCCCGGGAGATCTGTGCGGCGGCGGAGCGGGCCGGGATGACGGTCACGCTCGACATGGAGGACCACACGACGGTCGACTCCACGCTGGAGATCTTCGGCAGGCTCCGTGCCGACTTCCCGCGGGTGGGCGTCGCGATCCAGGCGATGCTGCGGCGTAGTGAGGGTGATCTCCGGGAGCTGGCGGGGGCGCGGGTCCGGCTGGTCAAGGGCGCCTACGCCGAGCCCGCTTCGGTGGCCTTCCAGGGACGGCGTGAGGTCGACCGCGCTTACGCGCGGGGGCTGCGGACGCTGATGCGCGGCGACGGGTACCCGATGGTCGGCAGCCACGATCCGCGGATCATCGAGATCGCGCTGGCGCTGGCCGCCGGGAGGCCGGCCGGCTCCTACGAGTTCCAGATGCTCTACGGGGTCCGGGCCGGCGAGCAGCGGCGCCTGGCCGGTTCCCAACGGGTGCGGGTCTATGTCCCGTACGGAGCCGATTGGTACGGCTACTTCATGCGGCGCCTGGCCGAGCGGCCCGCCAACGTCGCCTTCTTTCTCCGTTCACTTCGCAAGGAGGGTTCCCTTTGATGGACGCCGTGACCAATGTTCCCGCGCCGGTGAACGAGCCGGTGCGCGGATACGCCCCGGGCGCCGAGCGGGCCCGGGTGGAGGCCCGGCTCGCCGAGCTGGCCGCCGGGACGCCGATGGACCTGCCCATGACGATCGGCGGACGACGGCGGCTCGGCGCCGGGACGAAGGTCGCCGTCGTGCAGCCGCACCGGCACGCGTCCGTCCTCGGGACGTTCGGGACCGCGACCGCGGACGACGCGCGCGACGCCGTCGCGGCCGCGCTGGAGGCCGCGCCTGCGTGGCGGGCGCTGTCGTTCGACGACCGGGCCGCGGTCTTCCTGCGGGCCGCCGACCTGCTGTCCGGGCCGTGGCGGGAGACGCTGCTGGCCGCGACGATGCTCGGGCAGTCCAAGACCGTCCAGCAGGCGGAGATCGACACCCCGTGCGAGCTGGTCGACTTCTGGCGGTTCAACGTGCACTACGCGCGGCGGATCCTCGCCGAGCAGCCGATCAGCGGTGACGGTGTGTGGAACCGGTCCGACCACCGGCCGCTGGAGGGGTTCGTCTACGCGGTCACCCCGTTCAACTTCACCGCCATCGCCGCGAACCTGCCGACGGCGCCCGCGCTGATGGGCAACGTGGTGGTGTGGAAGCCGTCCCCGACGCAGACGTACTCGGCCGTCCTGCTCATGCGGCTGCTGGAGGAGGCCGGGCTTCCGCCGGGCGTCATCAATCTCGTGACGGGTGATGGGGTCGCCGTGTCGGATGTGGTGCTCGCGCATCCGGAGCTTGCCGGGGTTCAT
This sequence comes from Actinomadura sp. KC345, assembly GCF_004348515.1. GTDB lineage: Bacteria > Actinomycetota > Actinomycetes > Streptosporangiales > Streptosporangiaceae > Spirillospora. The sequence continues at coordinate 2,325 of NZ_SMKH01000455.1, read as the reverse complement.
TTCACCGGGTCGACCGGGACGTTCCGGAAACTCTGGAAAGCGGTCGGGGACAACATCGAGAGGTTCCGCGGGTACCCGCGGGTCGTGGGCGAGACGGGCGGCAAGGACTTCGTCGTCGCCCACCCGTCGGCCGACCCGGGCGTGCTGAAGACCGCGCTGGTGCGCGGGGCGTTCGAGTACCAGGGGCAGAAGTGCTCGGCGGCCTCGCGGGCCTACATTCCGCGGTCCCTCTGGGACGGGGGGCTCCGCGAGGCGCTCGCCGCGGAGGTCGACGGCATCACGATGGGGGACGTCACCGACCTGTCCAACTTCATGGGCGCCGTGATCGACGAGCGGGCCTTCGCCAAGAACAAGGCGGCCATCGACCGGGCCCACGCCGACCCGGACGTCGAGATCCTGGCCGGCGGCACCTATGACGACTCGGTGGGGTACTTCGTCCGGCCGACCGTGCTGGTCTCCGGCGACCCCGCGAACGAGATTTTCCGGGACGAGTACTTCGGGCCCATCCTGGGCGTCCACGTGTACGAGGACGCACGGTACGAGGAGATGCTCGCCCAGATGGAGTCGGTGTCGGCGTACGCGCTGACCGGCGCCGTCATCGCCCGCGACCGGGCCGCCGCCGCGCGCACCGCCGAGGTCCTGCGGTACGCGGCCGGCAACTTCTACATCAACGACAAGCCCACCGGCGCGGTCGTCGGGCAGCAGCCGTTCGGCGGCGCGCGGGCGTCCGGCACGAACGACAAGGCCGGGTCCGTGTTCAACCTGCTGCGCTGGACGTCGCCGCGCTCCATCAAGGAGACGTTCGTCCCGCCGACCGACTACCGGTACCCCCACATGGGCTAGAGGTTCGCGACCGGCAGCGATACCCAGCCGCGGGTGAACGGGGACGCGATCCGCTCGGCGTTCTCCGTGTCCACGCCTATGTCCGGGTGGGCTTCGAGGAGTTCCTCGAAGGCCACCCGGGCCTGGAGCTTGGCCAGGTGCGAGCCGACGCAGAAGTGCACGCCGCTGGAGAAACCCAGGTGGCGGGGGATGTCGCGGGTGATGTCCAGGCCGGCTGCGGAGGGGCCGAACTCTCGTTCGTCCCGGTTCGCCGACCCGTACAGCATCATCACCTTCTCGCCCGCCGGGATCTCCGTCCCGTGGACGGTGACGGGCCGCGTGGTGGTGCGGCCCAGCGCCTGGACCGATCCCTCCAGGCGCAGGAACTCCATCAGCGCGTTCGGGATCAGGGACCGGTCGGCGGCGAGGCGCTCCCGCTGCGCGTGGTCGCCGTCCAGCAGCGCCACCCCGTGCGAGATCAGATTGCCGGTCGTGTCGTTGCCGCCCGCGACCATCACGAAGCAGAACCCGAGGATGTCCCAGTCGGTCAGGCGCTCCCCGTCCGCCTCGGCCGTCGTCAGCGCGCTGATCAGATCGTCGGACGGGGCGGCGCGGCGCGCGGCGATCACGTCGGTGAAGTACGCGAACATCTCGGCCACCGCCTTCACCGCGCCGCCCTTCAGCGCCTTCAGGTCCAGGCCGTCGTCCTGAAGGGTCGTCAGGGCACTCACCCACGGGTCGAATCTCGCCCGGTCGGCCTCCGGGACGCCGAGCAGGTGGGCCAGCGCGAACGTGGGGAGGGGCGAGGAGAAATCCTTGTGCAGGTCGGGGGTCTCGTTGTCCGCCAGTCGCCGTTCCATCAGGGCTATGCGGGAGCGGACGAAATCCCGTAGCCGGTCTTCCAGGGCCGCCGTTCTGCGCGGGGTGAAGCCGTGGCTGATGAGACGCCGCAGCACGGTGTGGCGTGGCGGGTCGAGCATCACGATCGTGGGGGCCAGGCCCAGCGTGCCGATCTCGTCCGGGTAGAACGTCAACCCTTGGGCCGATGAGAACGTCTCCGCGTCCCGGGTCGCCTGCCAGACGTCCTCGAAGCGGGACAGCGCCCAGAACGGTGGGGATTCGTGCCGGTGGACCGGGTCCTCGTCGCGGAGGCGCCGGTACGCGGGATAGGGGTCGGCCTGGAAGCCGGGATCGAAGGGATCGTAGACGTCCGCCATCGCCACGGGCCTCCCGAGGTGTAACGACCTCCGTTATTAACGCCTCCTGTTAGTATCATCGGCGTGCCGAAAGACGCAAGCGCCACCAGGGAACGGCTCCTGCGCGCCGGAGCCCGCCTCTTCGCCGAACACGGCATCGACGCCGCCCGCACCCGCGACATCGTCGCCCTCGCCGGACAGGCCAACGACTCCGCCATCACCTACCACTTCGGCTCCCGGACCGGCCTCCTCGAAGCGATACTCCGCGCCGGCATCGCCCGCATGGAACCCGCCCGCACCGCCACCC
>NZ_SMKH01000454.1 GCF_004348515.1 Actinomadura sp. KC345 | reverse complement strand
GCGGCCTGCTGCGCGTCCACCGCCTCACCCCCCGCCCGTCCCCGTTCGAACGGCGGCTGCGCGCCGCCGGCCTCGTCCACGCCCCCGAACACGCCCCCGAAGACCGGACCGGACAGCGGCCGGGGCACGGGCCGGGGCACGGGCACGGCGAGGAACCGGCATGAACGCCGCCGCGCTGGACGGCCCCGCGCTGCACACCGCCGTGCCCGCCCTGGCCGTCATGGCCGGAGCGCTCCTGCCCGCGCTGCTGTCCACCCTGCGCGGGCGTCCGGCCGGCCGGCTCGCCGGGCTGATCGTCACCGGCCCGCTGACCGCCCTCGTCCTGGTGCTGCTGGCCGCCGCCTACGGCCGGCCCGCCTACCTCGACGTCGCCCTGGTGGTGGCGCTGCTGTCGTTCGCCGGGGCCCTGGTGTTCGCCCGGTTCCTGAGCCGGACGCTGTGAACGGGGCGCGCCGATGACCCTCGCCCTCCTCGCCGCCGCGCTGACCTGGGCCGGCGCCGCGGTCGCGGTGGCCTCCGGGCTGCGGCTGCCGCTCACCCGCGGCGCCGCGGCCCGGCTGCACACCGTCGCGCCCGTGACCGCCCTGGCCGCGCCGCTGCTGATCGGCGGGGTGGCGCTGCGGCCCTGGTCGTCCTGGCACGACGTCGCCAAGCTCGCCGTGATCGCCGTGCTGCTGGCCGCCACCGGCCCCGCCACCGTGGCCGCCGCGGGCCAGGCCGTCGAACGCGCCGCCGGCCGGCCGGAGTGAACCCGCCGTGAGCACCGCGCCACCGGCCACCGCCTCGCTGGACGCGCTGTCGGGGCCGCTCGCCGACGCCCTCATCGTCACCGCCCTCGCCATGGCCGCGCTCATGGCGACCGCGGTCGTCCTCACCCGCGGCACCGTCCGCCAGGCGATCGTGCTGTCGGGGTACGGGATGGTCCTCGGCCTGCTGTTCCTCATCCTGCAGGCCCCCGACGTCGCCATGTCCCAGTTCGGGGTCGGGACCGTCGTGCTGCCGCTGCTGGTCGTCCTCGCCCTGCACGCCACCCGCCGCCACCGCGCCGAGGGCCCCGGCGCCGGCCACGCCGGCGGCGGCGACGAGGGCGAGCAGAACGCCGGCCCCGGCGCCGAACACGGGGACGGCCACGGGGACGGCCACGGCGGGGAGGCGCGCCGGTGAAGGCCCGCGCCCGCCTCCTGCTGTTCGCCGCCGGCGCCGCCGGCACCGCCGTGGTGTTCACCGCCGGGGTCCTCGGCCTGCCCGGCTTCGGGGGCCCCGTGCACCCCTACGCCGACCGCGCCGTCGCGCAGGCCGTGCGGCAGGGCACTTCCAACGCCGTCGCCTCGGTCACCTTCGACCAGCGCGCCTTCGACACCCTCGGCGAGGAGATCATCCTGCTGTCGGCCGCCGTCGGCGCCGTCGTGCTGCTGCGCGTGGTCGGCCGCGAGGCGCAGGACGGGGGCGGCGCCCGCCGGCACGGGCCCGCCGAGGTGTTCGACGCGCTGCGCATCGTCGGCTACCTGCTGCTGCCCCTCACCCTGGTCGCCGGCGTCTACGTCGTCGCGCACGGCCACCAGTCGCCCGGCGGCGGATTCCAGGGCGGCGTCGTCCTCGGCACCGCCCTGCACCTGCTCTACCTCGCCGGCGACTACCCCGCCCTGCAGCGGCTGCGGCCCGTCCCGCTGTTCGAGTCGGCCGAGGCGCTGGCCGCCGCCGCGTTCGCGGTGCTCGCCCTGGCCGCCGCCGGGCTGGCCGCCGCCGGCCGCGTCCCCGCCCTCAACGCCGCCGTCGGCGTCGAGGTCGGCTGCGCCGTCGTCCTGCTGCTCGGCAAGTTCTTCCAGCAGGCCCTCCTCGTCCGCGAGGACGGCCCCGACACCGCGACCGCGGCCGGCCCCGGCGCCAGGACCGGCGCCGGTTCCGGCGCCGAGAACGGGGAGCCGCCGTGAGCGTCCTGCCCTACCTGGCCGCGGGCTGGATCATGCTCGTGGGCCTCTACGGCATCGTGACCAGCCGCGACCTCATCCACGCCGTGGTGTGCCTGTCGGTCACCCAGTCCGGGACCTACGTGCTGCTGCTGGCCATCGGCCACCGCTACGGCGCCACCGCCCCGGTGTTCTCCGACCGCCCGCCGCCGCCCGCCGGCGGGCCCGTCACCGATCCCGTCGTGCAGGCGATGACCCTCACCGACATCGTCGTCGGCGCCACCGTCACGGCCCTGCTGCTCGCGCTCGCCGTCCAGGTCGCCAAGCGCCGCGGCACCCTGGACCCCGGCGCGCTGCGGTCGCTCGAATCGTGATCCTGCAGGCCGCCGTCGCCCTGCCGGTCCTGGTCGCCGCGCTGCTGGCCGCGGCCGGCCGGTGGCTGCCGCGCCTGGCCGTGGACGTCACCGCCATCGCCACCGCCGCCGCCGTCACCGCCCTGACCGCCCTGACCCTGGCCCGCTCCCCCGGCAGCCCGCAGGTCGTGTGGCTCGGCGGCTGGGGACCCGGCACCGGCGTCGGCATCCCCCTGGCCGCCGACCCCCTCGCCGCCGGGCTCGCCTGCGTCACCGCCGCCCTCACCCTGGCCGCGCTCGTGTTCTCCTGGCGGTACTTCAGCGAGATCCAGGCGATCTTCCACGCGCTCATGCTGCTGTTCCTGGCGGCGATGTGCGCGTTCGTGTACACCGGCGACCTGTTCGACGCGTTCGTGTTCTTCGAGCTGATGAGCGTCGTGGCGTTCGCGCTCACCGGCTACCGGTCCGAGGAGCCCTCCACCGTCCACGGCGCCCTGAACTTCGGCGTCGTCCAGTCGATCGGCGCCTACCTCACCCTCGCCGGCATCGCCCTGGTCTACGGCCGCACCGGCGAACTCGGCCTGGCCGCCGCCGGGAACCGCCTCGCCGGCGACACCGGCGCCCACGCCGGCACGCTCGTCACCGCCGCGTTCGTGCTCGTCTGCACCGGCTACCTCGTCAAGGCCGCCGCCGTCCCCTTCCACTTCTGGCTCGCCGACGCCCACGCCGTCGCCCCCACCCCCGTCTGCGTCCTGTTCTCCGGCATCATGATCGAACTCGGCGTGTACGGGGTCGCGCGGACCTACTGGGCCGTGTTCGCCGGGCTCGTGCCGCTGCGCGCCATCGCCGTCCTCGGCGCCGCCGCCGCGGTCCTGGGCGCCGTGATGTGCGTCCTGCAGCACCACGTCAAGCGGCTGCTGGCCTACTCCACCATCAGCCACTCCGGGCTGCTGCTGGTCGGCGTCGCCGCCGGCACCCCCGAGGCTCTCGGCGGCACCGCCTACTACCTGGCCGGGCACGCCGCGGTGAAGGGCGCGCTGTTTTTGGCCGCGGGGGCACTGCTCAACCGGCACCGGAGCGTCGACACCCGCGACCTGCGCGGCCGCGGCCGCGGCATGCCCGTCACCGGCGCCACGTTCCTGGTCGGGGCGCTGTGCCTGGCCGGAGTGCCGCCGTCCGGGCTGTTCGCCGGGCACTCGGTCACCGAGCACGCCGCCCTGAAGATCGGCTGGTGGTGGTTCATGCCGCTGTCGATCGCCGCGGCCGCGCTCACCGCCGGCGCCGTCCTGCGGGTGTGGCTCGTGGTGTTCCGCGGTACCCCGGCCGGCGGCGACACCGCACCGGCCCCGTCCGGCGCGCCCGCCGGCGGGCAGGCCGGGCGCGAGGAACCCGAGACGCCGGAGAAGCTGCGGTCCATCCCCTGGATCATGCTCACGCCCGCCGCCGTGCTGCTCGCGGCGGGCCTGCTGACCGGGCTGGCGCCCGGCGGTCCCGTCGCCGACGCCGCGCACGTGTTCGCCGACCGCGCCGCCTACGCCGGGCTCGTCCTGGACGGCCACGTCACCCGCCCGCATGCGCCGCCCGCCGACCCCTGGACCCTGTCCGGCCTCGGCGGAGCCGCCGCCACCCTGCTGCTGGCCCTGGCCGTCGCCGTCCCCGTCACCCGCCGCCGCGCCCCCGCGGGACGCGCCCGCGACGGCCCCCTGCGCACGGCGTGGGGCACGGCGGGACGGACCGCGGGACGCGCCGCCGCCGCGGCGTCCGCGCGGCTGCACGCCCTGCACTCGGGCCACATCGGCGACTACACGGCCTGGCTCACCGCCGGCGTCGCCGTCCTGGCGCTGCTCACCACCCGCTTCTAACAGCAGCGCGCCGGGACGCGGCCGCACCCATGCCCGCCGGCGGGCTCCGGTTGATCGCGGCCCCGCGGCGGGCCAGGCTGTGAGACCCACCGCCGCACCGGCGGCGGCATCGGTGTCCGCGCACCGGGAGGGAGGCGCCGTTGACCCGGCTCCGTCCCCGCGCCCGAGGCGCCCTCACCGCCGCCTCGGCCACGGTCCTGCTCGCCACGGTCCTGCTCGCCACGGTCCTGCTCGCGGTCATCGCCGTCGCGGCCGGGACGTCCTCGTCCCCGCCCCGCCC
>NZ_SMKH01000453.1 GCF_004348515.1 Actinomadura sp. KC345 | reverse complement strand
GTGTCCCCGGGCCGGGTGGGCCGGTACCGCTCGGTGTCCCCGGGTCGGGTGGGCTGAATGGCCTCCTTCTTCGGAAGCTGGGCCACAGGACACGGACCCCGCTGCTGCCCGAGGGGCCGCTGCCCGAGCCGTCTCCTGCGCCGCCGCCCAGGCCGAACAAGGATGTTACGCGTCCGAGCGCGTTCGTAGCCGTACCGCCGAACGTGAAATGGCCGACCTGACGTATGCCGAAGAGGGGGTTATCTGCCGCGACTACCGGCATTACGGCCCGCATGACCGCAGGGAAGACAAAGACAGCGCCACCGACGAGAGCCAACCCAAAGAGAATATCTGCGTCATAATCGGACGCCATCAGCCGAAAAGCTGCAGCGTAGATCGTCGCAGCAACCCACTTGAACAATATGGCGGAGATCAGCAGGCCAATACATTTTTTAAAGGCAGATTCTCCATACTTGCTGGACCTCGACGCGGCTACCACCGGAAGTACACCGACCAGCACGATCAGAATGGCGCTTCGAAAGAGCATCAATATAAACTGTATCACCGAGGCGATTGCCGCAAAGAGAGCAAAAAAGAGGAGCAGGAACATCGTGTCAGCGGACTTAAGTCCAGCTATCCCAGAATTCCAATTTTTGATCCATTCGTCGTTTGCCGGTCGCGCATCTGCAAGAATCCAATCTGAGTACCTGTCGCCGGTGATGTTCGCCAGATTCACCACTGTGGCCAGGATGAATATGACCATGGCCAGTTGGAAGAGCTGCGAAATCGATTCCCGGAAAGGCTCGCCTTTGCGCTGGATGGCAACGCGGAATGCGGCAATAAGAAGCCCGGCGAACGCCAGCATGAGCGTCAGCCAATTCGTGTGCTCACGCAGAAAGAAGAGGGTGCCTCCCTCTTCTCCGGTCATTGACACACTATAGGTATCATCCGTGGCCCACCAAGTCATCAGGGTCTGGAGGCTGCCCAGCGCCGCATCGATCGCCCACTCGATGACCCAATCGACTATGCCGTCGAGGATTGAGTCGACATCATCGGCTCTAGCGCTCATGTCGAAGACACTCTCCATGATATGGAACGGGCATTGTAGAGCACTCACGTACCTCCGGCCATGGCAGTTTTCAAGGTCAGGCTGAGGCATTCCCTTTTCTTGGCCGTCCGGTCGTCCAGTGGTTCAATCAGCCGAGTGGTTTGATCAGAAGATGAATCACGGCGGCGGCCAGCGCAGGTACGAGGCACGCGATCAACACCCAGCCCAGACCGGCGCCGTGCGCGCCGACCTCGCCCCTCTTGTGTTTGAGTGCCATCTTGGCACCGGTGATCACAACCCCTGCCACACAGGCCGCATAAACACCCCATACCAGCCAACTAAGAATTCTTCCTATGGGTTCGGCGACTTTAGCGGCTCCCTTCGCGTGTCCCTTCGGCAGTTTGACGTCTGGGTTGTCATTGATGGACGGACGACGCCCCCGAGCAGGTGCAGCCTTACCACTTCCCTTGAGAAGAGGCGGACCACGGATTGCTTCTTTCCATTTTTTATATTCTTTGTCCTTGCCTTTGAATCCAGCCCAGTCCCTCCCATTTTTGCAGTTATCTACTGCAGCTGGGCTTGGCAAGCCGGTACACGGATCCGGTTTACCCCTGTCCATTTCAGGCCACTTGTGACTATCACTGCTCTCGCAGAATGAGTCAGCCCCCTCATCATCTACGGCCAAGCATACTTTGAGGATGTACTTTTCGCTGAAATCGTAATTCGGGATAGTTCCTACGTCGACGCTAGGATTTCCGGCCGCGCGCAGGCGGAGGACCACGACGCCATCTTTAATGACTCCGCCCCGCACGAGGTGGCTGTCCGGCTCGGTGTCACTCAATCTCACCTGGCCCCGACCGCGAGCAAATTTGAACTTGCCGCCAGCGTCATCGTCGGTGGTCCGCATGTCCTCCACAGAATCCCAATCCACGGGAGGAAGGGAGGGATCAAATATAAGACCAATGGTGGGCGCTCGGCCGGGGGCCTGAACGGCCGGGACGGTACCGACTGGTAGGTGTGTCGGGGTACTGAGGGGCCGACCGGCCGGCTGCGATGTTTCCACCGGATCGTGTCCGCCTGAGACAGAACGAATTGCCTTCGGTACCTGACCGCCAGGAAAGCTGACCACGCCCAAAACGACGCCGAGCACCAGTATTGCAGCTGACAGGACGATGACGCGCTGACCCTGCCGCGTCGGGCCCTGACGGTGCTCTCCTTTTGCCGCAGAGGCGCGCTGGTGCCTCGTCATCATGCGTATCAGGCCAGGCCCTTGACGAGGGCGTTCGCACTGACTATGAGGACAATGGCGAATCCCACAATGCCCAGGCTTCCCATGTGGGCGCCCCCCTCCCCCCTCTTGTGATTGATCCCCATTCTGGCTCCGATGATTACGAAACCTGCCACACAACAGGTGAGGGCGCCCCACACCCCCCACTTGAGTAGCGTTTCGACCTTCGAGGAGACCTCTCCCGGCGGTTGTTCACCTCCACCTGGGTTGGGGACGGGAGCCAGATATGCCACATGATGAAGCAGGTCGACCGTCCATGAGATCGTCACATCAAGCATGCGTGTCCTCCGAGATGATGCGATCGAGGTCTTGTGCCAAGCGTGTGTAGGCGGACGGCAACTTCGCCTGATCCGGCGGGTCGCCGAGGCGCAGGGCCTCTACCCACGGGAGCTCCCAGGTTCGGGGCACGCCTCCGGAAATCAGGCGCAGCAGATCTCTCAGGGGCTTCGGGAGTTTCCCGGGGGCGTCGGCGACCACCACCAGCCCCAGCAGCCGCACGTTCGGGAGGACGCCCGCGGCCCACTGCCGGGCGGCGGCCTGAGCCGCCACGAGCCCCGCGGCGTGACTGCGCGCGACGAGGAGCACCCGGCTCTGTGCCGGGGGGTCGGGGGTCGGCCAGTACCGTCCGGCGCCCCGGCAGTTGGGAATGACCATGGTCAGCGTAGAGGCGCCGGCTCCCCCATGACATGAAGAGAACCAGAGGTCAGGGCCAGTGCCGCCGTAACTGACAAGCCCCAGCGGGCTGGCGGGCGGTGGCGCCAGGCGGGCCGGTGTGACCGCCCGCGCCTGGAAAGGCCCGTCCGCGGTGCCCCTCTTCTCCGGGGCGTCCGGCGCCGCGGTCGGTGTGTCCGGCGCCTCCCTCGGCGCGGATGCCCGTCGTGAACGTGCAGTGTCCGCCACTTGCATGATCTACATTTCCTCTCCGAAGGATTCGTTCGCCGGTCGGGACTGGGCCAACGAGACGAGCACCTCCCGAGACGCAGCTGTCGCACTTTCGTGCAGGAGAGTCCGTCCGCGAATTCGAACATCAAGTGCCCAGGGGAAAGTTGTCGCGAAAGAACGACCGTCGTCCACGGCCGGCCGCGCCCGTCCCGTGCCCACCGCCAGGGGCGGGACGGAGAGAGCGGACGCCGGACCGGGAGGTGCCCCTCAGCGGGGAAGGCGATCGGGCGTCCAGGCGAGACGGTCGCCGGGCCTCGGCTCGCGGTCGGTCGCAGGCGGCCGCGCGCCGAAGTATCGGGAAGCCGCCAGGGCCGCCGTGGACGGACCGAGCGCGGAGATGACACGCCGGCCGGACGCCGTGATCCGCGCGCCGCGCCTCCTGGGCGACGGCCCGCCGGCGCGGGTGGCGCGCATGCCGACCGCCTCACCCGGCGGCCGGTCTCGTGAGGTGGTGGACGCACCGCTGAACCGCTCGGCCAGTTCCCCGGTCGTGGGACGCCGCTCGGGATCGAACGCGAGGCACCACGCGATGGTCTCGACGAGGTCCGGGTCGCGGTCCCGGACGTCGCGCAGCGCGTCCAGCCGAGGCTGCTCGAACTGCGTGCGGTAGAGCAGCACCTGCGTGGAACCGCTGCTGAACGGGCCTTCGCCCGTCGCCGCGCAGAACAGCAGCGCGCCGAACGCGAACACGTCGCCCGCGCGGTTCGAGACCCGGTCGCGGATCCGCTCGGGCGGGATGTAACCGGGGGTGCCGAGCAGCGATCCGGGCATCGTGTCCGGCGCGGCCCCGATGGGACGGGCGATGCCGAAGTCCACGATCCGCGGCCCGTCGGGCGTGAGCATCAGGTTCGACGGCGTCAGATCCCTGTGCAGCGTCCCCGCCTGATGGACGGCCCTCAGCGCCCTGGCCAGGGCCGCCCCGAGAGCGCGCACCGCCGGCGCCGGAGCCGGGCCGTGCGTCTCCACCGCCTCCCGCAGGTTCAGACCGGGCAGGTAGACGGTGGCCAGCCAGGGCTCGTCCGCGTCCATGTCGTGATCCACGACCGGCGCGACGTACGCGGAGTCGATGCCGCGGACGGCGGAGACCTCACGGGCGAGGCGTTCGCGGTGGTCCCTTCGCTGGGCCAGGCGCGCGTGGACGACCTTCACCGCGACGAGGTCCCCCCATGGTCCCCGTCCCAGGAACACAC
>NZ_SMKH01000452.1 GCF_004348515.1 Actinomadura sp. KC345 | reverse complement strand
GCGCGGCGGGGTGCTCGTCCGGGCGGAGGAGCACGTACCGGAGCTGCTGCTGCGCGAGGGCGGGACGCTCGCCGCCATCGCGGCGTCCCGGCGGCTGGCCCCGCTGGACGAGGCGGGGCCGCGGCAGGGCCTGCGGCTCGCCGTGACGCTCCTCGAATGCATGAAGCACGGCTTCAACGCGACGGGGGCCGCCGAGGTCCTCTGCGTCCACCCGCAGACCGTCCGCTACCGGCTGGCGCAGTTGCACGGCATGTTCGGCTTCGACATCGAGGACCCGGCGATCCGGCTGGAGATGATGCTCCTCCTGCACACCTGGATCGAGCGGCACGGCGCCTGAAACGTCCGCCATTCCCCGCACCACTTCCCCGCGGGACTTCCCCCGCGGCGCGTCTTGACGTCATGGCGGGTCCCGGAATCCGCTACGGTCAAGGTCGCCGCGCAGGCAAGGGGAAGGAAGACTGAGTACACATGGCCGAGAAGGTCATTCGGGTGGACGACATCGACGGCTCCGAAGGGGCCGATGTCGCAAAGCGGGACTTCGAAGTCCTGGACCGGACGTTCACGATCGACTTGAACGATGACAACTACAAGCGGCTGAACGAGGTGCTGGACGCCCTGGCGCCCTTCATCGAGAACGCCGCGGAGGTGAAGCCCGCCGGGAAGGGACGCAAGTCCCGCACCGCGAAGATCAAGGGCTACACGAACGGCGATGTCCGCGAGTGGGCATTGCGAAGTAACATCGAAGTCTCTGAACGTGGCAAGATATCGGATGAGGTCTATGCTGCATTCATCGAGGCACATCCGGACGCCAAGCCGGACGCATAGCTAGAGGGAGTCCCCGCATGGCACAGAAGGTCGAAGTCCTTCTCGTGGACGACATCGACGGCGGAGAGGCTGACGAGACCGTCAGCTTTTCCCTCGATGGGACCACTTACGAGATCGACCTGAGCAAGAAGAACGCCGCCAAGCTCCGCAACGGCCTGGAGCCGTTCGTGGCCGGCGCCCGCAAGGCGCGCAAGCCCGCCGCCCGCGGCGGCCGCGCGGCGCGGACCGCGGGGAGCCGCGAGCGCTCCGCGGAGATTCGCGAGTGGGCGAAGAGCCGCGGCATCAAGGTCAATGAGCGGGGCCGTATCCCCGCCAATGTGATCGAGCAGTACGAGGCCGCCCACTAGCGGGCTCTCAGCGCGGCCGGCGGTGTTCCGGCACGACGCCAGGGGCCGGGGTGGTGGAATTCTCATCACCCCGGCCTCTTGCGTGCGCAACAGGCAAATCACCTTTCCGGGACGGTATTCACCGGAGGCGGTTCGCGCAGAAGCGTCCCGGCGGCCGAACAGTGCCGGATCTGGGGAGAATGCCGGAAATATCGTGAGACAACACAATAGGGTGAGACCCGGGAACGGCCGAGGGGGCAGACCGTTGAGACGTGCCACGCGATGGGACCGTGTGCGGTACTGGTTCGACAGGACCATGTCGAAGGGAACGCCCGCGCTCATCGGCTGGCTCGGCCTCGCCTCGGCGGCGCTCGTGCTCGTGGTGGCGAGCGCGGCGGTCCTCTTCACCCCGCGCGACAGCGCGGACAACGGGCACTGGTTCGGCATGGTGTGGCGGAGCCTGCTCCGCACGCTGGACCCGGGCACGATGGGCGACGACACCGGCACCGGCCCGTTCCTGGCGCTGATGCTGGTCGCCACGATCGGCGGCATCTTCATCGTCAGCTCGCTGATCGGCGTGATCACCACCGGCCTCGAAGCCAAGATCACCGAGTTGCGCAAGGGGCGGTCGCGGATCGTCGAGCACGGCCACACCGTGCTGCTCGGCTGGTCCGAGCAGGTCTTCACCGTCGTCACCGAGCTGGTCGAGGCGAACCAGAGCAAGCGCAGGTCGTGCGTGGCGATCCTCGCCAACCGCGACAAGGTCGAGATGGAGGACGCGATCCGGGAGCGGGTGGGCGACCTCGGCCGCACCCGCATCGTGTGCCGCACCGGCGACCCGCTGAAGGTCGCCGACGTGGAGCTGGTCAGCCCCGGCACCGCCCGCTCCATCATGATCGTCACCCCGGAGACCGACGACGCCGACACCCGGGTCATCAAGGTGCTGCTGTCGCTCGGCTCCCGGACGTGGGAGCAGGGCCGCCCGCACGTGGTCGCCGCGGTGCACGACTCGGCGAACCTGCCCGCGGCGCGGCTCGCGGGCGACGGCTCCGCGCACGTGATCGACGCCGACGACGTGGCGATCCGGCTGATCGTCCAGTCGCACCGGCAGTCGGGCCTGTCGCAGGTCTGCACCGACCTGCTCGACTTCGCCGGCCACGAGTTCTACATGCGGCGCGAGCCGGACCTGGCCGGGCTGACGGTCGGCGAGGCGCTGTCGGCCTACGACCTCGGCGTCCCGACGGGGCTGCGGCGCCGGGACGGGACCGTCCTGCTCAACCCGCCGATGGACACCGTGATCGGCGCCGACGACGAGATCATCGTGCTGGCCGAGGACGACCTGCTGATCCGGCTCCGGCAGGGGCCTCCGCCGCCGGTGCGGGAATCGGTGATCACCACGGCGACCGCGCGCGAGCCGGCGCCCGAGCGCACGCTGATGCTCGGCTGGAACCACCGCGCCCCGAAGATCATCGAGCTGCTCGACGAGTTCCTCGCCTCGGGGTCGGCCCTGGTGGTCGCGGCCCCGCGCGAGGACCCGACCGGGGTCCTGCGCCCGCGCGACAACCTCAAGCTGGACTTCGTCCGGGCCGAGCCGACCGACCGCCCGTCCCTGGAGTCGCTCGATGTCGGCTCCTTCCAGCACGTCATCGTGCTGTCGGAGGAGGGCCTCGACCACGAGCACGCCGACGCCCGCACGCTCGTCACGCTGCTTCACCTGCGCGACATGGAGGACGCGCTCGGCGACCCGTTCGCGATCGTCAGCGAGATCCACGACGACGCCAACCGGGAGATCGCGCAGGTCACCAAGGCCGACGACTTCGTGGTCAGCGAGAAGCTGATCAGCCTCATGCTGACCCAGCTCAGCGAGAACCGGCACCTGTACGACGTGTTCGTCGACCTGCTCGACCCGGCCGGCTCGGAGATCTACCTCAAGCCCGCGTGCGACTACCTGGCACCGGGCGAGCAGGCCGACTTCGCGACGCTCATCGAGGCGGCGCGGCGGCGCGGCGAGGTCGCGCTGGGCTACCGCCTGTCCGAGCTCTTCCACGAGCCGCCCGGCTACGGGGTGGTGCTGAACCCCGACAAGACGGCGCCCCTCACGCTGTCGGCCGGCGACCGCGTCATCGTGCTGGCCGAGAACTGAGCCCGCTCCCCCGGCGCTCCCGCGGGCCGCTCAGTCCTGGAGCCGCGCCCAGACCTCCCGGTCGCGCTCGGCCGTCCAGATCCGGGGGCGTTCGACGCCGTCCAGTTCGTCCCACAGGCGGGAGACGTCGAACGGCAGGCAGTGCTCGAAGATCGGCCAGTCGCCGAAGTCGGGCGCGAGCGCGGCGTGCACGGCGGCGAAGGCGTCCTTGAGCGTGCCCCCGCCGTCCCGGACGCGGCCGGTCTCGCGGAGCATCGTGTCGAGGAAGCCGCGGGTCTGTCCGATCGCGGCGCGCGCGGCCTCCCTGCCGTGCGCGACGGCGCCGCGCCCGCCGACGAGCGTCTCCGCGCCGAACGAGTTCACGTGGTCGAGGGTGCCCGTCGCCCATTCGCGGTGGAACGCGTCGCCGGTGTAGAGCGCGGCCTGCGTCTCCACGAGGTCGCCGGCGAACAGGATCCGGTGCCGCGGCAGCCACGCCACGATGTCGCCCTCGGTGTGGCCGCGCCCGCAGTACGCCAGGTCGAGATCGCCGCGGTCGCCGCCGAGGTCGATGGTGAGCGTGCCGGAGAACGTCACCGACGGCCAGGTGAGGCCGGGGATGCCGTCCGGGTCCTTGAACAGCCGGGGCATCCGCCCGTACTCCGACTCCCAGTCCTGCCTGCCGCGCTCGGCGATCAGCGAACGGGTCAGGTCGTGCGCGATGACCACCGGGGCCCCGAACGCGCTCGCGCCCAGCGTCCGGACGGCGTGGTAGTGCGAGAGCACGAGGTAGCGGATCGGCTTGTCGGTGTGCGCCCGCAGGACGGTGAGCCAGTCGCGGGCCGCCGCCGGGGTGGCGAGGGCCTCGAAGCAGACCAGGAAGTCCTCGCCCTCGACGGCCCCGACGTTCGGATCCCCCTCCGCCGTGAGCGCGTACACGCCGTCGGCCAGGACCTCCAGCGTCTGCGTCTTGTCGCCCAGATCCGCGGACGACGCGAACGGTCTGGGCATCGGCGCCCCCTCGCACTCGTGGCAGCGGCCTCGGCCGGTGGTGCTCGCGGTTCTCGTCCAGGGTTCATTCCACGCGGAGCGGTCGATAACCGTCCCCGATCCCGGGGAGGACCCGGGGAGGACCCGGGGAGGAAAGGCACCGGCGGGGTAGGGGGATCTTGACCGTGACGCGC
>NZ_SMKH01000451.1 GCF_004348515.1 Actinomadura sp. KC345 | reverse complement strand
GGTAGGGACAGGGCGTGGACTTCTCCAGTGCGGCCGACGAACTCTACGGCGTCCAGCCGTCCGACTTCGTGGCGACCAGGAAGCGGCTGGCCCAGGAGGCGAAGTCGGCGGGCGACGGGGGACTCGCCAGGCGGATCGGCGGGCTGCGGCGCCCGACGCTGGCGGCGTGGGCGGTGAATCTCCTCGCCCGCTCGGCCGCCGGCGACCTCGGGACGCTGCTGGACGTCGGGCGCGACATCCGCGCGGCGTGGAACTCGGGCGGCGGGCTCGGGAACCTGGAGCAGCGCCGGGCCCGCCTCGTCGGCCTTCTCGTCCGCACCGCGGGCGAGCTCGCGGCGGACGCGGGCACTCCGCTGCGCGAACAGGCCGTCCGCGAGGTGGAGGACACGCTCCAGGCGGCCACCGTGGACGCGGACACGGCCGAGGAGGTGCGCGAGGGGCGGCTGTCGCAGCCGCGCAGCCACACGGGATTCGTCCCGGCCGGATTCCCCATGGCTCCGGAGGGCGGCGAGGAGCGCGCCGAGCCGGAGGCGCAAGAGAGGCCGGCCGCCGGGAAGCCCGCGAAGGCGAAGGCGCCCGCGAAGGGAAAGGCGCCCGCGAAGGGAAAGGCGCCCGCGAAGGGAAAGGAGCGAGCTCGGGCGGCGTCGAACGTCACGCGGACGAGCGCGGCGCGGGCGCGGCGGGCGGAGACCCTGCGCAGGCGCGCCGAGGAGGCGGACCGCAAGCTCGCCGAGCGCCGGGAGCGGGCCGAGGCGGCGAAGCGGGACGCCGAGGAGGCGTCCGCCGCGGTGGGGCGTCTCCGGCACGAGCTGGAGCGGGCGGTCGCCGACCGCGACGCGGCGGCGCGGCGGGCCGACCGCGCCGAGCAGAACCGCTCGCGCGCCGAGGAGGCGGCGCGGGAGGCCCGCAAGGCCGCGCAGGACGCGCGCCGGGCCGCCGACCGGGACGCGCGGCACGGGTGACCGATCACACCACCCCGGAGCCGGACCGGACGCCGCCCATGAAGTACGTTCGAATAGAACCTGGTTCGAAAACGGCGAGATCAGCATGAGGGGGCGGCGCGGTGACGGCACCGGTCGTGGAGCAGCCGACTGACTGGACCGAACCGGGCGCGCATCTCGTGGCGCCGGGGGTGCACCGGGTCCCGCTCGCGCTCCCGATCCCGTCGCTGCACGCGGTGAACGTGTACGTCATCGAGGACTCCGACGGAATCGTCGTCGTCGACTCCGGCTGGGCGATGCCCGACACCCGGACGTCGCTGGAGGACGCGCTCCGGGCCCTCGGCCACGGGCTGGACGACGTCGCGCAGTTCCTCGTCACCCACGCGCACTGGGACCACTACTCGCAGGCCCTCGCGCTGCGCGAGTCGTTCGGGACGCGGGTGCGGATCGGGCGCGGCGAGCAGCCGTCGATCGAGGCGTTCGACACCGGCGCCGGCCTGCACCCGAGGCAGGTCGAACTGCTGCGCCGCTGCGGGGCGGGCGCCCTCGCCGACGAGATCGCCGGAGCGCCGGTCGACAGCTCCGAGCGGGACGTCCTGTACACCCGGCCGGACGGCTGGCTGGACGACGGGGAGCGCATCGACCTGCCCGGGCGGGGCCTGGACGTGTTCGCCACACCGGGCCACACGCGCGGCCACATCGTCCTGCGGGACGCGGACGCCGGGCTGCTGTTCGCCGGCGACCACATCCTGCCGCACATCACCCCGTCGATCGGGCTGGAGACCGAGCCGGAGCCCAAGCCGCTGCGCAGCTACCTGGAGTCGCTGCGGCTGGTCCGCGGCATGCCCGACACGCTGCTGCTGCCCGCGCACGGCCCGGTGAAGCCGAGCGTGCACACCAGAATCGACGAGCTGCTGGAGCACCACGCCGAGCGCCTCGACGAGGCCGCGGCCCGGGTCCGCGCGGGCGCCACGACGGCCTTCGAGGTCGCGGCCGCCATGCCCTGGACGCGCCGGAAGCGCGCACTCGGCGATCTCGACGCCTTCAGCCGGATGCTGGCCGTCCTGGAGATCGACGCCCACCTCGACGTCCTCGCCGACCGCGGCGTCCTGGACTCCCACGACGAGGCCGGCGTCCGCAGGTACGCGGTCAAGAACTGACCGGGTCCGCAACGGACCGCGCCCCCGGCGGTACCGGGGTGAAATATGCCCGGTTAGGCTGATCTTCCGGTTCCCTCCCGGAAGGAGCGCCGATGACGCTCGCCCCCGACTCCGCCACGATCACCTCCCCGGAAGAACTGCGCGAGCTCCTCGGCGCGCCGATGCCCCGCGCGGTCGACAAGGAGCGCGTCACGCTGCACGCCTGGGACCGCGAATGGCTCGCCCGCTCGCCGTTCTGCCTGATCTCCACCAGTGACGCGGACGGACACTGCGACGTCTCCCCCAAGGGCGACCCGCCCGGGTTCGTGCACGTCATCGACGACACGACGATCGCCATCCCGGACCGCCCCGGCAACCGCCGCGCCGACGGGTTCCTGAACATCCTGAGCAATTCGCACGTGGGGCTGCTGTTCCTCGTTCCCCGGCGCGGGGAGACGCTCCGGATCAACGGCCGGGCCCGGCTCGTCCGGGACGCCCCGTTCTTCGACGAGCTGGTCGTCAAGGGGCACCGCCCGGCGCTGGCGATGATCGTGGACGTCGAGCAGATCTTCTTCCACTGCGCGAAGGCGCTCATGCGCTCGAAGCTCTGGCGGCCCGAGACCTGGGAGCCGGACACGCTGCCCTCGCACGCCCGCATCGTCGGCGACCTCCGGTACGCGAAGGAGAGCGTGGAGGAACTGGAGCGGTACTACTGCGAGGCCAACTACGAGAAGCAGCTGTACCGGAGCTGACGCTTTACCGGAGCCGACGCGGCGGCCCGCGGTCAGCAGGCGGGCGCGACCGGGTCGTCCGATCCGGTGTCGAGGTAGACGTCGGGGATGAAGTGGCCGGGACCGATGCGATTCCACAGGTCGCTCGTGCCGTAGGTGCCGGTGACGTTCTCGCCCCGCACGTGGCACTCCACGACGACGTTCGCGTGGTCGGCGGCCGTGCCCGTGGCGGCGGCGGACTCGCTCGCCGACGAGCGGAGCGTCACCGGCGCGCCGGAGGCGCCGACGACTCCCTTGGGTCCGGTGCCGGTCCACAGGTAGGTGACGTTCACCCACGCGTTGTCGGTCAGCCCCAGGCCGTCCCAGAACGTTCCGTCCGCGAGGTCGATGCCCGCCGGGTTCAGGACCGTCCGGCCGAACTCGTCCTTGCCGCCGTTGTAGCCGTCCTCGTAGGCCGCCTGCGACTCCGGCGTGCCCTGCGGGAGGTCCTTCCACATCTCGCGGACGGACGAGGGATTCCAGTAGTCGTCGCGGGTGTTCCACGGGCCGACGTCCCAGACGGGCGCGTACTCGCACCGGCTCCCGCTGTCCGTGCACACGCGCACGGAGTAGTCGCCGGTCCCCTTGGGCGACAGGCCGCGGCGGGACGGCAGCGCGACGAAGTGGTCCCGCTCGGTGATCACATGGCCGTTGGCCGTCGTGGCGCCGACCAGGCCCTCGCGCGTCGCGAAGACCCGGTGGGCGGCGGCGGCCGCCGCAGACGGGGCCGGGGCCGCGACACGGGCGGCGGTGAGCTCCACGCCCGAGACCGCGGGCGCGGGCGCGCCCGCCTTCTGCGCGAGCACGATCCGCGCCTGGATCCGCGTGGACGCGGACGGCAGCGCGGCCCCGGCCGGATACCACTCGGTCCAGGAGCCGCCGCGCCAGGCCCGGACGTCCACGGCGGCCGACCCGCCGCCGTCCACCCGCGCCCGCACCCGGTTCACGGGCTCGGCGAGGTCCCTCGGAGCGAGCAGGAGCTGTCCCGTGGCCTGGGCGTCGTGCAGCGCGGCGGGGCCGGTGCGGGCGGAACCGAGCCGCAGGGCCCGGCCGTCATGGCGGACGTTGACGTCGTCGCCGCCGATCGCGGCGAGGTCGGGTGACCATCGCGGGGCGGTGTCCGCGGCGGCGGGCGGCGCGGAGCCGGTGAGCACGCCGGCGGCGGTGAGGGCGAGGAGGCCGGCGCGTCTCCGGCGGATTCTCGGGAGCATGCCCACGAGGGTGAGCGCCGGGCCCCCGGCCCGCAACGGCCGATCATCACCAAAAGGACCGCCCCGATTTCGGCGGTAATGCGAAGGTCGTCCAGGTCGACCGGCGGTGGGCCCTCCGGAAGGAGGCGACCCCCGCGCCTTCCGCGCGGGGGTCAACGACCGGGCGGCATGTCAGCCGCTCTTGCGGCGGAACTGCCGCTGGTGATCGGCGCGGTCGTGCTTGCCGCGCACCTTCGAGCCGCTCTTGCCGACGGTGCCGGCGTTCTTGCCCGCCGATCCGCGCTTGCGCTCCAGGGCCTCCCGGAACTTGCGCTTCACGTCGTTCTCGCCGTCCTCTGGTTCTCCTGACGAGTCGGCCATGCGGACCTCCAGCTCTCTTAGGGGCACCCCCAGCCTCACATACCCGCCGGTGAGCGGTCAGCAGCACCCCGCCCCCAAGATCAGCCGGGGAGTTTTCACCATCAACCGGTCAATGCAGAACGATCTCTCCTATGT
>NZ_SMKH01000450.1 GCF_004348515.1 Actinomadura sp. KC345 | reverse complement strand
CCGCCTACGCCGAACCCCGTAACCCAACCCAGCCATGCGGCCCACCCCAGCCCCGAACAACACACGGGCGAGCACCACACCGCGCACAAACATCACTCGACCACCCCAAAACAGCGAACAACGACCACGCCACGCGAACACGACCTGACGGGTGAGGCAGAGCCGAAGGCGAGCCCTAGCCGGGAAATCGCGAAGCGAGAATCCATAACACATAGGAGTCAGCAGGCACCTCAGCGCACAAAGCATCACTCCCCACCCAGCAACCCGCGACCCCAACCACGCACGCGAGCGCGCTAACTGACCGGTGAGGCGACGCCGAAGGCGAGCCTCACCGGGAAGATCGCGAAGCGATTCGCGCTCGCACCAGGAACGGTCACGGAGGGAGCCGCAAGGCGAGCGCAGTGGGCCGTTCCTGAAATAAACACAGCGAGCCGCCAGGCGAGCGCAGTGGGCCTGGACTGCCATTAGCGCGTGCCGCGCGGGTGGGCCTGGCGGTGGACCTGCTTGAGCCGTTCGGCCGATACGTGGGTGTAGATCTGGGTGGTCTGGAGGGAGGCGTGGCCGAGGATCTCCTGGACGCTCCGCAGGTCGGCTCCGCCTTCGAGCAGGTGGGTGGCGGCGCTGTGCCGGAGTCCGTGCGGGCTCAGATCGGGTACCTGGCCGACCTCGGAGATCCGCGCGTGGACGATGCGGCGCGCACTCGTCGGGTGGAGGCGTCCACCGCGAGCGCCCAGGAAGAGGGCCGGGCCGCTGTTCTCGGTCGCGAGCGCGGGGCGTCCTGCGCGCAACCAGTCCTGGACGGCGCGGGCGGCGGGTTCGCCCATGGGAACGGTGCGTTCACGCCCGCCCTTGCCAAGGACGCGGACCGTCCCGCGACCGGTGTCCAGATCGTCGATGTCGAGGCCGCACAGTTCGCTCACGCGGACGCCCGTTCCATAGAGGACCTCCAGGACGGCCAGATCGCGGAGACCCACGGGGCCTTGCGCGTCCACCGTGTCAAGGAGGCGTGCGGCGTCGTCCTGGGTGAGGACTCCCGGCAGGTCACGCTGCCGTTTGGGAGTACCGAGCAGCAGCCCGGGATCGTCCTGGAGGAGTCCACGGCGGTGCAGATGCCGGGTGAACGCGCGGGCGGCGGCGGTGCGACGGGCCAGAGTGGCACGCGAACGGCCGAGAGCGTGCTGGCGGGCGAGCCAGGCACGGAGCAGCGGCAGGTCGAGGCCGGCAGGTTCCGTCACACCCGTCTCGACGGCATAGCCGGTCAGATCGCTCAGATCACCGAGATAGGCGCGCAGCGTGTGCGGCGAGACGTCGCGTTCGGCGCGCAGATGCCGCTCGAAGTCGGAGAGGGCGTCCCGTAGCGCGTTGGTCACAGCGTCACGCTGCGCCAAGGTCCCCGCCGAAGCAAGCACCGGAGACCGTTTCGAGCGGATCGCCGCAGATGCCCCCCGAGGTTATCCACAGTCGGTGGATGTTCGGGCGCGCAGCGTCACACACCGGCAACGTCGAAGGCCGGAGGTGAGGCGCATGAAAGCGCACATCAGTCTCGGCCGGCGCGGCGAAGACGCCGCGGCCGACTACCTGGCCGGACTCGGCTGGACGATCGTCGAGCGCAACTGGAGGTGCCCCGAAGGCGAGCTCGACATCGTCGCCCACGACGGCCGCGGGCACGTCGTCTGCGAGGTGAAGACCCGCGGCTCGGACCGCTTCGGCGATCCCCTCGAAGCGATCACCCCGGACAAGGCGGCCCGCCTGAGGCGGCTGGCCTGGCGGTGGGCCGCCGCGCACGGCGCCGGCGGCACGCGTGTCCGGGTGGACGTCCTCGGCCTGGTCTCCGATGGCGACGGCTTCTCGATCGACCACCTGCGGGAGGTGTGCTAGATGACGCTCGCCAAGACCCGCTCGGTCTCCCTGGTGGGGGTCGACGGCTTCGTGGTGGACGTGGAGGCCGCCATCACCAGCGGCGTCCCGGGCCTGCACCTGGTCGGCCTGCCGGACACGGCCCTCAGCGAGGCCCGCGACCGGGTCCGCGCCGCGATATTCAATTCGGGCGAAGACTGGCCCAACAGGCACGTCACGGTGTCGCTGTTCCCGGCGAGCATGCCGAAGAAAGGCTCGACCTTCGATGTCGCCATAGCCATAGCGTTGCTCGCGGCCGCCGAGACCGTCCCGGCCCGGGCCTGCGCGGGGCTGGTGATGATCGGCGAGCTCGGGCTGGACGGCCGCATCCGTCCCATCCAGGGTGTGCTGCCCGCAGTCCTGGCCGCCGCCAACCAGGGCTGTAAGACGGTCGTCGTCCCACGCGCCAACGCCGCCGAAGCCGAACTCGTCCCGGGCATGAAGGTCGTGAGCGCAAGCACGCTGCGCGGCCTCCTGTGCCTCCTGCGCGACGAACCGCCCCCGATCGAGGAGGACGATGAGAGCGGTCCTCCCGCGTCCACGGACGGGCTCGCCCTGCGGCAGCAGGACATCCCGCCCGAGCTGGATCTGAACGACGTCCGGGGGCAGGCCGAGGCGCGCCGGGCGCTGGAGATCAGCGCCGCGGGCGGGCACCATCTGTTCTTCGCCGGTCCGCCCGGCTGCGGGAAGACGATGCTGGCCGAGCGCCTGCCGACGCTCATGCCGCCGCTGGAGCCCGACATCGCGCTGGAGGTCACCGCGATCCACTCCGTCGCGGGGACTCTCCGGCCCGGCCAGCCGCTGATCACCCAGCCGCCGTTCTACGCTCCGCACCACACCGCCTCGCGCGCCTCGATGGTCGGCGGCGGCTCGGGCCGCGTCCTCCAGCCGGGCGCGGTGTCCCTCGCGCATCGGGGCATCCTCTTCCTGGACGAGGCGCCAGAGTTCATCGCGGGAACCCTCGACGCCCTCCGGCAGCCCCTAGAGGAGGGCGAGGTCCGGATCAACCGGATCGAGGGCATGGCGCGCTTCCCCGCGCGGTTCACGCTCGTCCTGGCGGCGAATCCGTGTCCGTGCGCGGCGGCCAAGCAGGTCGACTGCTCCTGTGCTCCCGGAATCCGCCGCAGGTACGCGTCCCGCCTCTCTGGCCCGCTCCTCGACCGCATCGACCTCAAGCTCGAACTGGCGCCGGCCAGCCGGGCGGAGCTCCGCTACGACCTGGAGTTCGCGGAGTCCAGCAAGGTCGTGGCCGAACGCGTCCAGCTCGCAAGGGAACGGACGCTCAGACGCCTGGCCGACACTCCGTGGCGCTCCAACTCCGAGATCCCCGGCCCGGAGCTGCGCCGCCGCTTCACGCCTCCGGCGGAGGCGATGCAGGGCGCCGACGAGGCCCTGCACCGAGGCACGCTCAGCGCCCGCGGCCTGGACCGCATCCTGCGCGTCGCCTGGACGATCGCCGACCTGGCGGGCCACGACGAACCCGGCCCGGACGACGTCGGCGGTGCGCTCACCCTGTGGTCGGCGGGGCGCCAATGAGCGACGAACGAACGGCCCGCGCCACGCTCACCGCCGTGGCGGAGCCCGGCGACACCTTCCTCAACCGCCTCATCGACCACTCCGGTTCGGAGCGGGCGCTCGAATCGATCCGCACCGGACGGCTCCCCGGCGGAGTGTCCGCCGACGCCAAGGAGATCCAGCGGCTCGACCACTGGCGGATCCGGCTGATCGCCGCGGAACCCGATCAGGACATGGCCGTCTGCGCCCGGTTCCGCGGCCGCCTCATCTGCCCGGGAGACCCCGAATGGCCGACGACCCTCGACGACCTCGGCGACGGACGCCCCTACGCCCTGTGGCTGCGCGGCCACGGCGACCTGCGCTACGGCTGCCTGCGTTCGGTCGCCATCGTCGGTTCCCGCGCCGCGTCCCCCTACGGCATGCGCGCCGCCGCCGACTTCGCCTCGGACCTCGCCGACGAAGGCTGGACCGTGATCTCCGGCGGCGCCCTCGGCATCGACGCGGCCGCCCACCGTGGCGCCCTGGCCGCCGACGGCCCGACCGTCGCCGTCCTCGCCAACGGGGTCGACGTCCCCTACCCGGCGTCCAACGAGGGCCTCTTCGCCGAGATGGCCCGCCGTTCCCTCCTGGTGAGCGAGTCGCCGCCCGGCACCCACCCGCATCGCCTCAGATTCCTCGTCCGCAACCGGGTGATCGCCGCCCTGTCCCGGGGGACGGTCATCGTCGAGGCGGAGGCCCGCAGCGGCGCGCTCAACACCGCCGGCTGGGCGTCCAGGCTCGGCCGCGTCGTCATGGCCGTGCCCGGCCCGATCACGAGCCGGTCGTCGGTCGGCGCGCACCGGCTGCTGCGCGAGGAGGGCACCACTCTCGTCACCCGCAGCGAGGAGATCATCGAGGCGGTCGGGAGCATCGGCACGGACCTCGCTCCGCCACCGCACACCCCGGTGCTCCCCCGCGACCGCCTCGATCCGGTCACCCGATCCGTGCTGGAGGCGTTCCCGGCTCGCGGCGCGACCGGTCCCGCCCAACTCGCCGTCAAGGCGGGCGTCGACATGACGACGATCAACGCGAAGCTGGGCCTCCTGGCCGCCGCCGGCTTCGTCGACCGCACCCCCGCCGGCTGGCGCCTGACCAGGTCGGCGAAATCGCCCACCGGCCCCAC
>NZ_SMKH01000044.1 GCF_004348515.1 Actinomadura sp. KC345 | reverse complement strand
GTGGCGGGCGTGTAGGGGGTGGGTCAGCGGCGGCGTTTGCGGGCTCGGTGGATGGCGGCGGCGGCGCCGAGGGCGGCGACGGTGGCGCCCGCGGCGGTCGCGACCGTCGCCTCCTTGCCGCCGACGCGGCGTCCGACGACGGCGTGGTGCCCGGTGGTCTCCTCCATGATGGCGCGCAGCGCGGACGCGTTGTCGTGGAGCGGTTTCCAGCCGGCGGCGCGCAGCCGTGCGCAGTCCACGACCCACGGGTAGGCGACGTAGTGCAGGTCGGTGGCGGGCACCGGGGTCATGCCGAGGCGGTGCAGCCGCTGCGCCGTCCCGAACGTGAGCGCGGCGGGCAGCTCGAAGGTCCGCTTGCCGGTGACCTCGGTCACCTCGTCGGGACCGAGCCAGCCCTCGCTGCCGACCGCGACGGGCCCGGTCAGCTCGCCGGTGACGACGACCTCCAGGGCGGCGGCGAGGTCCTCGATGTGGCAGAACTGCCAGCCGGGCGTGCTGCCCTTGACCGTCAGCAGCCGCGGCGCCTCGAAGTGGCGGGTGACGGCGGTGTCGACGCCGGGCCCGGCCAGCGCGGCGGGACGGACGACGGTGACGCCCAGCCCGGGGTGGGTGACCGGCGCGGTCGCGGCCAGCTCCTCCATCTCCAGGTGGTCGCCGGCGAGGCTGGCGTCGGCCTCGGCGAGCAGCGGCGCGTCCTCGGAGAGCGGGACCTCGTTGCCGGGTCCGGCCCCGTACACCATCGCGGATGTGACGAGGACCACGCGGCGGACGCGGGCGGCCGCGGCGGCGGTCACCACGGTCTGGGCGCCGCGGACGTTGTGGGTGCGCCGGTCGCGGGAGTCCACGTCCGGGGAGTGCTCGACGTCCAGGTTGACGATCACGTCCACGTCGGAGAGCCGGTTGGACAGCAGCGGGTCCCTGATGTCGACGACACGCCATGTGACTCCGGGCACGTCGCCGCGGTGCGCGTCGATGGCGACGACCTTGCGGATCTCCTCGCGCCCGGCGAGCCGGGCGGCCAGCAGCCGCCCCGTCCCGGACGCCGCGCCGGTGACGGCGACGACCGGAGCCTTGCTACGCCGAGGGCGAACCTTGCCCGTTGCCATGGGGGTGCCTCCTTCCTTGTGTACGCGACCTTGCCTGAACCGGCTAACGTTGCGGATATGAGCCCATCATGCATCCCAGGGGCGATCCGATGAGTGACACTCCCTTCGGCTTCAACCGTCCCGGCGACGGAGACGACGACCGGCCCCAGGATCCATTCAAGGGCATGGGCGGCGACATGGCGCAGTTCGCCGACATGCTGCACCGGTTCGCCGACATGATCGGCGGCCAGGGGGCGGGCGCCGGGGGCGGCGGCCCCCTGAACTGGGATCTGGCCAAGAACATCGCGCGGCACCAGGTCGTCGAGAAGGGCGACCCGTCGGTCGTCGACAGCGAGCGTCGCCAGGTGGAGGAGGCGCTGCGCCTGGCCGAGCTCTGGCTGGACGAGAAGACGACGCTGCCCGCCGGCATCCGGACCCCGCAGGCGTGGAGCCGGTCCGAATGGATCGAGCAGACGCTTCCCGTATGGGCGAAGGTATGCGACCCGATCGCGACCCGCATGGTGGAGTCCATGGGCGGGGCGCTCGGCGGCGGCGAGATGCCCGCCGACATGCAGGCGATGGCCGGCCCGCTGATCGGGATGGTCAAGCAGATGGCCGGCGCGATGGTCGGCGGCCAGGCCGGGCAGGCGCTCGGCGCCCTGGCCCGCGAGGTGACCGGCTCCGCCGACGTGGGCCTGCCGCTCGCGCCGGACGGCGTCGGCGCGCTGCTGCCCGCGGGCGTCGAGGAGTTCGGCTCCGGCCTGGAGGTCTCCGGCGAGGAGGTCCGCCTGTACCTGGCGCTGCGCGAGGCCGCCCACCAGCGGCTGTTCGCGCACGTCCCGTGGCTGCGCTCGCACCTGCTGGGCGCGGTCGAGGAGTACGCGCGCGGCATCACCGTCGACCTGTCGGGCATCGAGCAGGCCGTCCAGGGCCTCGACCTGAGCAACCCGGAGGCGATCCAGGAGGCGCTCGGCGGCGAGATCCAGCTCCAGCCGGAGGAGTCGCCGCGGCAGAAGGCCGCGCTGGCCCGCCTGGAGACCACCCTCGCGCTGGTCGAGGGCTGGGTCGACACGGTGGTCAACGATGCCGCGCAGGGGCGGCTGCCCGGCTCGGTCAAGCTGGCCGAGGCGGTCCGGCGGCGCCGCGCGACCGGCGGCCCGGCGGAGCGGACGTTCGCGACGCTCGTCGGCCTCGAACTGCGGCCCCGGCGGCTGCGCGAGGCGGCGACGCTGTGGCGGACGCTCACGGAGGTGCGCGGCACCCAGGGCCGGGACGCGGTGTGGGAGCACCCCGACCTGCTCCCCACCTCCGACGACCTCGACGACCCGGAAGGCTTCGTGCACGGCCGCGACGAGATCGAGGGCCTGTCCGATCTGGACATCTCGGAGCTCACCAAGCCCCGCGAGGAGGGCAAGGGCGGCGCGCCGGACGACGAGGGCGGTCCGGGCGACGGCAAGGGCGACGAGGGCCCCGGCGAGGACGCGGGCCCGGACGAAGGCGGGCCCCGGGCATGAGCCGCTCGCGCGAGACGCGCGTGCGGGGCTGCCGCTACGCGCCGGGATCGTCCCCGAACGCGGCCGGGTGCTCGTCGAGTGACTGGCGGTGGGCGGGGGCTGGTGGACGGTGGCGCATCGCGCGGGCCGGCCTGTGCTGGCACCGGCCGATCGACCAGGAGCGCCGCCGCCGCCATCCCGCCAACTCCCGGTATCCGCGCGTGGGCCGCACGTGACACTGCGCGGTGACGCCGTCCAGGTGCTTTCGGGATGGCGGGCGCCTGATTCCGGGCAGGAGAAGGCCAGGCTGGAGTTCCTGCGGCATCTGGAGGAGCATCCGGCGGACGGGATGTGGCGGGAGTGCGTTGACGGGCACATCACCGCCAGCACGGCCGTGCTCGACGCGTCCCGGACGCGGGTGCTGCTGACGCTGCACTCGAAGATCAAAGCGTGGCTGCAGCTCGGCGGGCACTGCGAGCCCGGCGATGCCACGCTGGCGGACGCGGCGCTGCGGGAGGCGGAGGAGGAGTCCGGCATCCGGGGGCTGCGGCTGCTGCCCGAGCCGGTCCGGCTCGACCGGCACCGGGTCGGCTGCCATCCGCAGGGCAGCTGGCACCTGGACGTCCAGTACGTCGCGATCGCCCCGGAGCGCGCCCGCCACCAGGTGAGCGACGAGTCGGACGATCTCGGCTGGTTCCCGGTGGACGAGCTTCCGGAGCCCACCGACGACGCGGTCCGGACGCTCGTGGCGCGGGCCGTCAGGAGTTGAGCGGGTGGCCTTCGAGCAGGGCGCGGGTGTTCTCCCAGCCTTCCAGGCCAGGGTCGAGGAGGCGCAGGTCGGCGCTGGTGCGGAGGCGGTGCCAGGCGGGGCCCTGCGGGACCAGGCCGGGACGCGGTGCGGCGGCCCGCAGCCGGTCCAGCGCGTCGGGGGTGTCGAGGTCGACTTCCCGGAGCGCGGTGTCCAGCCACTCCGGCAGCGGAAGGCGCGCGGCGAGGGCGACCAGCCCGTCCGGGCCGGCGGCGCCGTCGGCCCGGCACGCGGCGGACGGCGCGCTGCCGAGGGCGCGGAAGAGCTTGCCGATCAGCAGCGGCGGCAGGTCCGGCGCGTCCTGCGCGACCAGCGCTGCGGCGCCGGCGCCGAGGGCGTGCAGCGCGGCGAACGCGCCCGCGAGGGTGGATTCGCGGACGACCGGCGTGCCGGGCCAGGTCACGGCCTCGGCGTCCGGCTGGCCGGGCGGGTCGAGGACGAGGGCGGACGTCACCAGTTCCAGTCCGTCGACGACCTCGTAGGTGTCCTCAAGGAGGGCAAGGCGGAACTCGCCGGGGTCGATCCCGGGCGGAACGTCCGTCCGCCTGGCGGGGAGCGACAGCACCGCGGCGAAGCGGGCGATGCCCCCGTTCACCGGGGCGTCGGTCACCCGGCGACCTCGCGCGGGAACTCGCCGCCGGGGTGCAGGCCGTCCCCGTGGTGGATGTCCCCCGGGTCGGAGGCGCCGGCGATCTCGGCGTCGGGCGTGTCCGCCTCAAGGGGCAGGTGCGCGGCGGCGGCGACGCCCTCCAGGTAGCCGCGGGCGCGGTCGGCCTTCGGGTAGTTGCCGACCAGTTCCCAGAAGTCGGCGCCGTGCCCGGGGATGAGCAGGTGCGCCAGCTCGTGGACGAGAACGTAGTCGACGACCCAGGCCGGCATGCCGCGCAGGCGGGTGGAAAGCCGGATGGTGCCGTCGTCGGGGGTGCACGATCCCCAGCGGGTGCGCTGGTTGGCGACCCAGCGGACGCTGACCGGATCGGCGCGGCCGTCGAGGTAGCGGCGGGACAGTTCCCGGGCCCGCGCCTGGAGGTCGGCGTCGCTGGGCCGACGGCGGCGTTCGCGCTCCTCAAGCCGTTCCAGAATGGTGGCGATCCACTGTTCTTCTTCGGCCTTGCTCAGCCTGGACGGAACCATCACCACCACCTTGTCGCCATCGCGGTAGGCGGACACGGTGCGCCGGCGCCTCGCGCTTCGGCGAACCTCAACGTTAGTGGGCACGCCTGAACCGTACTCGAAATTTTGCGCGCCCCATAGGGGGTGATTGACGTTGCCGCAGGTCAGGCCCTATCTTTTAAGAAGCCGTTCACGGCGGCATCGCCTCCGCCTTTACTCACCGGTGAATCGCGGGGCGCGCCTTTCGCGCTGTGCCGCGAGACCTTCCAGCATGTCCGCGGACGACATCGTGACGGGCTGCGCGAGCGATTCCCAGCGCAGCGCCGACTCCATGTCGGGGTGCCCCCCGTTCGACAGCGCGACCTTGGTGAGCCGGGTCGCGACCGGCCCCTGCGCGGCGATCCGCCCGGCGACGGCGAGCGCCTCCGCCAGCACGTCGTCGCGCGGGACGGCGCGGTTGACCAGCCCGTGGCTCGCGGCCTCGTCGCCGGTGAGGACGCGTCCGGCCAGCAGCATCTCGCGGGCCAGGGGCAGGCCCGCCACTTCGGGGAGCAGCCAGGTGGCGGCCATTCCCGGGTGCAGCCCGAGCGCGGCGAAGGGGGCCAGGAGCTCGGCGCCGGACGCCGCGTACCGCAGGTCGCAGGCCAGCGCGAGACACATCCCGGCCCCGACGGCGTGCCCGTTGACGGCCGCGATCGTCGGCACCTCCAGATCGCGGATCATCAGCCACGTCCGGTAGAAGGCCAGCATCTGGTCGCGCAGCGCGGGAACGGCGACGGCGTTGGTGTCGGCGAGCCAGGACAGGTCGCCACCGGAACTGAACGCGCTGCCCGCCCCGGTCAGCACGACGCAGCGGACCTGCGCGTCCGCGGCGATCTCCTCGATCGCCGCCTTCCAGGCGGCGGTCATCTCGTCCGACATCGCGTTGCGGCGGCCGGGATCGTTCAGCGTGAGGACGACGATCCCGCCGGGACGGCGTTCGACCAGCAGCACATCGGCGTTCTCATCGGGCATGGCCCGCACCGTACCGCGCGCCCCGGAACGCTTCTCCCCCGGGCCCCGGGAAGCACCCGGCCGGCCCATCCGCACGTCCGCCCGGCAACGTCGCCGTGAAAGGCGCGCATACCATGGCGCGCAGACCGCTCCGGCCTCGCCGGACGTCCCTCACCCGGCGTGAGAAAGCGCACACTTACCATATCTTCGCAGGTCGCGGCCGTGCGAATGGTCGAGGGTCAACGATTGTTGCTGGTCAGTGTGGCGTTAACGACAGCCGATCACCGACAATGGTCGGCGTGAGCGATCTTCCCCGCCGCGCGGTGACGCGGTCAGCAAAGCTGGCGTCCCTCCCCATCGGCTTCGCGGGTCGCACCGCGCTCGGCATGGGGAAGCGCACTTTCGGGCGGCCCGCCGAGGCCGTCGCGACGGAGATCCAGCAGCGCACCGCCGAGCAGCTGTTCAAGGTGCTGGGCGAGCTCAAGGGCGGGGCGATGAAGCTCGGCCAGATGCTGTCGATCTTCGAGGCGGCGCTCCCGCCGGAGATCGCGGGTCCGTACCGCGCCACGCTGACCAAGCTGCAGGAGGCCGCTCCCCCGCTCCCGGCGGCCACCGTCCACAAGGTCCTGGCCGAGTTCCTCGGGGAGGACTGGCGGGTCTACTTCGAGTCGTTCGACGACGAGCCGGCGGCCGCCGCGTCCATCGGGCAGGTGCACCGCGCCGTCTGGCACGACGGCCGCGCCGTCGCCGTGAAGGTGCAGTACCCGGGCGCCGGGAAGGCGCTGATCAGCGACTTCAACCAGCTCGCCCGGCTCGGCCGGATGTTCGCCGTCCTGATGCCCGGCCTGGACGTCAAGTCCATGCTCGCCGAGCTGAAGGAACGGGTGGCCGAGGAGCTCGACTACACGATCGAGGCCGAATCCCAGATGGTCTTCCGGGACGCCTACAAGGACGACCCCGACTTCTACATCCCCGAGGTCATCGCGCAGGACGGCGACATCCTGATCAGCGAGTGGATCGACGGGACCGCCCTCTCGAAGATCATCAGCGAAGGGGACCAGGAGACCCGCGACCACGCGGCCCTGCTGTACTGCCGCTTCCTGTTTTCCGGCCCGAAGCGGTCCGGGATGCTGCACGGCGACCCGCACCCCGGCAACTTCCGGCTGCTGGAGGACGGCCGCCTCGGCGTCATGGACTTCGGCGCCGTCGACCGCATCCCCGGCGGTTTCCAGCAGCGGCTCGGCCTGCTGCTGCGGATCGGCACGATGGCCGACATCGACGAGATCGAGGAGGCGCTGCGCCGGGAGGACTTCATCCGCGAGGGCGTGGAGGTCGACGCCGAGTCGCTCCAGGCGTTCCTGGCCCCGGTGACCGAGCCGTTCGTCAGCGAGACGTTCAAGTTCAACAGGGAGTGGCTGCGCGACATGGCCGCTCGGGTCACCGACATGCGGCCGTCCAACGTGGTCCGGCAGCTGAACCTGCCGCCGGAGTACGTGATCATCCACCGGGTCCTGTCGGCCGGGACCGGTGTCCTGTGCCAGCTCGAATGCGAGATCCCGGCCCGCGGCGAGGCGCTGGCCTGGGTCCCGGGCTTCGCCGACGACGAGGACGGCGAACTCGTCTCCAGCTGAATCCGGAAGTCCCTGAACGCCAGCGGGGCCCCGCGCACTGATGTAGGTGCGCGGGGCCCCGCTTTCGCACGTCCGGCGAAGTGGGCCACCGGACGTGCTCCAGGCGCCCGCCGGGAGGCGCGCCGTCCGCCAAACCATCCAAGAAGGGCGGACGGCGGCCTGCGACCGTCGCGGGCTCATGGCCTGCGCGGCTGCGGCGCCCGGAGGCGCGGTCCCCGTCCGGGGCCGCGCCTCCTCACACGGTCACTTCGTCCGGCCGCGGGTGCTTGCGCGGACGGCCACGCGGCCGCTTGCGCGGAACGATCACACCGCGGACGAACAGCTCGCCGCCCCAGACGCCCCAGGGCTCCTTGCGCTCGAGCGCCCCGGCGAGGCACTCCTTGCGGAGCGGGCACTCCAGGCACAGGGCCTTGGCGAGCTCGACGTCGGCGGGAGCCTCGGCGAAGAACAGCTCCGGGTCGGTCCGGCACGGAAGAGTGAGGTCCTCCT
Source organism: Actinomadura sp. KC345 (assembly GCF_004348515.1). Lineage (GTDB taxonomy): Bacteria > Actinomycetota > Actinomycetes > Streptosporangiales > Streptosporangiaceae > Spirillospora. The sequence continues at coordinate 28,344 of NZ_SMKH01000044.1, read as the reverse complement.
CGCTTACTGCGAGTGCCCCCTGCATCACAGTCACCCTTGTTCCTCTCGTTGGATCTCAACGGGCGTGTCGATGGGTTGTCCGGGCAAAGAAGAAGGCCGCGGATCCGGTCTGGATCCGCGGCCTGGGGGCTTGCCGGCCTTTTCTAGACCGGTCGCCTCCAGGGGTACGGACCCGACACGCCACCCTTGGGGGTGACGCCCACGTGGGCCGTGGCCGGAGCCGGGACGCTCATGTCCTCGAGAAGGTGTTCGAAGACACTCCGCCCCTGGTCGTCCTGGATTCGCTGCGCGAGGTGCAGTCGACGCGCATTCACGCCGCGCATTCCGCGGGAGTCGCGCAGTCGCACAACGGAGATCACCGAATACGCGGCTGGGGCATCGAACATCGAGGCGCCAGGGCATGCGGCGGTCCAGGACGACGTGGATTTGAACAACGTGCTACTCACCGGACTGCACACCACCTTCCTGGCTCCTCGGGCCGCACCGGGGGATTCAAGATCCGCACGGCGGCCGTGTTGATTGCTCGCGTTAGAGCGTACGGGGACCTCGCTGAATCAACAAGGTATTTTTGACCTGCGGATTTGTGGGTGAGTTCACGTTCGTCCCGGGGAACTCGCCGCGTCCGGGGAGCGTCGAATGCTCCTGGGAGCCCCACAACCACGTCCGGGCCGGCGCGGGCCCGCTCAGTGCCGCGGCGAGTCCGCGACGCGGACGAGCCCCTCCTGCATGACCGACACGACCAGCTTCCCCGACCTGGTGAACACCTGGCCGCGGGCGAGCCCCCGCGCACCGCCGGCGAACGGCGTGTCCTGGTAGTACAGCAGCCAGTCGTCGGCCCGGAACGGCCGGTGGAACCACATGGCATGGTCCAGGCTGGCGCCCATCGTCCGCTTGTCTCCCCAGGCCAGGCCGTGGTTGAGCAGGACGGTGTCGAGCAAGGTCATGTCCGAGGCGTAGGTCATCAGGCAGACGTGCAGGAGCGGATCGTCCGGCAACTCGCCGTCGACCTTGAGCCACACCTTCGACTCGGGGGTGGCGAGGGACGGGTCCTTGGCCGCCTCCCACGTCAGCGGCGTGGCGTGCCGGATGTCGAACGGGCGCCGCGTCACGAACTCCCGCGCGCCGACCTCGCCGAACAGGGGCGTCAGGCGCGCCAGGCCGTCCGGGAGCGCCTCGGGGGCGGGGGCGTCCGGCATCGCCGACTGGTGGGCGGGTCCGTCCTCGACGATCTGGAACGAGGCCGACAGCGTGAAGATCGCCTTGCCGTGCTGGACGGCGGTGACGCGCCGCGTGGTGAAGGACCGGCCGTCCCGGACCCGGTCGACCGTGTAGACGATCGGGACGAGCGGATCGCCCGGACGGATGAAGTAGGCGTGCAGCGAGTGCACGGGCCGGTTCGCCGGCACGGTCCGCCCGGCGGCGACGAGCGCCTGCCCGGCCACCTGGCCTCCGAAGACGCGCTGCCGCCGCTCCTCGGGGCTGCGGCCGCGGAAGATGTCGTTCTCGATCTGCTCGAGGTCGAGCAGATCCAGCAGTTCCTTCAGGGGTTCCTTCACGCCCGCCAGTCTTCCGTATCGGCCATCGGGTCAATATCTCACCCCCGGGCCCCGGCGGGCCCGCACCACGGCGACGCAGGGCCGCGCGGGAGAGGGGGTCAGGGAGTGTGGAGGGTGAGGAGGGCTTCGCCGTAGCGGTCCAGTTTGACCTTTCCGACGCCGGGAATCCGGGCCAGTTCCTCCAGGGACTCGGGGGCGTGTTCGGCGATCGCCTGAAGGGTGGCGTCCGTGAACACGACGTAGGCGGGGATCTTCTGCTCGGACGACACCCGGGCGCGCCACTCCTTGAGCGCGATGAGGAGTTCCTCGTTCAGCTCGGACGGGCAGTCCTCGCAGCGGCCGAGTTTGCGTTCGACGGCGGCGGTGAGCGGGCGGCCGCACACCCGGCACGGCTGCGGGCCCTTGGCGGCGCGCCGCTTCGTCCGGTCGGCGCGGACGGGCGTGTGCGTGGTGGTCTTGCCGGTCAGGCCGGACAGGAAGCGGGACGGGCGGCGGTGGCGCGCCCCTCCGGGCGAGCGCGACAGCGCCCACGACAGCGACAGGTGGACGCGGGCCCGCGTGACGCCCACGTACAGCAGCCGGCGTTCCTCCTCGACCTGGGCGGGCGTCTCCGCGTAGATGATCGGCAGCGTGCCCTCGACGAGCCCGACCAGGAACACCGCGTCCCACTCCAGGCCCTTGGCGGCGTGCAGCGATGCCAGCGTGACGCCCTCCAGAGGCGGCGCGTGCTGGGCCGCGGCGCGTTCCTCCAGTTCGGCGACGAAGTCGGACAGGCCGGCCTTCGGGTTGTCGGCGGCCATGTCCTCGGCGAGTTGCGCGAGCGCTGCGAGCGACTCCCAGCGCGCACGGGCCGCACCCGCGCCCTCGGGCGGCACGTCCGAGAACCCGGCTCCCGACAGGACGTGCCGGACCGTCAGTATCAGCCCCGTCCCATCGGTCTCCGCGTCGGCGCCCGCCCGCGCCGCGCCGCGCAGCCGGACCACCGCCTCGCGTACCTCGGGCCGCTCGAAGAACCGCTCCGCGCCGCGCAGCACATAGGGGACGCCGGCCGCCGCCAGCGCCGACTCGTACGTCTCGGACTGCGCGTTGATCCGGTACAGGATCGCGATCTCCCGCGCCGGGACGCCCTCGTCGATGAGCTTGCGCGCCCGCCGTGCCGCGTCGTCGGCCTCGGCGACCTCGTCGTCGTACTCGTTGAACACCGGGTCGGGCCCCTGCTCGCGCTGGGCCTGGAGCTCCAGCCGGTGCCGGACCGCGCCGTCGCCCTTCGCCTGCTCGATGACGCCGTTCGCCAGCCGCACCACCTGCGGCGTCGACCGGTAGTCGCGGACGAGCCTGACGACCTTGGCGTCCGGGTGCTCGCGGGTGAAGCCGAGCAGGTGGGACGGGGACGCGCCGGTGAAGGAGTAGATCGTCTGGTTGGGGTCGCCGACGACGCACAGGTCGTCGCGGTCGCCGAGCCAGGTGTCGAGCAGCATCTTCTGCAGCGGGTTGACGTCCTGGAACTCGTCCACGACGAAGTACCGGTACTGCTCGCGGACCTGGTTCGCCACCTCCCGGTGCTCGGTGAGGACGGCCGCGGTCAGCTCCAGCATCCCCTCGAAGTCGAGCAGGTTGCGTTCCCGCCTGAGCTGCTCGTACATCGCGTAGACGCGCGCCACGTCCACGATCTCGGCCGGCGGCCTGCGGCCGGCCTGGACGACCGCGGCCGGGTAGTCCTCGGGGCGGTGCTGGGTGACCTTCGCCCATTCGATCTCGCTCGCGACGTCGCGCAGCTCCGCCCGGCCGAGCGACAGCCGGCACGCCCGCGCCGCGTCCGCGACCAGCCCGATCTTCGAGTCGACGATCTTGGGCGGCTCGCCGCCGACGACGCGCGGCCAGAAGTAGGTGAGCTGGCGCAGCGCCGCCGCGTGGAACGTGCGCGCCTGCACGCCGGGCGCGCCGAGCTGCCGCAGCCGGCCGCGCAGCTCGCCCGCCGCCCGCGTGGTGAACGTCACGGCCAGCACCCGCTGCGGCGTCACCACCCCGGTCAGCGTCGCGTAGGCGATGCGATGCGTGATGGCCCTGGTCTTGCCCGTCCCCGCGCCCGCCAGCACGCACACGGGGCCCTTCACCGCCTCGGCGACCGCCCGCTGTTCGGGGTCGAGTCCCTCCAGCACCGACTCAGCCAACATCCCCCCATACTCGCAGCCCGCACCACCCGCATCACCCGGCACGCGGATTGTGGACAACGGAATGCGGGACGCCTGACTACTGTTCTCGGTAGGCGAATCGTACGAACGAACGAGGGAGACGACGGAGCGATGGCGACGCCGACGACCGACCGGGCCAAGGGCCCGACCGGCCAGCTCACCATGTACACGACGTCCTGGTGCGGGTTCTGCCGGCGGCTCAAGAGCCAGCTCGCGCGCGACGGCATCGAGATGGTGGAGGTCGACATCGAGCGCGACCCGGAGGCCGCCGACTTCGTCATGAGCGTCAACGGCGGAAACATGACGGTCCCGACGGTCACGTTCCCCGACGGCTCCGCCGCCACCAACCCCAGCGCGAAGGAAGTCAAGCGCCGCCTCGCGGAACTGCAGACCGAGCGCTGAACACCGAGCGCTGAACACCGAGCGCCGAACACAGGGCGCCGAACACAGGGCGCCGAACACAGGGCGCCGAACACAGGGCCCGCCGACCTCGCGGTCGGCGGGCCTTTCCGTGCCCGCGTGCGCGGGGAGCGCCCCTCCGGCACCCTCCGTCAGAAGACGGGCATCCTCGGAAGTTCGCCGCCGTACCAGCGCATGATGAGCTGGGCGGCGATGGACAGGGGCCCCGGTGCGACGATGTCGCCGGCGTCGATGGCGGCGCGGAGCTCGTCGCGGGTGTACCAGGCGGCGTCCAGGATCTCCTCCGGGTCGGGAGCCAGCGGGACGTCGCCGTCCGCCTTGGCGGTGAAGCCGAGCATGAGGCTCTGCGGCAGCGGCCACGGCTGGCTGCCGAGGTAGCGGACGTCCCGGACGGGCAGCCCGACCTCCTCCTTCACCTCCCGGGCGACGGCCTGTTCGAGGGACTCGCCCGGTTCGACGAACCCGGCGAGGATCGAGCGGCGGTCGGCGGGCCACTGCGGCCCGCGGGCCAGCAGGATCCGGTCGTCCCCGTCGGTCACCAGCATGATCACGGCCGGGTCGACGCGGGGGAAGTGCTGGGATCCGTCCTCGGGGCACACGCGCACGTGCCCGGCGGAGGCCGTTCGCGTCTCGGTGCCGCAGCGCGGGCAGTACCGGTTGTTCCTGTGCCAGTGCTCCAGCGCCACGACGTGGGTGAGCAGCCCGGAGTCCCGGTCGCCGAGGACGGCGCCGACGCGGCGGAGCCCGGACGGCTGCGCCCCCTCGATGGCGGGCAGCGGCCCGGACGTCCCGAAGTAGGCGGTGCCGGCGGCGTCCACGCCGAGGAGCCAGCGCTCACCGCCGGGCGCCTGCTCCGGCGGGACGAGGACGAGCGCGGGGTCGGGCTCATGGCTCACCAGCGCGCGACCGTCTTCGACGACGACCACGCGGGTGCCCGGGTCCGCCCAGGCGGCGTCCAGCCAGGCGTCGTCGCGGCGGTTCAGCGCGCCCCTGTCGAGGGTGCCGCGCGCGAGGGCCAGCCACTCCAGGGGGCCTTCGGTCACGTCGTGCTCCTCTCCGGGGTCGTCAGCGCAGCGCCGTGGCGAGTTCTTCCCACAGGTACGCGGCGGCTTCGGCGCCCTTGAGGAGCAGCGGGATCTCGACCTTCTCGTTCGGGGCGTGGATGCGGTCGCCGTTCAGCCCGACCGCGACGAAGACCAGCGGCGCGCCCAGGATGTCGGCGAGGTCGGCCTCGGGGCCGCTGCCGCCTTCGCGGGTGAACAGGACCTCCGTGCCGAACGCCCGCTCCATCGCGCGGCGCGCGGCCTTGACGCCGGCGGAGTCGATCGGCGAGAAGCACGGCCGGACGCCGGCGCCGGAGACGCGCACCTCGGCCTCGACGCCGGGCGGGGCCTGCTCGGCGACCCACGCCGTGAACGCCTCCTGAACCTTGCGGGGATCCTGGCCCGCGACCAGCCGGAACGAGATCTTGGCGTGCGCGTCCCGGGGGACGATGGTCTTGCCGCCGGGTCCGGTGTGCCCGCCCCACATGCCGTTGATCTCGGCCGTGGGCCGGGCCCAGATCCTCTCCAGGGTGCTGTAGCCCTTCTCTCCGTGGGCGGCGCGGCTGTCGCCGGCGCCCCGCAGCCACTCGTCCTCGTCGAACGGGAGCCGTGCGAACAGCTCCCGCTCCTCGTCCGTCAGCGGGACGACGTCGTCGTAGAAGCCGGGGAGGGTGACGCGGCCGTCGGCGTCGTGCAGGGCGGCGAGCAGTTTCGCCATGGCCTGCAGAGGGTTCGGCACCGCGCCGCCGAAGGAGCCGGAGTGCAGGTCGGAGGACGGTCCCCGCAGCGTGACCTCGGCCTCGGTCAGGCCGCGCATCCCGGTGCACATCGACGGGACGTCCGCCGCCCACATCGTGGTGTCGCTGATGACGACGGCGTCGCAGGCGAGCCGTTCCCGGTGGGTGCGCAGCAGGTCGGCGAAGTGCACCGACCCGGACTCCTCCTCGCCCTCCACCAGGAGCTTGACCGTGACGGGCGGCGCCTTCCGCCCGGACGCGGCGAGCGACGCGCTGATCCCGAGCGTGTGGAAGAAGATCTGCCCCTTGTCGTCGGACGCGCCGCGCCCGATGAGCCGGTCGCCGTTCTCCACCGGCGCGAACGGGTCGGTGTCCCACTCGTCCAGCGGCTCGACCGGCTGGACGTCGTGGTGGCCGTACACGACGACGGCCGGGGCGGCGGGGTCCTCGGCGGGCCATTCGGCGTAGACGGCGGGGAGTCCGGGCGTCTCCCAGACCTCGACCGTGGGGAAGCCCTGGTCGCGCAGGTATCCGGCCAGCCATCCGGCGGACTTCCGCACGTCCCCGGCGTGGGCCGGATCCCCGGAGATCGACGGGATCGCCAGCCATTCCTTGAGGTCGGCGATGAACCGGTCCCGGCCGGCCTGGATGTGCGCGGCCACGTCGCTCGGCTGTACGTCGGTCACCTGCATGCCCCTTCGCATGTGTACTGTCAGGGAACTGTAAGGGATCCCGGTCACTCGTCCCCCGGAGCCGTCTTGATCCTCATAGATCCGCCGCTGTGGCCCGCGCGCGGGCGCGTGTGGTCGCACATGGTCAGCGACGTCTCGTACGGGGAGCTGCACGTCTTCGCGGCGGAACTGGGGATGCCGCCACGGGCGTTCGAGCGCGACCACTACGACGTCCCGTCCGAACTCTACGAGAAGGCCGTGCTGCTGGGGGCGGAGGCGGTCGGCTGCCAGGAGCTCCTCTCGCGGCTCACCGCGGCCGGCCTGCGCAGGCGCAAGGACTACCGGCGGAACGCCCCTGTCACGCGTTGAGGAGCGTCAGCTCCGTCCGGATGTTGTTCCGTGCGCGGTCTTCGAAGCGTTCCCGGGCCGGTGCGGTGTGGAACAGGCTGGGGAGCGCCAGCAGGCCGTTGAGGACTTCGGCGCGTCCCGCCTGGAAGAACTCGTCCGGGACGAACGCGTACTCCTCGCGGACGGCGGCGGCGTAGGCGGCGTACTGGTCGGGCTCCGCGCCGAGGATGGCGAGGTCGGCGTCGCACAGCACCTGGCCGTCCGGGTCGTCGTCGTCCGGCGCGTGCGTGGTGGTCAGCTCGATGAGCCGGACCACTTGTTCGATCTCAGGCTCGCGGAGGTCGGTGTCCGCGAGCATGCGTGCGGCGAGGCGGGCGCTGCGCTCCTCGTTGTCGGCGCGCTCGGGGTCGTAGACGGCGTCGTGGAACCAGGCGGCGACGCGGACGGTGTCGGGCGCGGCGGCGTGCCCGGCGAGTTCGTCCACAAGGTCGAGGACGGCGGCGAGGTGCCGGCGCGTGTGGTAGCGGCGGTGCGGTTCGCCGTAGCGCTTGTCCAGTTCCATTCCGATATGCCGGGTGTGAGGTCCCGCGAGCGCGACCCACCGGTCGACAAGATCCATGAGCCCATCCTGGCGGACCGCCGAACGGCCGGGACACGCGATGCCGCCGTTCTTGCCTCCGCATGCGGCCCCCGCCACTATGGTGACAGCGAGTTAGGCAAGGCTTACCTCACCCGCTGCGCCTGCCTCGGACGCCGCCTGGTCTCACCCTCACCGCACGCAGCCTCAGCTCCACCTGGACGCAACTCCGCACTGGAAAGGCCGATCGTGGCCGCCTCTCTCTACCTGGTCGCCGGGAAGACGACCGACTCGGTGACGCACGGGTTCCTGCCCGCCGCGGCGCGCCTGGGACTGGAGACGGTCCTGCTGACCGATCGTCCCACGGCCCACGCGGGCACGTTCGGCGGGCCGGTCGTGGACTGCGACGTCTCCGACTTCCGCGAGATCATCGCCGCCGTGGGACGCGGCGAGCCCGCGGCCGTGTTCTCCAACAGCGACTTCCTCCAGGCGCCCGCCGCGCTGGCCGCCGCCTATTTCGGGCTCCCCGCCAAGGACTGGCGGGCGGCGACGCGCGCGAAGAACAAGGCGCTCATGCGGCGGCACCTCGCGTCCCTCGATCCGGTCTTCTCGGCGGACGCCTGCCGGGTGCCGCCGGACGCGCCGTATCCGCTCGTCCTCAAGCCGCGCGAGGGTGTGGCCAGTGAGGACGTGTTCCTCGTCCAGGACGCCGCCGAGCTGGCCACACGGCGGGACGAGATCGCCGCTCACCGGGACGGTCCCCTGGTGGCGGAGGAGTATCTCCCAGGCCGCCTCCACACGCTGGAGACGCTCGGTGACGGGCGGGAGCTGCGCATCCTCGGGTCGTTTCGCACGACCGTGTCTCCGCCGCCCTTCTTCGTGGAGGAGCGCCTTGAGTGGACGGAGCCGCCCCCAGAGACGCCTGCGGTCTTGGAGCAGCTCGAAGCGATGGGTGTCGGCTTCGGGGCCTGCCATACCGAGTTCGTCGTCCATGAGGGACGCGCCCGCATCATTGAAGTCAACTACCGGCTGATCGGTGACCACTGCGACTTCCTCTTGGCGGACCTGCTCGGCGTTCCGCTGTTCGAGGAAATCCTGAAGGTCCACCTGGGAGCGCCCCTGCGGGCCTGGCACGCCCGCGAGCGGCGGCATGCCGTCGCCGAACCGGTCATCGCCGACCGCTCCGGCAAGCTCACCGCGGCTCCCGGCCCCCTCCAGATGGACGACGGCCCAGTGCGGCTGGACTACCGTCCGCAGCGCGCGGTCGGGGACACGGTCGCCCTCACCCGTACCAACCGCGACTACCTGGGCACGGTCCGCGCCATCGGCCCCGAGGCAGGCGAGGTGGACGCCGCACTGGCGCGCTTCCGTGACGCCCACGACTGGACGATCGCGTGAGCGGCGACCCTGCGACCGACGACCCCGTGACCGACGACGCCGAAGGGCGTCTGGCGGCCCGGGTTCTCGACGCGCTCCTGCGCGAGGACTACGCGGGCCTGCGCCGCCTCGTCGAGCACCGGACGCTGAGACTGCCGGGGCGTTCCGTGCGCCTCCTGGCCGCGCGCCCCGCCTTCCTCTCCGAACTCGTGGTGGACCCGGCGCAGGCCCTCGGGCTGGGCGACGTCTTCACCGCCGTGCGCGCACTGGCGGACCCGAGCGACGACATCGAGGCGTTCGAGCGGGAGTGCCGGGACGCCCTCGCGACCGTCAGGCTCCACGACGACGCGCGCCCGGCCGTGCACCGGCGGCTGGCGCGCATCCCGGACGAGCTGCGGACGGGCCCCGGCACGTTCTACGAGACGCTCGCCGCCTACAACGACCATCCGGTGCATCCGGCCGGGCGCTCACGCGCGGGGCTGTCCATGGCCGATCTGAGCCGCTACGCGCCCGAGTTCGCGCCGTCCTTCCCGCTGCGCTGGGCGGCGGTGCGGAACCCGGCGCTCGCCGGGTCGCTGCCGGGCTGGTGGCCGAGCCCCGCGGACGTCGGCCTCGGCGCGCCCGACGCCGGCGGGGGCGCCGCGCTGTTCCCCGTCCACCCGCTGGCGGTGCGCCAGGTGCGCGGGCATCCCGGCGCGGCGCTGGCCCCCGAGCCGTACCTGCAGGTCACGCCCACCCTCTCGATGCGGACCGTGGCCGCCGCGCCGCTGGGGCACCTCAAGATGCCGCTGCCGACCAGCACCCTCGGCCTGCGCAACCGCCGCACGATCATGCCCGGCACCCTGCCGGACGGCGCGCTGGTCGAACGCATCCTGCACCGTGTGCTGCTACGGGAACCGGAGCTCCCGGTCCTCCTCGCCGACGAGCAGACCTACGGCCACGCGCAGGACCCCCTCCTGGGCTATCTCGTTCGACGTTTCCCGCCCGAGACGGCGCGCGCGCACATCGTCCCGATAGCGGCGCTGCTCGCGGATGCCCCGGACCATGGTCACGTGGTCGAACGGTGGGACGTCGAGGCGGTCTTCGACGCCTACCTCTCCGCGCTGTTCTCCTGGAACGTCACTCTGTTCCGCTACGGCATCGCGCTAGAGGCACACCAGCAGAACGTCGCCCTCGTCCTGGACGACGCCCCGCTCCGCCTCCTCATCAAGGACAACGACGGCACGCTCATCAACACGTCCCGGCTCCGGGAGCGCCTCCCGCCGTCCCCCGGCACGGACCCGCGCGACCTCATCGACCGCAGGATGACGACCGACGACGACGAGGCGCTCGCCCGCGTCTTCGTCACCATCACGCTGCACCTGTGCGCCGCCGCCCCGGCCCTGGGACTGGCCGAGCGCGGCCTCCTGCCCTGGCGCACCGGCCGCGCGATGATCCGCGAGCGGCTGGACGAGGCCCTCGGGCCGGACGAGGCGTTCCTGCGCTCCCGCACGCTGGACGCGGACGCCCTGCCGGGCAAGGCCATGCTCACCGCCGGAACCCTCGTCGACAAGGCGAGGACCGGCGCGGCCGACATCAACAAGCACTACGGCCCGCCGGGGCCGAACTACCTGCGCCGGGACGCCACGTGCCCGTGACCCGGACCGCGCCCGCCGACCACGCCAGACCGCCCACCGACCGCCGACCACGCCACGGGACCCGACGTGCTGCTGACAGAACCCGGCATCTCCGCCGACGACGCCACCTCGACCGCGCTGCTGAACTGCCTGATCCGGGAGGTCTGCGCGCCCGAGCAGCAGGTGTGGGCGGACGGCGCGCACCTGGTGGCCCGCCTCCCCCGTGCGGGCGTGGAGCTGCGCACCGGCCTGGCCCGCCCTCCGGTCGGCCCCACCTACCGCCTGGCGCCGCCCTACGAGGAAAAGCGCGGGGACGAGTGGATCGCGGCCCCCTGGGACAGGCTGGCAAATCTCGTCGCCGGTGAGCTTGAGCTGGCCACCGGTCGCGCGAACCCGGAGTTCCTCACTCAGGTGGACGACAGCCACAGCGCCTTGTCCGCGATCCTCGCCGCACGAAGCGAGCCCTTGGACGACCCCTACATCGACTCGGAGCAGTCCCTTGTGACGGGGCACCGCTTTCATCCGTCCCCGAAGTCACGCCAGGGTTCACCGGCGGACTGGCTTCAGTACGCGCCTGAGGCGAGGGCGCGCTTCCGGCCCCACTGGCTGGCCGTCCCAGAGGAGGTCGTCGCTGAAGAAGGCCATCCGGAGGCTTTCGCGGAGCTGGAGGCGTACGGGCCTCCAGCTCCGTCCGGACGGAGGCTGCTCCCCGTCCACCCGTGGCAGTTCTCCCTGATGGCGGACAACCCCGTCCTCCAGGAGGCTTTGGCGCGGGGCGTGCTCCTCAACCTCGGCCCCTCCGACACCGAAGCGGCGCCCACGTCGTCCGTCCGCACGGTGTACGTGCCGGCCGCCGACGTGTTCTGCAAGTTCAGCCTGGACGTGCGCATCACCAACTGCGTCCGCAAGAACGCCTGGTACGAATTGGCCGGGGCGATAACCCTGAACGAGTTGGTGCCCCCCATCTTCACGGAGCTGAACTCCACATTTCTCGCTGAACCCGCCTACCGCAGCATCTCCCTGGCCGACCGCCGCCTGTACGAGGGCCTGGGCGTGATCCTGCGCCAGGGCGTCAAGGGCCTCCCGGGCACGCCGCTCCTGGCCGGTGCACTGGCCGACCCGTACAACACCTTCCTTGCGGACCTACCGGCTCTAGCGGAATCCGACAGTGCCCGAGCATGGTGGGACGCCTACGTGGCTCAGGTCGCTCCCCCGGTCCTGCGCGCCTACCTGGATCACGGAGTCGTCCTGGAGCCGCACCTCCAGAACGTGCTCATCTGCGTGGACACCCACGGCATGCCCGTCCACACGGCGTTCCGCGACCTGGAGGGCACAAAGCTCACTGCGGGCCACTGGGACCTGGCCCACCTCCCTGCGCGCGTTGCCGAAAGCCTCACCTACGCACCGGACCGGGGCTGGAACCGCGTCGTCTACTGCCTCGTCGTCAACCACCTGATCGAAATCGCGGCGGCGATAGCGGACCTGCATCCGTCCCTGGAACGAACGCTCTGGCAGACGGCGAGAAAGCATTTCGCCGCCCACGACCACCATCCTCAGGTGAGGGCGCTCCTGGCCGGGGTGCCGCTGCCGGCCAAGGCGAATCTCCGCACCCGCTGGTCCCGCACGGCCGACCGCGGCGCCACCTACGTCCCCGCTCCCAATCCGCTGGCCACGCCCCCGCCGCTATGAACGAACCGGCCGCCATGAACCAACCGACCGCCGTGAACGAACCGACCCTGCATGAATACGCCCTCGGCCTTCCGAGCCACCCGGCCTACATCTACGATCTCCGCGGGCTGGCGGCACACGCCGCCGAGATTCGCGCCGCCCTCCCCGGCACGGAACTGTTCTACGCCGCCAAGGCCAACCCGGACGCCGAGATACTCCGCACTTTGGCCCCGCACGTGGACGGCATAGAAGTCTCGTCCGGCGGTGAACTCACCCACGTCCGGGCAACTCTTCCCGACATTCGCATAGCGTTCGGCGGCCCAGGCAAGACCATCGAAGAACTGTCCCTGGCCCAGCACCTCGGCGTCGACCGCATCCATGTCGAGAGCCCCAGGGAACTGTCCCGCATTTCCGGACCGGCCGACATCCTCCTCAGGGCCAACCTGCCGCTCAAGACGCCGGACGCCGCACTCACCATGAGCGGGCCCTTCGGCATGGACGAGCCCGGCCTCGACGAATGCGCCCGCCACCTGGCCGGAACACCCGGCCTCGATCTCTGCGGCATTCACGTCCACCTCGCCTCCGGCCTGGACGCCCCGGCGATGCTCGATCTGGCCGCCCAGACAAGAGACTGGGCGCTCCCTTGGCTGGACGCTCACGGAGTAAGGGACCCCGAACTCAACATTGGCGGCGGCATGGCCGTCGACTACACCGCCCCGGACAGCCGATTCGACTGGCGAAGCTACGGCAAGGGCCTCCCCGCGAACCCCGTACTGCGCATCGAACCGGGTCGCGCCATGACGGCTTATCACGGCTGGTACGTCACCGACGTCCTGGACGTGAAAACCACCCGCGGTGAGACCTATGTGATCCTTCGCGGCGGCACCCATCATTTGAGGACCCCGGTGACGAAGGGCCACGACCAGCCCTTCGAAACCCTCACCGCGAACGGCCCGGAGATCCGCGCCACCCTGGTGGGCCAACTCTGCACCCCCAAGGACGTCTTCGCCCGCGACGTCCTCGTCCCGCGCCTGTCCCCCGGCGACATCATCGCGTTCACGATGGCCGGCGCCTACGCCTGGAACATCTCCCACCACGACTTCCTCATGCACCCGAAGCCGGCGTTCCACTACCTGCGTTGAAGCCAGCGGGCCAGGCGGCGGTCATGCCCGGACGGAGCCGTCCCAGCGCCAGGACGTCAGGCGGGGGCGTCCGGGGAGTTCCGCGCGGCCGGTGGCCCAGAGCAGCGTCGGCCACGGCTCCGTTCCCGCCGGGGCGTCCGGGAACAGCCGTCCGAGCACGCGGGAGCACAGGCCGGCGGGCGGCTCCCAGGGCAGGCCGAGCCCCTCCGCCACGTCATGGGTGTGGACGACGGTCTCCACGATGCCCATCGCGGCGAACCCCTCGGGGTCGGACGCACCGAACACGTGGTGGGCCCGTACGTCCGGAGGCGTGCAGCGCACCATCGCGACGAGGAACGCGCCACACGCCTCCAGCACCTGCAGAAGCCCGGCGGGCCCGGCCTCCCGATCCGCGTGCACGGCGTTCCTGGGGCCGCCGGGTCTCCGGCTCTCCCACACGAACGGCACTTCACCGTCCATGGGCGGAGTCCTCGGCCCCATCTGGGCGGCATAGGAGAAGAGGTCGTCGGCCAGATGCTCGACGGTCTCCCAGCAGTCCCATTCGAGCGTTCCGGCCTTGGCGTCCCAGGCGTCCGGCCGGGTCTCACGCAGGGCGGCGACGGCGAGCCGAACGGCCAGGTCGAGATCGTCCGCTGTCACGGCATCGGCGGGAGGCTGCATGATCCCGACGCTACCCGGAGCGTCGCCGGCCGGCCCGAACCGCCTCCTCCGGCCGGATCCGGCCGGATCCGGAGGGAACCGGGTGATCGTTCCGGCCATCGCAGTTCGCACGGCCGGCGGATACTGCCGCGCCGTGCCGTCCAGCGGAAGGTTCCGGTCGTGCTGCCCGAGACGAACCGATCACGCGCGCTCGCCGCCGGAGCCGTCCTCGTGGCGGTGGCCATGGTGGTCGTCCTGGTCAGGGCATGCGGCTCCGGGGGCCCGGACCTCGATCCGCTGCCGGACGGGGAGAAGCGGCCGGAACCCCTCTCGTTCAGCGGCAAGCCGATGTGGGACGAGCGGAAGCTCGGCATGGTGCGGGTCGCCGGGGCCGAGCTGCGCGGGGACGCCGCCGCCGTCGTCGCCGGCGACGTCGGCGGCATCGGCGGGGCCAGGCTGGCCGCGGCCGACGTGCGGACCGGGGCGCCGCGCTGGGTCGTGGACGCCGGCTCCCCGTTGAAGGGCGGTGACGGCGCCCAGGCCCATCAGGGCCACGGGTCCCGGGCGGAGCAACTGAGCGGCGTCACGGGCAAGCCGCTCCTGTACGGCGACGGCGACGACGACAGCGGCGACTGGACGGTTCTCGTCCAGTACTCGGAGGGTTCCCGGGGAGACGAGACCGAGATCGGGGTGGCGGCGCTGTCCGGCAAGGACGGCGCCGTGCGCTGGAAGCACGCGCTCATCCGTCCCGAGTCCGGCGACAAGGGCGACGACGACCGCGGGCAGAAGGTGCGGCTCCTCGCGGCGGACACGCGGGTCGTCCTCGCCAGTGTGGAAGGGGAAGAGGCCACCGAGCTGAGGACCGTGGCGCTGGACCCGGCGACCGGAGGCGAGCTGTGGCGGAACGAGGACGGCTGGGCGTACCGCTTCGCGGGCGGCCTGGTGCTCGGCGAGACGCGCGGCGACCGGCCTCCGCCCGCGCGATGGGACGCAGCGCGCAAGAATTCCGACGTCTTCGCGCTCGACGTCAGGACCGGCGCCAAGCGCTGGGACCTGAACGGCACGTTCGAGAGCTCCGATCTGGACGCCGTGGCCGGCGGGACGGCCGCCGTCACCGTGCGGGAGCGGAAACCGGGCCGGACGTACGAGGACCGGCGGACGGCACTGCTCGACGCCGCCACGGGCCGCGAGACCGCCCGGGACGGCGAGACCGGCTCGGACGGAGTCGCGACGGAGAACGACCGGCTCTGGGACTGCGCCGACGACGGGCGCACGCTGATCGCGTGCTCCGGTGCCGACGGGCGGCTCGTGACGGTCCGTCCCGGTGCGGGCGAAGACCCGTTCATCACGAAGAAGCCGCCGTTCGACGAGGACTCGATGGCTCAGGTCGGCCTGGTCTGGCGGGACCGGGTCTTCGTTCACGCGTCGTCCGGCGGCGACCGCCCCCTGCGGCGCGCCGCCGTCGACCGGGCGGGGAACCGGATCGGCGCGGCGCCGCGCGGCGAGGTCGCCGCGGTGTCGGAGAAGGCCGTCGCGTTCCGGGTGGACCGGAAGGGATCGTCCACGGACGGCGGGCTCGCCGTCCACGCCGCGGCGTTCGGCGCGGAACCGCCGGAGGCCAGCGCTTCGGCAAGGCCCGTGCTGAAGCCGCCCGGGATCGACGCGACGCCGCTGTGGACGGCGGTGACGAGCGCGGCGGCCGCGTCCGGCACGGTGCCGGGCTCGGCCGGGGACATGGGACTGACGACGGTCGAGGACGTCCGCCTCGCCGGCGGCGCGCTCGTCCTCACCGGGCGGGACGCCGAGGACGACGACCGCGACGAGCAGGTGGTCGTGGACGTGGAGAACGGGAAGGTGCGGTGGTCCGTCCGCGACGGCGCGTCGCTCGGCGGCGGCGCGGAGGCGACCTTCGTCGGCGTCTCCCCCGTCACGGGTCTGGGTGGTCCCCGCATCGTGGACATGGGCGGCGAGTGGCTGTCGTTCGTCGAGTACCGGGGCCCGGGCGGCGTCGAAGGCGTCGCGGCGCTCTCGCTCAAGGACGGAAGCGTCCGGTGGAAGAAGCAGGTCACGAGCGGGAACGGGTACGCGGCCCTGGAGGCGGCCGACCGCGAGACGTTCGCCGTCAGGGTGTCGGAGCGCGGCGCTGGGGACGAGACGGTCGTCTACGCGACCGGGTCCCGCAAGGACCTGTGGCGCAAGCGCGGGGTGACGCCCGAGAGCACCGGCGGCGGCCTCGTCCTCGCCGCCGAACCCGGCCCGCAAGGCCGGGCGCGGCGCGACCTCATCGCCTACGGCGCGTCGGACGGCGGGCTCCAATGGCGGCTCGGCGACCGGTACCGGGATCCGAGGCTGCTCCACGACGCGGGCGGCGAGACGGTCGTCATCGGCACCGCGGACGGCGGGGCCGTCCTCGACCGGGCCACGGGCCGCGAGCTGGCCCGGACGTACGTGCCCCTCGACCGGTGCGACGGCGACGGCGACACGCTGATCGTCTGCGAAGCGAACCCGGACGCCCCGGGCGGGAGCGCTTCGGCGCGCGCGGTGACGATCCAGACCCGCGACGGCGCCACGAAGATCCAGGACCTGCTGGAGACCGGGTTCCTCACCCGCTACGCGGCCTTCGGGAACTGGTTCGCCGCCCACCGCCCGGCGACGATCGGTCCCGGAGCCCAGGCGGGGCGCTTCCTCGTGTTCGACGGTGACGGCCGGCTGCTCTCGGACGACCTGCCGGGCATGCCCCAGGCCATCGGCGGCGGTTTCGCCGTCCTGAGCTCGTCCGAGATCATGCACGGGTTCGGCGGCGGGGTGGCGACCTTCACCGTCCACCGCGTCCGGGAATGAGGCGGACTCCGCCGCGCACGGGCGGTGTCTCCGGAACGGCGGCGGAATGTCGGTGGGCGCTGCGAGGCTGTGCCGTGCCTGACCGGTCCGGTCGGGGTTCGTGATCGTCCGTGCCGAGGTGCTGGAGGTCAATTGGACGCGGGCAATGCCGCGTGGGAGCGGCGGAGCGCGGTGAGGGTGGTACCGCCCGTCCAGCCGCGCAAGCTGGCGAAGGTCCCGTTCGTCGAGATGGCGGACGGGCGGTTGCAGGGGGTCGTGTCGAGCGGTTCGGACATCGCGCGGGTGTACGTGTCGTCGATCGCGTCCGGTACCCACGGCTTCAGCTGCAGCACCAACAACAACCGGCCGTGCGGCGGGCTGTCGGGGTCGTACCCGTGCAAGCACTTGCAAGCTCTCGTCAAGGAGGCCGTCCTGCAGTACGGGGTCGAGCGGGTCGCCCGGTACCTGAAGGCCGACGTGGACGAGGGCGGTGGCCTTCTCGCCGCCCTGGACGGGCGGAAGGAGCAGGCGCCGGCGGCCGTGGTGTTCAGCCGCTTCCTCCGGCACCTGGCCTACCTGGAGCTGCCGCCGGCGACGGCCCCGCTGGTCGAGATGCAGTGGTTCCCGGCCACGGGGGCGGTGCGCTGATGCTCGGGGTGCAGCTCGGTGAGCTGGTCGGCGGAACGCCGCCGGGGGTGGACGAGGCGCTCGGCATCGTCGCCGGGTTCGACGAGGCGCTCGCGCACGGGTTCGGGCGGCTCGGGGAGGAGCAGGCCGCGGCGCTGACCGCGCTCGCGGGGGCGCTGGCCGGGTCGCCGCTGGACGGCCCGGTCGCGGAGGCGGTCGAGAAGGTCGCGGCCGGGTCCGTCGCGGAGACGCATCTGGTCACGCTGGCGGGAGCGCGCACCGCGCTGTTCGGCGCCGTCCACGACGCCCTGGCGGGACGGCTCGACGCGGCTCTCGGACGCTCCCGGAGCGCGTGGGAGGACGCGGCGCCGGGCGCGGCCGAGGCCGCGAACCTGCTCGGCGGGTGCCGGTCGTGGCTCGCCGAGGTGGCCGTCGCGGGCTGGCGCGGCGTCGACCACGACCTGGTGTCGGCGTCCGACCAGGCGATCGAGGCGGTGCTGGCCGAGCCGCGGCTTCGGGGGCTGGGCGTCCTGCTGGACGGCCTGGCGGCCGAGCTCCGGGCGTCGTGCCCGGTGGCGACGATGGAGCGGCTGCCGGCGCGGCGCTGGGGCGACCTGTGGGCGCGCGGGATGCTGCTGTCCCAGCCGGGCGCGCCCGGCCACGCGGCCGAGACCGTGTCGGGGCGGCTGCTCGTCCTGGGGGTGGACGTCCATGAGCACGCGACGGCCGTCCAGGTGCAGGTCCACGCTCTGCTGGAGTCTGCGGGCGGGCAAGCCCGGATGGTGCGGATCAGCGTCGGCTCGGCCAAGGTCGACACCATCGTGGGTCCGGCCGTGTGGCGGCTGCTCGGCGACCACCCCGTCCTGCTCGGCGCACTCGCCGAGAAGCGGACCCTGGACGTCCAGGATCTGCCCCTCATCGGCGGGGACCTCATGTGGGACGACGGCCGGGCCAAGGCCGGCGACACCGCCGACCCGTTCGCCGCGGCCCGCGTCCAGCTCGGTGAGGCGCTCGCCCCGGCCGTCCCGCCCCTGGACCGCCATCCCGTGCGGATCGCCGAGCCCGTCCTGCTGGAGGGCTACGCGGTCGACGGAACGGACCTCGAACTGGACGGCCACACCCTGGAGATCGACCTGGAGCGGCTCCCGGCGAGCGGCCCGCTGACGTCCGAGCTCGTGGCGGCGTCGTCCGCGTGCATCGGACTCGTCAGATGGGACGGCCGCTGGACGATGCAGCCCCTCGCCGTCCAGGCGGCGGTCAGGAAGAAGCCGGTCGAGGCGCACAACGGCGACTGGGCGCTCGGCCCCACCGACCCGAAGGTCGTCAAGGCGGAGGCACGCGCGGGCGACGCCGTGGCGGTGCTGCGCGAGCGGGCGGGACGGTTGCTGCGCAAATGACCACCCAGGACTCACAGAACATGCAGGGAACCGGGTTCCGGAGCGCCGAGGCGAACAGGCGGCAGCTCCTTTACTGGCGGCTGTTGGCGCGCGTGTTCGATCCGGAGGAGCACCCGTCGCTGGAGTCGGCGAGCGTCGCCATCGTCGACGACCTGGACCTCCCGCCCGCGCTGCTCGACCCGGGCGTCTCGGTGGACAACCTCGTCCAGCGCTTCCCCGGCCTGGCCGCCGAGTTCGAGGCCCTCGCGAACCCCACCGGCCCCACCGGCGGTAGCGCCACGGACGGTGACACCCCGACCGGCGCGACGGGAAGCGACAGGGCGGACGGCGACCCCGCGAACGGGGCCGCCACCGGCGGTGACACGGCGGGCGGTGACACGGCGGGCGGTGACACGGCGGGCGGTGACACGGCGGGCGGTGCGGGGTCGGAGGAGGTGCGGCGGGCGGCGCTGATCTCGAAGTTGCTGCTCAACACGTTCCAGACCGGGAGCGGCAGTGTGACCGCGGGGCAGCTCGGAGCCTGGCAGAAGGACGCCGGATGGTTGAAGGCTGCGCTCGGCGAGGAGGGCGCGGGCGAGGTGAAGGGCGTCCTGGCGGGCCTGGAAGGCGATCTCGTCGGCCGGATGCGGCTGCGGGAGGTGCTGGCCGACCCGAAGCTGGCGAGCCGGCTGACGCCGAGCATGTCGCTGATCGAGCAGCTGCTGCGCGACAAGGCGAACCTGTCGGGGGTGGCGCTGGCGAACGCCAAGTCGCTGATCCGCAGGTACGTCGACGAGGTCGCGGAGGTGCTGCGGACGCAGGTCCAGCAGACGAGCGCGGGCACCGTCGACCGGTCGGTGCCGCCGAAGCGGGTGTTCCGCAACCTCGACCTCGACCGGACGATCTGGAAGAACCTCACGAACTGGAGCCCGGAGGACGAGCGCCTCTACGTGGACAAGCTGTTCTACCGGCACACCGCCAAGCGCACGACCCCCGCGAAGATGATCGTGGTCGTGGACCAGTCGGGGTCGATGGTCGACTCGATGGTGAACTGCACGATCCTCGCGTCCATCTTCGCGGGGCTGCCGAAGGTGGACGTCCATCTGATCGCCTTCGACACGCGGGCGATCGACCTGACGCCGTGGGTGAACGACCCGTTCGAGGTGCTCCTGCGGACGAACCTCGGCGGCGGCAACGACGGCCCGGTCGCGATGGAGATGGCCCGGCCGAAGATCACCGATCCGCGCAACACGGTGATGGTGTGGATCTCCGACTTCTACGAGTTCGGCCGTTCGCAGGCGCTGTACGCCGGCATCGAGGCGGTGCACAGGTCCGGGGTGAAGTTCATCCCCGTCGGCTCGGTGAACAGCTCCGGGACCCAGATCGTCGAGCCGTGGTTCCGGCAGCGCTTCAAGAACCTCGGCACGCCCGTGATCTCCGGGAAGATCCAGAAGCTCGTGTTCGAGCTGAAGAACTTCCTCGCATAGCACTCCCCCGCAAACCCTCATGGACCACGCTGCGGCCCATGCCGGCCGCATGCTGAAAGGCAGGCGACGATGACCGACGAGATGCTCCGCGCCCCGGCCGAGGTGAAGTACGCCGAGGAGCTGGACTGGCTGGAGTCGATCGACGACGGGCCCAAGCCGTTCGCGTGGCGGCTCAGCCCGAAGATGGTGCGGCTGTTCGTGCTCGGGTCCGAGCGGTCGGACGGCCTGGAGCGGGAGATCCCGCAGAAGTGGTTCGGCGACCGCAGCTTCGTCGAGCGCAGCATCGTGACGCTGGCCTCCGACCGGGGGCTGCTGCTGATCGGCGACCCGGGCACCGGGAAGAGCTGGCTCGCCGAGCTGCTGTCGGCCGCGATCTGCCGGAACTCGACGCTGGTCGTGCAGGGCACGGCGGGCACCACCGAGGACCACATCAAGTACTCGTGGAACGTGTCCATGGTGATCGCGAAGGGGCAGTCCCGGGACTCGATGATCCCCTCACCGATCATGACGGCGATGGAGTCGGGGGTGATCGGGCGGTTCGAGGAGCTGACCCGCTCGACCAGCGACGTCCAGGACGCGTTGATCTCCATCCTGTCGGAGAAGTACGTGTCGATCCCGGAGCTGGACGACGACAACATCGTGTTCGCCCAGCCCGGATTCTCGATCATCGCGACGGCCAACAGCCGGGACCGGGGCGTCAACGACCTGTCGTCGGCGCTGAAGCGGCGGTTCAACTTCGTCCGCATCCCGGTGGTGACGAACAAGCGCAGCGAGGCGGAGATCGTCCGGTTCCGCACGTCGGAGCTGCTGCGCCGGCACGAGATCGAGCTGGAGCTGCCGCCGACGCTGCTGGACGTCCTGCTGCAGAGCTTCGCCGACCTGCGCGCCGCCGCCGCGTCCGCCACGAGCGACGACGAGAAGCTCGAATCGGCGCTGTCGACCGCGGAGCAGATCGGCGTCCTGGAGGACGCGATCCTGCACAGCCAGTTCTTCGGTGACCGGACGCTGCGGCCCGAGACGCTCGGCAGCTCCCTCGTCGGGTCGCTGGCGCGCCGCACCCCCGAGGACCTCGCGATCCTGAACAAGTTCTGGCACGGCGTCATCGAGCCGCGCAGCAAGAAGGACGGGGAGGACGGGCCATGGCAGGGCTTCCTGGAGGGCGGCCGCGACGCGATCTCGACCCTGTCGTGAGCGGCCCGGCCGCGACCGCGGGTGTCTTCGCGGAACTCCGGGAGCAGCTGACCGGCGCCGCGCGCGAGTTCGGCGGGGACGCGGTGTCGGGGATCCTCTCGGGACTGGTGGACGACGTCGACCGGGCGCTGCGGGAGGAGCTGGAGATCTTCCCCGTGTGCCACCACTCCCCCGCGTCGGCGCTGGCGATGGCGCGGCGGCTGCGCGAGAAACGGCCCTCGGTCGTCTACCTGGAGCTTTGCGAGGACCTCGCGCCGCTGCTCGACGAACTGCGGAACTGCCGGCTGCCGGTGGCGTTGCAGGCGTTCGCCGGCGAGCTGGACGGCCTCCCGGACGCGTGGGCGCCGCTCAGCGTGGTCGCGCCGATCACCGAGGCGTCCGCGGAGTACCAGGCCATCTCCTACGCCCTGGACACGCCGGGGGTCGAGCTGGTCCTCGTCGACCGCTCCAGCGACCACGTCTTCCAGTGGGACCCGCGCAGGGAGACCGCGGACGGCGCCGGGCACGAAACCGGGAACGCGGAGAAGGCGGAGAAGGCCGCGGACGACGACGGGGCCCTGCACGGGGACTCCGTGGGCGTCGAGATCGGGGATCTCCGTCCCCGGTTCGCCGAACTGGAGGCGCATCTGCTGCATCACGGGAAGGTGCGGCACTGGTCGGAATGGTGGGACCAGTACGTCGAGCAGCCCCTCACCGGCGCCGGCTACGACACCTACCGGCAGGTCATGGTGCTGATCGGCAGCCTGTTCCGGCGGCTGCGGCCGGAGGGCGACGAGCGGCACGAGCTGGACGAGAACCGGGAGCGGTACATGTGGACCCGGATGCGCGAGCATCTGGCCGCGACCGGGACCGACCCGTCCGCATGCCTGTACGTGTGCGGGGCGTTCCACGCGGCCAGCCGCGTCGAGCAGTTCGGGCTGGCGTCGGAGGCGGAGCCCTTCGACATCACGCCCCGAACGGGGACGCGCTGGCAGTACGGGCTGATCCCGTCCAGCCATTCGGCCATCGAGGCGCAGTTCGGGCTGGCGTCCGGTTCGGTGTCGATCGCGGCGGCGACCTGGGCGAAGGCCGTCAAGCGGAGCGGGGTGAAGCCGTTCCGCCTGGAAGGCCGGAACGGCGCCGCGAAACCGGCGAAGGGCCCGGTCAAGGGCACGAAGCCCGGCCCCGGCGAGGACCCGCCGGCCGCGGACCGGCTCTCGGGGTTCCTGGCGAGCCCGCCGGCGCTGGACGACCTGGACGAGGCGGAGCTGCTCGGCTGGTGCGTCGACATCGTCCGGCTGGCGCGACGCAACGGGTACATGGCGAGCACCGCCGACGCCATCGCGGTGTTCGAGACGTCCGTCCTCCTCGCGGGGATGCGGGGACGGGCGCGCCCGACGCCGTACGACTTCCAGGACGCCGCGATCACCTGCATCGAGAAGGACGCGGTGCCGGGACGGCGCGACGTGCGGCGGCTGTGCGAGATCCTCCTCGGCGGCGACCGGATCGGCCAGGTCGGCTACGCGTCGCTGCCGCCGCTGGCCCGCGACGTCCTCGACCGGCTGGAGCCGCTGGGCCTCGACCTGGAGAAGCGCACGATCCAGCGGGCGCTGCTCGACCTGAACGCCGCCCCCGACCTGGTGCCGTGCTCGGATCTGCTGTGGGTGCTGCGGCGGCTGCTGCCGGAGGACGCGGTCAGGCCGATCATGGGTTCGCGGACGCTGGGCGAGCGGTCGATCCAGGAGAGCTGGGACCTCGCGATCGGCCGGAACCAGCGGGCGCTGGTCGAGCTGGGGTACGAGGGCGTCACGGTCGAGCAGGTCCTGGAGCAGCGGCTCCGCCGCGCGGTGCACGATCCGAAGGCCACCGCCGCCGTCGCGCTGCGGGCGGTGGAGGACGCCGTCCTCTACCTGGGCGGACGCCGGATCGCCGACGAGCTGGGCGCGCGGGCGGTGGAGCTGCTGGCCGCCGAGCGGACCGTGGACGACGCGCCCGAGGTGCTGCGGCGGATACGGCGGCTGCTCGCGCACTACCGCGCGACCGAACCGGAACTGCCCGGCTGGTGCCGGTCGTTCGTCACGGCCGGCTACGCGCACTACTGCACGCTGCTCCCGACGGCGTTCCTGGACGAGGACGCCGGGGTCCGGCAGGTCGCGGCGATGCTCGGGTTCCTGTTCGGGATGGAGAGCCTGGCCCTGTCGCTGGGCTGCGACCACGCGCAGCTCGAACTGGCCGTCCGGCAGTCGCATCCGGAGGCGCCCGCGAAGGTGGCGCTGCTGTGGGCGGCGACGTCGCAGCTCGGCCTGATGCCGCTCGCGGAGCTGCGGGGACGGTGCGACGAGCTGCTCGCCAACCCGCTGGTCGTCCCGGCGTTCCCGCATTACATGAGCGGTTTCGTCCAGGCGCTGGAACCGGCGCCGACGCTGGCGCCGCTGGTGGTGGAGGTGATGTCGAAGGCGTTCGCGCGGCTGCCCGACGAGGTCCTGCTCCCGTGGCTGCCGCAGCTGATCACGACGCTGCGCGAGCACGCGCGGGAGCTGGTGCCGGTGCTCGTCCGCGAGGCGGCCCGCACGTTCCCGGCGACCCTGGACGCGGTGGACTCCTGGGTGCCGCCCTGGGAGCGGTCCGCCCCGCCGGCCGCACACGCGGCCCCGGCGGCGCCCGGCCCCGTCTCCACCCTGCTGGTCGGAAACCCCGCCGCATGCGACGCGGTGGCGACGCTGCTGGGACATCCCGCCGAGTGGACGGCGACCGCGGACGACGCCTACCAGGAGGTGGTGGCGCTGGTCGGACGGCATTCGGGGAGCCCGGACGCCGTCGCGGCGCTCTTGGCCGTCTGACCCGGTGGCCGGGACCGGCCGCACTCGGAGGAGACGAGATCGAACAAGATTCTACCCTTCGGTCATCTCAATCGTTGCGGCCGGTCGACGGCTTCGGCACGCCCACGGGCGTGCGGCCGGTCTCGTGGTGCACGCGGCCGCCGTCGGCGCCACGCCGGCCGAGCCGAGCGGGCCGGGCGCGCCGGCGGTGAAGCCGCCCCGGATCGACGCTGCCCCGCTGTGGACGGCCGGCGCCGGTGAGACCACCCCGGTGGATCCCGCCGCCGAGGACACCGCTCTCCGCTCGCTGGAGGCCATCGAGCTCGCCGGGGACGCGGTCGTCTACACCGGCCTGGACCGCGAGGACGACGACGTCGCGAGACTGGTCGTCGCCGACGCCCGGAACGGCAAGGAGCGGTTCCTCCTGCTCGACGGCGAGGGAAGGCGGCTCTCCGACACCCTGCCGGGCAGGCCCAGGGCCATCGGGGGGGCTTCGCCGTCCTCACTCCGTCCGAGGTCGTTCACAGTCTCGGCAACGTCGGGGTTCCGAGTTTCACCGTCCACCGCGTCCGAGGCTGAGGGCATGGCCCGCCTGCACCGGCGGAGGGCGGGCCTGGGAGTCACCGCGACACTTCGCATCGGAGAGACCACGGATGGCGACGGTGCGCAGGGTGGAGTGAGTTCGTTGCGTGCGCGCAAGCGGCGGTGACCGGGGGGTGCTCGCTGCGTCAGAGTGTGTGTCGTCTCACTTCCACGTCCGAATCCGACCAGGCCGAAGAACACATGTTCGCTTACAGCCCGACCCTGAGACGTGAAGCCAACGCCGCCATGAACCCATCAGACGCGTGGTCCGGTGCGCCCGTGATCGTCCCGGCGTCCGCACCCTCGCTGGAACTCGGAATCCCGTCCGCCTGGAGCAACGGAAAGTCGACCGGGCGCCTCATCGGCGAGATCGACCTCGCCGCGACACCGGCCGCCGTGCGGCTCGCGAGGTCCTATGTCAGGGAGCTCGTCGGGCAGCACTTCGGCGCCGACCGGTCAGAGCTCGCCGACCTGGAGCTGCTGACCAGCGAGGCCGTGACGAACTCGGTGCTGCACGCCCGGCCGCGCCGGGACGGGAACATCACGCTGTCGGTCCTGCACATCGACCGGTACGTGCGGGTCGAGGTCGCCGACGGCGGCGCCGCGCCCGGACGGCCGCGCGAGGCGGACGACCCGCTGCCCGTGCACGGGCGCGGGCTCGCCCTGATGAGGGCGCTCGCCACCGACTTCGGCACCGGCCGGGGCAGGAACCGGACGGCCGTCTTCTGGTTCGGGGTGGGCGTCCGGGAAGGATGGCGGCTGCCGTGACCCCGGCGCCGGCGCCGCGCGGGTGCCCGATCGCGGGACGGCTCGTCCAGGCGAACAGGGGCTTCCTGGACCACGCCGCGACCCGGCCCGCCGGCGGCGCCGGGCTCCGGCGGCCCGCCGGCATCCGGTGCGGGCTCCGGCGCCCCGGCGGCACCGGGTGCACGCCGGGACGCGACCCGGGGTGACGGCGCGCGATGCGAACCGCTCCTCCGCCCTCCGCTGAGCCGTCCCCCACGGGGCCGCCCGGGATGCTCGGCCCCCATGGTGACGAGACGGCCACATCCGTGAACCGCCGGCCCCCGTCCCGCGGCGCTTCGCTACGATCGGGGCGTCAGCGGATGCCAGATCTGGGGCGAGCGATGGCAGCGGACGGCGAGCCGAAGTCCCTCTCCGAGATCACCAAGGACATGGGGCTCAACATGTCCGATGTGGCCGCCTTCTCGGGGCTCGACGAGAGCACGATCTTCCGGCTGTGGGACAACACCGGATGGCTCGACCGGGTCAGCGGGCGGTCGCTGCAGAGCCTCATGTCGTCGGTCCCGGGGATCGCGGAGTACTCGATGGCGCACGCCGTCCGGAAGAGGCGCGACGTGCTCGTCACCGACCTGCACGGCGAGGGCCTCGCGGTCGACCTCGCCGCCTTCGAGGCCTCGGACGTCGCGCAGCAGCACCTGCTGAACGCGCTGGAGGCCGCCCTGCACATCGTGCGCGGCGAGGCGACGCAGAAGACCTCCTCCTTCATCGCCCGGTTCTGGGGACGCGAGCAGGACCGCGCGCTCGAGACGCTCTACTCCACCGAGGCGGGCAACGGCCTCCTCGACGATCCGCAGGCGCTGTTCGACTCGTCGATCGACCTGGCTCCCCGCCTGAACCGCAAGACCTACTCGTTCCATTCGATCCTCGCGCTCAACATCCTCACGCACCAGGTCAGCAAGGTGACGGGGACGCTGGAGGCCGACCTCGGCTTCGTGGTCCCCGGACGCCAGGCCGCGTTCATGATGCGCGGCGTCGTCATGGGATCCCTCATCAGCTCCGACGACATCGAGCTCGCGGAAAGGTACCGCAAGGAGCTCGACACGACGCCCGTGTACGCGGCCCTGGAGGAATGGTCGTTCCCGACCTACACCAGAGACGGCCGCATCAGCAGCGACTTCACGCTGCCGAGCGCGCTGTCGCTGCGCAACACGGCCACCGAGGTGCTGCGCGAGATCGCGGAGTACAACGACGCCTACCTGTACTACCTGGTGTCGACGTACATTCCGCTGGCGCTGAAACGCGATCCCGCGTTCGGTGGAAAGATCACCGAGCTGATCCGGGCCATCGAGCTGCGCGCGGCCGACTGCCGGGACAAGAGGGTCAGACAGACCTGCAACACGCTGGTTCGGCGGCTCAAGGGCGTCGCCTGAACCGGGCGCGGAGAATGGGGAGCCGGTGGAGGACACGGCGCAAGCCATCGCGAATCTGACACGGGAGAGATGGGAGGCCAACGCACAGTACTGGGTCAAGGTCATCAGGGAGCGCCGGGACCGGTACCGGACCGATCTCACCGACCGCGCCATCTTCGACGCCATCGGCCCGTGCGAGGGGCAGCGCGTCCTCGACGCGGGCTGCGGCGAGGGGTACATCGCCCGCACGCTCGCCTCACGGGGGGCGGACGTCACCGGCGTCGACGTCTCCCAGGGCCTGATCGACGCGGCCTCCGCCCACCCCTCGCCGGAGGGCACGGCCACCTTCATGCGCGCCAGCGTCGAGGACCTGCCGTTCGAGGACGACTCCTTCGACCTGATCGTCTGCAACCACCTGTTCAGCCACCTGCAGGACCCGACCGGCGCGTTCGGCGAGTTCTCGCGCGTCCTGCGCAGCGGCGGCCGGGTGGTCCTGCTGACCCTGCACCCGTGCTTCTACGTGGAGAACTCCGAGCACGGCGCGATGAACAGCGTCCCGGCGACGCGGTACTTCGCGTCGCGCGGGATCGACCAGCGGTTCCTGGTGGACGGCCTCGAATCCCCTTCGATGATCACCTCGTGGCTCCGGCCGCTGGAGTTCTACGCTGGAACGCTCCGCGATTCCGGCTTCGTCATCGCGGACCTGCGCGAGCCGCACCCCACGCAGGAGCAGATGCGGGACGACCCCTGGTGGCGCACGGGCTTCCCGACCGCGCTGTTCATGCTCCTGATCGCGGAGCGCCGCTGACCGCGCCGGCCCGGCAGGCGTGCCCTAAGGTCGTCGCATGGACCCCGTGTCACCGGAGAACGTGCCGCCGGACCTGGCCGGACATCCGGACAGGCTCCGGTGGAACGCCAAGTACGGGGACGCTTCGCGACTGTCGTCCGTCCATCCGCTGGCCGAGCGGGCACTGTCCGAGGGCCTCCCGGACGGCGAGGTGCTCGATCTCGCGTCCGGGCCCTCCGGGAGCGCCCTGCTCGCCGCCGCGGCCGGGCGTGCGGTCACCGCCGTGGACGTGTCCGAGGTCGCCCTCGGACGGCTCGGCGCGGAGGCGCGGCGGCGCGGACTCGACCGGCTGGTCACGCTCGTCCAGGCCGATCTCGGCGACTGGCGGCCGACCCCGCCGGGGTATGCGCTCGTGCTGTGCACCGGCTTCTGGGACCGCGCCGTGTTCGGCCGGGCGGCCGGGGCGGTCCTGCCGGGCGGACTGCTGGCGTGGGAGGCGTTCACCGAGGACGCCCGCCGCGACCGCCCCCACCTGCC
>NZ_SMKH01000449.1 GCF_004348515.1 Actinomadura sp. KC345 | reverse complement strand
GGGCCAGGACGGCCTCCCGGCTCCAAAAACCGGCGCCCCACACCCCGACACGACGTCGGCAAAACGACCAAACGCGAGAAGACCCTTGCAGCCAGACTCGGGCAGGCAGGAGGTTAAAGAACAAGCTAGTGTTCTGCGCCTGAAATCCGTTGTAGATATCGGGCGAGGGAGTCGAGGATCTCTTCGGCGGTCTTGGTCCACACGAACGGCTTGGGGTTGGTGTTCCACTGCTGGACCCAGGCGCGGACGTCGGCTTCGAGTGCTTGGACGCTTTTGTGGACGCCGCGCTGGGTGAGCTGGGTGGTGAGGTAGGCGAACCAGCGCTCGACCTGGTTGAGCCAGGACGATCCGGTCGGGGTGAAATGCACGTGGAAGCGGGGGTGCCTCGCCAGCCATTCGTGGACGAGTGGTGTCTTGTGGGTGGCCAGGTTGTCGCAGACCAGGTGCACCTCCAGCTCGGCGGGCACAGCCTTGTCGATCGCGACTAGGAATTTGCGGAACTCGGTGGCGCGGTGCCGGCGGTGCAGTTCGGTGATGACGGTGCCGTCGGCGATGTTGAAGGCCGCGAACAGGCTGGTGGTCCCGTGCCGGGCGTAGTCGTGGGTGCGCCGCTCGGGCATGCCCGGCATCATCGGCAGCACCGGCTGCGAGCGGTCCAGCGCCTGCATCTGCGATTTCTCGTCCACGCACAGGACCACGGCCCGCTCGGGCGGCTGGTGGTAGAGCCCGACCACGTCCACCACCTTCTCCACGAACAGCGGATCGGCAGAGATCTTGAAGGTGTCGGCCCGGTGCGGCTTGAGGTCGAACCGGCGCCAGATCCGCCCGATGGTGGACTTGCTCAGCCCGGTCCGTTCGGCCATCGACGCCCTGGACCAGTGCGTGGCGTCCTCGGGGGTCTGCTCCAAAGTGAGCGTGACCACCTGCTGGACCTTGTCCAGCAGGATCGAGGGCGGACGGCCAGGGCGGCGCTCATCGGCCAGCCCGGCCAGGCCGTGTTCGATGAACCGCTTGCGCCACTTGGCCACCGTCGGCGGCGAGACACCCAGCTCGTCGGCCACATGCGTATGGAACGCCCCGGGCTGCGCGCATGCCAGCACGATGCGGCACCGCAACGCATACGCCTGGCGTCGAGGTCGCCGCCCGCGCCCCACGCTCCAACTCCGCCCGCTCGGCCGCGGTCACTGAAAACGGCGCCTTCGGCCGCCCCGTCCTTGCCATCGACCCAGCATAGATTTACACAACGGATTTCAGGCGCAGAACACTAGTCGCCCCTGCTCGCCACCTGCGTCTGCTGCGACGGGTCGGCGTGCCCAGTGTCGGACGAAGTGGAACAGGACCTGTCCCGGGCCTTGGTCTGTCATTCGGTTGCTGCCATCTCGCGGCAGATGTGGGCCAGTTCGAGAGCGGCCTTGAGGTCCGGCAGCCTCAGCGCAGCCGTGATCTTCGCGCCGGAGGCGCGGAAGACCGTCGCCACCCGCGTGGGCTTCGTGCTCTCGGGCCAGGTGGCGTCCTCCTCGACCACCATCAGGCGCTCGCTGACCGGGTGCCAGGACCGAGGGGTCAGCTTGATCCCTGAACGCTCCACCCACTCGGCGAACTGGGCAGGCGTGATCGGGCCCGCGCCCTTCGGGCCCAGGACGACGACTGGATCACCGACCGCGCCCGCCGACCGCTGCGGGTCGCCAGCGTTGACGCCGGCGTGCCACTCGTTGATTGCTGCTTCAAGGCTTGAGTCCACACCCAGAACTATATGCGATTCGCATACATTCACGTTCGGGTGGAAGCGACGTCAACCTCGTCCAGGGCGGTGCCGTCGGTGACCAGCGCGTCCAGCAGATCGGCGCGAGCCTGCTCGTCGTTCCAGACGATGTTCGGCTTGCCCGCCTGCCCACGGCGACCTCGGCGCCCCGGGATCGTGGCGGATCACCACGCGGACCCGGCGGCGACGAGCTGGGTGATGGCGTCCTGGGACGCGACCGTGCGGGAGGCCGAGTGTGACGCCTTATGCCGGGAGGCCAGTAATAACCCACGTCCTCAAGGTGTCGCCAGCCTGAAACGAGAGGCGCTGCAAGTGCTGGGCCACCGTCACTCCGCCGATCTTCCTACTCGCGGTCGGGGCGGACGATGTACCAGGCGCCCGCCGGGGTGGTCCACAGGAGGAGTCCGGGCCAGATGTGGTGGAGGTTCCAGTCTGGGCTCTGCTTGAGTCGGTGGTGCCTTCGACAGAGCGGTGCGAGGTTGCAGCGGCAGGTGATCCCTGGCCGCCAAGGCACGGTGTGATCGAGGTCGCAGCGGTGTGAGGGCTGGTTGCAGGTGGGGAACACGCAGGTGGCGTGGCGTCCTTCGATCTCTCGTCGCATGCTGGCGG
Source organism: Actinomadura sp. KC345 (assembly GCF_004348515.1). Lineage (GTDB taxonomy): Bacteria > Actinomycetota > Actinomycetes > Streptosporangiales > Streptosporangiaceae > Spirillospora. Next base: position 2,206 of record NZ_SMKH01000449.1, on the reverse strand, counting down.
GAGGCCGGTGACCGGGCCGTCCATGCCGGTCGTCGTCGCCTTGGCAGAGCGCGTCGCGTTGGCGGGCGAGCCGGGCGGCGGTGCGCTGCACAGCGTGGTTGACCGCCGTGGGCAGCTCGGCTGCGGGGGTGCGGTCGCGGAGGTGCGTGAGCCGCCGCGCCATCATCGCCGCCAGCTCCGGGATGGCGGGATCTTCGTTCGGTGAACCGGCATCACCGGCCGGGTCCGCTGCGGTCGCCGCAGGGGTCGGCGGGCCTGCGCCGTTGGGACGCGGCGCGCCGCTGGACTCGATACCGGCCATTCGCGGCGCGGCTGCGCTGTCGCGGAGATCCAGCGTCCCGCCGTTCTGCTGATCGGTGGCGCCAGCCTGGGCGAGTACTGCGTGAACGGCGTCCGGGAGGGGAGCGCCGTTGAGCAGTTGGGTGGCCAGGTCGGCTCGGATGACGTGGATGGGACGGGTGTCGCCGTCGGCCTTGAGGCCGTGGGCGGCGGCGGTGATCTTGTTGTGGATGCCGTGGGCGTCTTCGGCGGCCAGGTCGCACAGGGCGAGGTCGGCCGTCCCGGATGGGTTGTCCCACAGCTCCAGCCGCCGCTGCCGTACCGCTTCCCGCCTGCGTTCCTCGACCGCTTCGGGGGCCAGCCGCTGCGCGATCCGCTTGATGCGTCGCCGCAGTTGTCCGGTGGTCTGGTCGGACGCCTTCTCCAGGGCCGCCGCCTCGACCCGCCGGGTCACCTGCTCCGGAAGGGCGTCGGTGACGTCGCAGATGACGCGGGCTCTGGCCATGTCGATCCGTCCGGTCTCCAGCGCGTCACCCGTACGGCTGAGCGGGCCGGTGAGTTGTTCGGCCAGGTGGACCAGGGTGGCGGCGGTGTTGCCGGTGACCGTCAGCGCGGCGGCGACTTCTTCGGTGACCGCTTCACGCGCGGGCAGGATGCGGTAGTCGTGATCGTCCGCCTCTTCGGCGGCGGTGCGGCGCGCGGTGAGTTCGGCGATCGCGGCCAACTCCCGCGCTTGGGCCCAGGAGGTCTGCCGACGCGCGGCGGCAGCCACGTGAAGAAGCTCGTCATCGGTCAGGTCGGCGAGTCGCTGTTTTCCGCCGGAGAGGCAGATCGCCAGGTGCGGACCGGGCGGAAACCATGCCCGCCCTTCCCATTCACGGGAAACGTGGACGATTTCCGGCCCTTCAACAACTTCGAGGGGCATGGCCACCAGCACTTCACCTCCCAACACAATCCCACACCCCATAATTATAAAAGAAGATCACCCCAATACCCCTAGACAATTCAGACACGCCACATTACTGTCACCCCGTTTTCTCACCTGCGGCGCCCAACCCCCCGTCCTCGCCGAATGCTTTTCCGCGCGGAGCGCGGCATCCCACAGAACCCCGCACCAGACCCGCAGATGAACACCATTCCCGAGCCGACGACCGCAACCAACGTGACAGCAACCGGCAACAAACAGAAACGAGCGCGCCCACTTTCGGAAGGCCACCTCAGCCCCCACCAAGAGCAACCACATAGAACCGATAGAAAGAAAGACCCCGGCCACGCGCACACCAGAAAGGTCCACAACCGACCTCAACCGGCCGGCGGGAAACAAAAAGCCCCGACCCCGCAACAATCGAGGGGCCAGGGCTCCGGAGTCGTCCGGGGAGCGTCAGCGCTTGAGATCAGCCACCAATGCCGAGAACGTGTCGCGCGCGACGACGAGCTTCGGTCCGTCCGGGTCCTTGGAGTCCCGGACGCCGACACCCGAGGGGAGGTTGGCCAGCTCCACGCAAGCGCCGCCATTCCCGGAGCTGTGCGATGACTTACGCCATGCCGCCCTGGTCAGATCCATGATGATCTTCCTTCATGATGCGGCGGAGCAGGTCCGCCGACTGCCTCACCGACAACGCCGATGACTTGATCGACTCGTAGCACAGGACCCAGTGGCCCACGTCCTCCGGGCGTTCGATGAACCGGCCGCCCGTCAGATCTTCACTGTAGGCCAGGGTCATCCCGCCGGGGAGAGCCAAGAGAATGAAGCAACACGTCAGACCAGCATGCGCTCCTGTGTCGGAGGGGATTACCTGGCAGGGCGAATGCGTTCTCAGATAGTGAGATCGAGTAGTTGAAGTGCGTGGTCGGGGTGTGCCCGGTAGTGGTCGTTGGCGGCGGCGATGTTGGTCCAGCCCATGAGGTCGGCGAGGGCGATGGCCAG
>NZ_SMKH01000448.1 GCF_004348515.1 Actinomadura sp. KC345 | reverse complement strand
GAGGCCCGCCCGCCCGCGGGCACCGAGCGGCCGCGTGGCGGACGCCTGGGGACGTTCGCGCGCGGCCGGTGGCTCCGCACGATCCCGGGCCGCATCCGCACGCACGTCGTGCTGACCCTGGTCGCCATCCTGGCCCTGCTGGCCGTGCTGACCGTGGCGATCGGGAACGCGCGCGACTCCGTCCAGACCATCGGCCACGACGCGGGCCCGCAGGTCGTCGCGACCGGCACGCTGTACTTCGCGCTCAGCGACATGGACGCGCAGGTCTCCAACATCCTGCTGATCGGCCGCGACCACGACCTCGGCATCGGCCACGACCGGTCGCTGCAGGTGTACGAGCAGCGCCGCGCGGAGGCCGACGCGGCCGCGGTGCAGGCCGCGCAGCTCGCCGGCAGCGACGCGGCGCTGCGGCGCACCGTCCAGGAGGTGCTGGACGGCCTCGGCAAGTACGAGCGGCTCGTCGGGCGCGCCATGGAGCTCGACGCGCAGGCCGGCCACGCGCCGGGCCAGCCGCCGCAGGAGGTCGTCGACGCCTACCGGGAGGCGACGGACCTGATGAAGCTCCAGCTCCTGCCCAAGGCGTACAACATCACGCTCGACACCGGGGCCCAGGTCCGGCAGCAGTACGAGGAGAAGCGGTCGGCGGTGCTGGCGGGACGCACGTGGGTCGCCGTGACGGGCCTCGTCGTGCTGCTCCTCCTGATCGCGACGCAGCTCTACCTCGGGCGGACGTTCCGCCGCGTCCTCAACCCGGCGCTGGTCCTGGCGACGCTCGCGACGCTGGCACTCGCCGGCGTCGGGGCGGGCCTGCTGACCGCCCAGGCCGGGCACATGAAGAAGGCCAAGGAGGACGGCTTCGACTCCATCCTCCAGCTGTCCAGGGCCCGCGCGATCAGCCACAGCGCGTTCGCCGACGAGAGCCGCTACCTCCTCGACCCGGGACGCGCCGACACCTACGAGCAGACCTACCTCGACAAGTCGCTGTCGGTGATCCAGCCGGACATCGGCGACAAGCCGGTGAATCTGGAGAACTACTACGCGGGGCTTGAGGAGAAGCTCGGCCCGTACAAGGCCGGCCAGGGGGAGGTCCCGTTCCTCGGCTTCTTCGGGGACGAGGCGCGCACCGTGGAGCCCGGCGGCCGCGAGGCCGCCGCCCTGCGGAAGACGCTCCAGGCGTACCGGGCCGTCCAGCGCAACGACGCGCGCATACGGCGGCTCGCGTCGTCCGGCGACCGGGGAGCGGCCGTCGACGCGCGGATGGCCTCCACCGCCATCCGCGACTTCGGCTCCTACGACGCGGCGCTGGGCGAGCTGACCGCCGTCCACCAGGACGCGTTCGACGACGCGATCCGGGACGCCGACGGCGGGCTGCGCGGCTGGAACGCCGTCCCGGCCGCCGGTGCGGCCGTCATCGTCCTGCTGATTCTCGTCGGGGTCCGTCCCCGGCTGGCCGAGTTCCGCTGAAGGAGACGAGCATGCGCGTCACCCGCGCCGCCGCCGCGGCGGCCGCTTTCCTGGCCGCCGCGGCCGGGCTGTCGGCCTGCGGTCTCGGCGGCACCGAGGAAGAGACCGTGGCCGACAAGCAGTCCCTGGTCATCGGCGTGAAGGAGGACCAGCCCGCCCTCGGCGTGAAGGGCCCGGACGGGACGTACAAGGGCTTCGACGTCGATGTCGCCACCTACATCGCGGGCAAGCTCGGCATCCCGGAGAGCCGCCTCACGTTCAAGACGACGAACTCGTCCGTCCGGGAGGAGGCGCTGGCCAACGGCACCGTGGACATCATCGTCGCGACGTACTCGATCACGGCGACGCGCAAGATGAAGGTCACCTTCGCGGGCCCGTACTACGTCGCGCACCAGGACACGTTCGTCCGCGCCGACGACACCTCGATCAACGACGTGCGCGATCTGAAGGGCAAGCGGATCTGCGCCGTGACCGGCTCCAACTCCTGGCGCCGCGTCATCGAGGAGCGCAAGGTGGCCGCCGAGCCCGTCACCGTCGACACCTACGGGGCCTGCATGGACGCGCTGGCCGGCGGGAGGCTCGACGCCGTGTCGACCGACGACCTCATCGTCGCCGGCTTCGCCGCCGGCCGTCCCGGCCGCATGATCAACGCGCCGTTCACCGACGAGAAGTACGGCGTCGGCATCAAGAAGGGCGACCTGAAGGGCTGCGAAGAGATCAACCGCGCCATCACCGCCATGTACCAGGACGGCACGGCCAAGCGCCTGCTGGACAAGTGGTTCGGCGACTCGGGCCTGAAGCTGACCACCAGCGTCCCCCAGTTCGAGGGCTGCAAGTGATACCGCAACCCCGCGACAAGCCGTCAAGGCGAGTTCGGAGCGATGCGGCGATCGCCGGCGTGTCAGGGGGTCGTGGACGAGGGGAGCGCGACGATGGCTTCGCGGAGCGTGTCGTAGATCGGGATGAACTTGTCGATACCGGTGATGCGGAAGACCCGCTGGACGCGCGGCGGCAGCGCCACCAGCGCGACGACGGTGCCGTGCTCACCCGCGCGGCGGTTGGCGGCGACGATCGCGTTGAGGCCGGTGGAGTCGCAGAACGTGACCTCGCGCATGTCGATGACCATGGGCTCGCCGGACTCCACGACCTCGAACAGGGCCTCTTCGAAGCGCGTGCGGGACACCACGTCGATGTCGCCGTGCACGCGTACGAGCGTGCACCGGTCGTCGCGCATCAGGTTGATGTCGAAGTCCATGGTCACCTCACGCCCCATCCGGTGGTCCCCGGCCATCTCAGGTGACTCCTCAGGATTGCGCACCCGTGCCCGCATTCCAAGCACTTCCCGGGAAAAGGACCAGGTCGCCCACGGGTGTGCCCCGGACCGTAACATGCCCGAGACGGCCGTCCGGTCTGCTCTGTAGACCCTACCCGACGGATCGTCCGAAGCGTCCGGCCGCGTCCCGGGACCTCCGGGAAACGGGGCAATAACTTACTGAAGAGAAACTTACTGAATAGTAGAAATGGCTCATAAGGCCGTCCGGACCGGCCTTGACCTGCGGTTGGGTAATTCTCGACCTGACCGGCGAACGGAAAGGCGGACGCTGACCGAGGCGCGGATCGGCGCAGAGGTTACAGTGTCGGTGGCGAATTCAGGAGGCTGGGTGTTCTACACGTTCATGACGCGCGTGGTGCGTCCGATCCTCTGGCTGCTTTTCCGTCCGCGGGTCGTGGGCGGGGAGAACGTGCCGAGCTACGGGCCGCTCATCGTGGCGAGCAACCACCTGTCGTTCATCGACAGCTTCATCATCCCCCTGGCCGTCCCGCGGCCGGTCACCTACATCGCCAAGGCGGACTACTTCGAGGGCGGCGGCCTCAAGAAGGGCTTCGTCCGCTGGTTCCTCACCAACCTCGGACACGTCCCCGTCCGGCGCGGCGCCCGGCGCGCCGCGATGGGCGCGCTGGAGCAGGCCGCCGAGGTCCTGGAGAACGCCGGCGCGTTCGCGATCTACCCGGAGGGCACCCGCTCCCCGGACGGGCGGCTCTACCGCGGCCGGACGGGGATCGGCTGGCTCGCGCTGGAGTCCGGCGCCCGCGTGCTGCCCGTCGCGCTGGAGGGCACCGAGAAGATCCAGCCGATCGGCGCGCCCTTGCCGCGCGTGTTCGGCCCCCGCCCCACCGTGCGGATCGGTCCCCCGATGGACTTCTCCCACTACCGCGACATGCCGCCCGCCAAGGCCCGCCGCGCCATCGCCGACGAGATCGTCGAGACGATCCAGAAGATGTCCGGCCAGGAGTACGCCGCCGAGTACAACGACCGGGTGGGAGAAGCCTGACCGTCCCCCTGTGAGGGACGGCCCCGGAACGGCCCGGTTCGCCCGGAACGCGTGTCGTCCCGGGCGGCCCGCACCCTCCGCGCCGTAGGGTCACCGCCATGGCGCACAGGCTCCTCCCGATCGTCCTGCTGTCGACGGCCGCCGCGGTGACGGCGTGCGGCGGCGGCGGGGAAAGCGCCCGCCCCGTCCACGGCACCGCCCCCGCCGAGGTCGCGGGGGTGGGCTACACCTCCGACCAGCTCGCGCAGGCGCTCCTCACCGAGCTGCCCGGCTACCGGAAGGCCGGGGAGCCGGATTCGGGCTCCTACGGCACGCTCAAGGCCATCCAGAACGCCGCCAGGCTCCAGCGGCAGGCCGTCCTGGACAAGCCCCGCTGCGGGACGGGCCAGCCGGGGGGCACCGTGCCCGCCGACGTCCCCGCGGCCCTGGTCACGTTCGCCAAGCAGGGCCAGAGCGTCACCCAGACGCTGATGGGCATGTCCGCCGCCGACGCCGAGAAGCAGGTGAACGCCCGCGTCCCCGCCGGCTGCCTGAGTTTCCGCACCAAGGTCGGCTCCCAGTGGTCCCAGCACCGGGTGACGGAAGGGCCCAGGGGCGACATCGGCGAGGGCTCCCGCGCCGTGGGCGTGGTCACCACCACCGGCGACACCCGCACCCGCACCTGGTACGTCGTCTTCCGCGGACGCCAGTACCTCACCACGGTCACCGTCTTCGGCCCCCAGGCCACCCGAACCGAAGCCGAAGCCCTGGCCCGCCGCTCCCTAACCCAGACCACCCGCATCCTCCCGTAA
>NZ_SMKH01000447.1 GCF_004348515.1 Actinomadura sp. KC345 | reverse complement strand
GACGTCGAGCATGGCAGGATAGGTCACCACGTGGAGCCCTTCTGGCAGACGAGAGATCTTCAGCGAGACCTCTTCTACCGGGGCTCCACGTGCCTTTTCTGGTCCTCGCCATCTGTCCGCGAGTCTCCCCGAACACCATCGATCGTGCCTCGGAAATCCCTACTGTCCGAATCGATCGTGCCGAGAAAACCTCACTGTGGCGCAGGCGTCTTGGGTTGAGTCGAACGCGGGCGGAACCACGCGCACGCCGCGGGTCAGTAGGAGCGGGCGCGGGTCGGCGCCACGCGGATCGCGGTGGACAACTCGGTGAACGCCTCTTCGGGGGTCATGCCCGCCCCGTCCATCGCCTCCCTGTGTTTCTCCAGGTATGCGGAGACCTCGTCCTCGGTCAACGGCGCGAGTCCGCCCGCCTGTGCGTGGTCGAGTTCGGCCTCACCCTCGATGGTGAGGACGCTGTGGTCCTCCGAGCCGGTGTCGAGATCCAGATGCAGCGCGACTCTGGCATTGCCGCGCAGGTTGCGGACCTTCGGAGCGCCGGGGGCACTGATGATGAGGAACGTCATCCCGTTCCACACGTACCCGACCGGCGATGTCTGCGGCTGCCCGTCCGGCGTCACGGTCGTCAGCCAGATCACCGTTTCCCTGCTGAGCCGCTCCTCTGCGCGAGCGGCCCGTTCACCTTCTAGACCAGGAAGCATGTAACCACCGTACGACGATTGGTGGTGTTCGTCTAGACGGTTCTCACGAACTCGAGCCACTGCGCCCGGTACGGGCCCCTCTTGCGTCGACACCGGGGCGGGCTACTTCCCGCCGGCGACGAAGTCGCGATGGCGTCGACCTGGCGGACGTCGTCGCAGGTGAAGCCGCTGCGAGTGGCGTGACCGTCCGAAAACTAGATATTGCCCTTTTCAAAAGGGGCGTTGTCTGCACTCGCATGCAGACAACGCGGTCCTCGACCCAGGTGAGCCACAAACCGCATCTGGACGGCATGGGATGGTCGGCCGGTCTCGGGATGTCGGCCACGGGGATTATCGTGCGGGAGCATGACAACTGATCTCCTCGCGCTCGCCAAAGAGAGGCGTTCCACGCAGGACTGGGAAAGCAAACGTCTCGGGCGTCACGACGTTCTCGTGGAGCACGGTGTCGTCGGCGTCTTCGTCTACCTTTTCCGGGACGACCGCGTGCTGGTGGCCAAGGCCAACCGGGGGTACCGCGAAGACGTCGTGGAAGCGATGCTCGACGCCGTGGTGGACCTGATGGACGACGAACTCGGCGACGTCGTCCACGCCCGGCCGATCGACGTGCCGGGCTTCGCGCTGGACCGGGCCGTCCTGCTCGGCCCCGGGGAGACCGGTTTCTGGGAAAAGCGCGACGCCGAGCTGGCGAAGTGCGGGCTTCAGGTCGTCCCCGCCTACCGCGGGGAGGTGGCGGACGGGGAGCCGGCCAAACGGTTCCGGTGGGCGTTCATGGGCAAGGGGCTGGCCCTTCGCGAGGGCCACTGGGACCGGGACCCGATACCGCGTGCCCTGGTCACCCGGACGGAGGGCCCCAAGCGCGGGGTGGTCGTCCCGAAGGCGACGGACATGACCATGTCCGCCGAGACGCTGCTGGACAACTTCGCCAAGGGACTCCCCGTCGGCATAGAGATCCTGGCGCGCGACGTCCGGGACCGCGAGCTGAGGGTGCGCCGCGACTGGGACCGCTTCGTCGGCGCGCTCGTGGACGGCCAGAGCGAGTTCGAGGTGTCCGTTCTCGTCGACCACATGTGGGAATCGCTCGGCCCGCTGTTCCACGGCGAGGACACCGGTGCCGCGACCCTGGTCACCGACCCGGACGTGTCCGCGCCGATGCTCATGGTGCGGGTGAACAACCGGCACCGGAGCGACACGGGGATGTCGCCCGTCCTGCTGGACGAGGCGCTGCGGTGGGTCCGGGGCCTGGAGCCCGTGGACGGGTACTTCCTGACGTTCGTCGGCCGCTCCAAGGGCACCGTCCAGATGATGTGGCAGGCCCGCGGACCGAACCGCCCCGAGCTGTGGCTGGAGGCGCCCTACCCTGAGAAGCGGGAACTGCACGGCCGGTTCGCCACGGTGGAGGAGGCCGAGCGGATGGTCACGATCCTCGCCGTCGAGGACCGCGTCGCCGTGGGCGAACTGGGTGATCTGAAGATCGACACCTGGTAGCGCGGCGGTCGGCGCAATTTACTGACGAACCCGTTGACCTGGGAGGTAACTGGTTTACCAGTGGCGGCAACTAGAGTGACTCATGTTGTTGCGTTTCCTTCTCCAGGTCACGCCGACGCCGTAGACTCGGTGCCGTGATCTTCAAGGCGGTGGGCGATGGACGGCCCTATCCCGACCACGGACTCTCGTCCCGGGACTGGGCCAAGATCCCGCCTCGCCAGGTGCGGCTCGACCAGCTCGTCAGCACGAAACGCGAGATGGACCTCCAGTCGCTGCTGTCGAAGGACTCCACCTTCTACGGCGACCTGTTCCCGCACGTGGTCCAGTGGCAGGGCGAGCTCTACCTGGAGGACGGCCTGCACCGCGCCCTGCGAGCCGCGCTTCACCAGCGGCAGGTCCTCCACGCGCGCGTCCTGGACCTGGACGCCGTCGATATGACCTGATCGCTGCCAGTACCTCGCCACAGCGCCAGGGGCGAGCCTCGCCTCTCCCGGCTGTGGACCGGTCGGATCGGCGGCGAGCGCAGGAAGTCCCGTACCGCCGCGCGCCGCCGGCCGCAGATGTCAGACGCGGCCGAGGTCGCGGTTGGCCGCGAGGGGGCGGGGGGCCCGCAGGCCTGCGGCTTCCAGGGCCTTCCGGTAGGCGGTCGCCGCGGCTTCGGAGTCCTGGACGAGTTCGTACAGCTCTCCCATTTCCCTGAGCAGGTGCGCCGCCGGTCGGCCCGTCGGCAGAGTCGCCAACTGTTCCGACGCGGCGCGAAGAACGACCTGGGCGGCCGTCCGGTCTCCTTGGGCCACGCGTGCGCGCGCTAGGACGAGACGGGCCAGGACGGTCTTCTGCGTGCGTGCGGCGAGGTCGTTGCCAGGTTGCGGAGTTGCGGCATGCTGGCTCGTCGGGGGGCCCAGGGCCATCCCCGTGTCGAGGAACTGCTCCAGGGTGGCGATGGCCTCGTCCAGTTCGCCGATGAGCACGAGTGCGCGTGCCTTGGCGATCGTGCTCTCCGTGGACTCCGCTCCATCGAGGCTGGTCGTCCCTTGCAGAAGCTCCAGTGCCTCCTGGGCGGCCTCACGGGAACCCTCGGGGCGAGGACGTTCGAAGCCGTAATCACCAGCCGGCACCGAGGTGGAAGGCGCGGCGGCCGAGAAGGGCATGACCCCCCTGAGCAACGCCTTGGCCGCGGCAAGGGCGAGGCGTTCGCGAGCACGAACAGGGCTGGTCTCGGTGCGTGCGGCCAGGGCCTGGTCGGCGAAGTACAGCGAGTCGCCGATCGTCCCCTCTTCAAGGGCACGCATGCTGGCCCGCTGGTAGTGGACGCTCGCCGGCTCGTCCCCGGACACTTCCGGGTGCAGGAGCCGCCGTCCGAGGTCGTGCGCGCGGGCCGGGTCGGAGCGATCCACGTAGGCGAGCAGCAGGATTCGACCGACCTCGGTGTACTCCTCGCCCACGACGAGCCCGAGATGGTGCAGGCGCGCGATGGCGCGCTCGCCGAGGGCGATGGCCTGCCCCAGGTCGCCGACCGCGTGGTAGCAGCGGGTCAGCGCGATCACGGGCGGTAGCCAGCTCGCCCGGCCCGGGTCCCGTTCGGCCTGCTCGCGCAGGTCCTCGAAGAGCGCGATCGCGGGGTCGGTGCGGCCCAGCTCCTCAAGGGCGCGGGCACGGCCCCAGCGTGCGCGGGCGGTCAGGTCGGGATCGTCGCTGCGCGCGATCACCTCGTCGAAACCGGCCTCGGCCGTCGCCGGGTCGCCGCGCCGCAGCGCCAGGTGGGCGTGGCGTTCCCGCACCTCAAGGTGGGCGCGCTGCTCCGGCTCGACCCCTTCGGCGAGGTACTCGGGGGTGCAGCCGAGGCGCTCGGCCAGCATGCGCAGGACCGTCGGTGTCGGGGTGCGCTTACCCGACTCGATCAGGGATATGTAGCTGTCGGAGAGGTCGTGACCGGCGAGCTGTGCCTGCGACAAGCGTCTGGTCAGCCGCAGGTTGCGGACACGTTCGCCGACATTGCCTGGACCCGGCATGTGGACTCACTTAGCGGAAGTAAACAGGCGGCTGGGGTGCCGACATGATTGCACATTGCGGGTTATCGCACATCGAGAGTAAAGAAGCGGAGAGTGCGGGGAGCAGCAGGTCCGGCCCCGTCCGGTCCCCGCGCGCACGCTCGTTGACGCCGTGGCGCGCCGGTTGCGGCCGGTGAAACCCCCGGCGTTCGCAACGTTCATCACCCTCGGAAGGTATCCGACCTTCCATACAAGATCGCAATAACCGCCGATATTGATCAGTGCACCGCGTTCACCGGCTAGCCCGACCCGCCCGGTCGGGCCCGTCCAAGATCCATCAGCGCCGGTCAGCGCCACGTCAGGCCGGTCGGCGCCGGGCGCGCACGGGGCCGCGGGCGCTCCGAGGGCGGTCGCCGGACGCGGTAGGGGCCGTCGCGAAGGGGCGAGGTCCGGCCTCGGGGGTCAGGCCGGGTCTTCGG
>NZ_SMKH01000446.1 GCF_004348515.1 Actinomadura sp. KC345 | reverse complement strand
GCCTTGAGGAGGGCGGGGGGTAGGTCGGATCGTTCGATTTGGACGTTGTCGCAGCCGACCCAGGTGGCGGCGCGCCATAGGGCCGTGGCCAGGGCGGCGGCTGAGGTCTCCGTGCGGGACGGGGTGCGGGTGGCCCATGGTTCGAGGGACGCCTGGCGGGCTATGAGGGTGCGGCCCTCTCGGGCCGGGTCGACTCGTCCCAGGAGGCGGCCGCCGGACAGGAGCGGCATCGCGAAGTAACCGTGGACGCGCTTGGCCTTGGGGACGTACGCCTCCAGGCGGTGGTCGAAGCCGAACACGCGGGAGGCTCGGGCCCTGTCCCAGACCAGGGAGTCGAACGGCGAGAGCAAGGTGGTCGCGTGCCTGCCGCGCGGTGGGGCGGCCAGTGCGGCGGGGTCGGCCCAGGCTCGCTGGGGCCAGCCGGCGACCGTGACGGGGACCAGTCCGGTCTCGCCGATCACCCGGTCGACCTGGTCCTGCTTGACCCGGTAGTAGTCGGCGAGGTCGCCGCGGGTCGCCACGCCCAGGGCCCGTCCCGCGCGTGTGATGAGGGCCGTCAGGCAGGCGTCGTCGTCGGGGTCCTGGGCGAGGAGTCCGGACGGGACGGCGCGTTCCGCGAGGTCGTAGACGCGGCGCCAGCCGACGCGTTCGACGCAGACGACCTCGCCGATGTCCAGCAGCCACTCGATGCCGATCTTGTGGTCGCTCCAGTCCCACCAGTCGGCGCTCGCCTTGGCGCCGCCGAGCTCCCTGGTGGTCAGCGGGCCGTCCGCCTTCAGGCGCTCGCGGATCTGGTCGCAGACGCCTTCGGGGACCTTGTGCCAGCGCCATCCGCGGCGCAGGTAGGCGCGGCGGCGGAACGCGAAGAGCGGCCAGTCGGCCATGGGCAGCAGGGACGCGGCATGCGCCCAGTACTCGAACGCTCCGGGAGCGGGGGCCTTGCGGGGCGCGGTTCCGTTCGCGCCCCAGTAGGCGGCTTCGATCGCGGTGCGGCCGACCGGGCCCAGGCGGGCGTAAGGGACCAGTTCATGAGACCTGGCCAGGACGGAGATCGTGTCGAGCTGGACGGCGCCGAGCCGTTCCAGCATCGCCGGTACGCCGCCCTTTGGCCGCGCGCCCAGGAAGCCCTGGGCGCGCAGTTGGAGCCGTCGTGCCTCGTCCGCGCTGAGTTCTTCCTCGACCACGACGGCGATGCTACGTCACAACACCGACAAAAGCCGATTGCCGGTCGCCCTCCGGCTCAGGTGATCTCCAGGAGCTTCTCCCGGACGGCGTAGACGACGGCCTCCATCCGGGAGTGGAGCTGGAGCTTCTCCAGGATGTTGCGGACGTGGTTCTTCACGGTGTTCTCGGAGATGAACAGCTCGCGGGCGATCTCCCGGTTGCCGAGGCCGCGGGCGACGAGCCGCAGCACCTCCATCTCGCGTTCGGTCAGGCGGGGCGCGGGGACCTGCTGGGTGCGCTCCTCGCTGCTCTTGGCCAGCGCGGCGAACTCGGTGATGAGCTTGGACGCCATCGACGGGCTGATCAGCGACTGCCCGCCGTGCACGGCGCGCACCGCCTGGGGGACCTCGTCGATGGAGATCTCCTTGAGCAGGTAGCCGCTGGCCCCGGCCTTGATCGCCTCGAAGAGGTCCTCCTCCTCGTCGCTGATGGTCAGCATGACGATCTTCGCGCTCGGTGCCGCGTCCTTGATGGCGGTGCACGCCTCGATGCCGCTGCGGCGGGGCATCCTGATGTCCATCAGGACGACGTCGGGCAGCAGGTCCCCGGCCATCTCGACGGCCTCGTGCCCGTCGCCGCCCTCGCCGATGACCTCGATGTCGTCCTCGCCTTGCAGGACCATCTCCAGGCCCCTGCGGAACAGCGCATGGTCGTCGACGATGAGCACGCGGATCGGGTCGGCCGTTCCGGCCGGCCGTGCCGCCTCCCGGTCGGCGGGGGTTGCGCCGGAGCCGGTCTGACGGGGTACCGCCGCGGCGTCGCGAGCCTCGGGATTCTCGCTCACCAGAGTCGCGGCGTGGAGGAGACGCCGCTTCCCCCCTTCACTATTCAGCGATATGGAACTACCGGAGGGTTCTTCTCCGACGGGTCGTCCTCGGGAACCTACGTGGTCCGGGGGCGAACCCGGGGGATTTCGGGCCGGGTGTTCCCCGGTGAACTGCCGTGCGCCCCGGGAGGTTCCCGGGTGGGTCGCCGCGAGTCCGGGGCCCCGCGCGACCCGCCGTCGCGGGGCGGCGGTGACCGGGCGGGCCCGGAACGGCCGGCCGAGCGGCGCTCGCGCCGTACCGGATCCCCCCCGGACCACCGCCGTCCGCGGATCGGCTGGTACGCCTTTTCAGATCATTACATGGTTCGGGCGGTGACGTGACGCGCGTGCCGCATCACCGTGTGGCCTCACCGGTGAGAATCACTCTTCGACGAGCCTGATGACTCCGTAGTCCCACCCTCTCCTCCGATATACGACCGAGGGGTGCCCGCTGGCCTTGTCCCGGTACAGGAAAAAGTCGTGGCCGACGAGTTCCATCTCGAGCAGGGCCTGCTCGATGCCCATCGGCTCGGCCTTGTGGAACTTCTCGCGGACGACGAGGGGGCCGTCGCCGTCCATGGGGATCGGGACGAGGTTCTCGTCCGGCGACACCTTCACCGGCTCGGCCTCGTCCGCGGCGGGCTCCGGAACGGCCGCCGGGGGTTCGGGTACCGGTTGCGGGAGCGCCTCGGGGAGCGTTTCCATCGTCGCGAGCTTGGCGCGGCCCTTGCCTCCGTGGCCCTTGCGCCTTTCCGAGTCGCGGCGCAGCCGCGACTCCAGTTTGTCGAGCGCGAGGTCGAGGGCTCCGTAGCGGTCGTCGGCGGCGGCTTCGGCCCGGATCACCGGGCCGCGGGAGCGGATCGTGAGCTCGACCCTTTCGCGCTGGTCGGCGAGCCGTGGGTTGTGTTCCTCGGACACCTCCACATCCACGCGGATGACCTTCTGGTTGAGCCGCTCGATCTTGGCCAGTTTGTTGTCGACGTGCCGACGGAACCTGTCGTTGACCTCGGTGTGCCGGCCCCTCACGGTGATGTTCACGCGGGACCCCCCCTTCTCCCGGTTGCGGGTAGGCGCTGCCCGGGATCCCTGACAACCGGGCAGGCGCCACAGGACGGTGGGTCGCACCCGCCCGGCCGACCTGGTCTTCGTCCCCACATCCGCCTGCTGAGGGACTCGCGGCGCTCTCGCCACTACTGCCCTTCTCCCTGTTCGGAGGATGTCGGATCCCCCGGCGGGGCAGGACTTACCTCTAAGGCGCACCGTGATCGGTCGACGAGAAGTCGCCTTACGTGGGCCGTTTCGCCTGCGCCTGGCATCGGCTAGCCGGACCGCCTGTCGTGCTCCTGACGAGCACTGCGATCCGACGCAACCACGGACCCGGGCGGGTGCCATGCCAGGAACGCTAACCCCTTACGCCTCGAATGTCAGGGGGGTGGGCGGAGGAAAAACTCACTGACCGTCATCGGGACCTGCCCCAACGGGACCCGGCCGCGCCCTCCGGACGCCCATCACATGCCGTGAACCCCCGTGTGCGCGCCCGTCGCGCGCCCGGCGCACCCGCAGGTCAGATCGAACTGGCCCCACGGTGAGTTTGACGAATCTCTACCCCTCCATGGCCTGACGTGACCCGCTTAACGCCACACACCCCCTCAAGGCAAGACATCTGGGACATGACCCCGACTACCGAAGGTAACTGCCTGCCACCCCACCCCCCGAACGTGAAGAAAGTCACCCGTGCGGAGTGCGAGTCGGGGCCGGGGTGCGCATCAGGGGGTGACGGCGAGGGGTTGCGGCGACGGTGGCGGCGCCGAGGAGGTCGGCGCCGGCCGCGCGTAGTACTCGTCCCGCTTCCGCCAGGGAGGCGCCGGTGGTGACCACATCGTCGACCAGGACGATGCTTCGGCCCGCCACCTCAGCGTGGGGCTTGAGTTCCAGGGCGCCCCGGAGGTTGGCGGATCGCTGTGCGGCTGTCAGTGCGGCCTGGTCGGCTACTCGTTTGCGCTGCTTCAAGGCGTCCATGCCGATCACCTGTACCCCGTCCGCGCGCAGCCGCTGCACGGCCACGTCCACCAGCCCTTGGACGGCGTCGTGGCCGCGGCGCCGGACGGCACGGCGTCTCGATGGCACCCACACCACCGCCGGCGGGTCATGCCCCAGAGAGAGCACGCGCTCGTCTCGCGCGGCCGGCGGCTTCTCAGTCGTCACGCGCCGGCCTTCGTGATGGGTGTGGCTGAGATGTGGCGCCAAGGCCGCGCGGAGGGATCTGGTGAGGGCCTCGCCCAACGGGACGGCCAAAGCCGTACGGCCGCGTTCCTTGTATGCGGCCAGGATCGCCCGGAGAGGGCCCTCATAGGCGGCGACGGTCCACGGGGGCGGGAGGCCGTCCGGCGCCGTCCTCGCGGGCCTTGCAGGCGCTCCCAGAGGCATCTCGCACGCGTCGCACAGCAGGAGGGGAGCCCCGCCGCATCCGGCGCAGGACTCGGGGAGGATCAAGTCGATCAGGTCGGTGAAGAAGCTCATGCCTCGACGATGCGGCCGCGAGCCTGCGCGCGTCCCGGATTCGCGCGCCTGTGGATAACCGCCTCGCACGCGCTCAGCGGGGGTAGCTGGGGTCCCGGGCCGGGG
>NZ_SMKH01000445.1 GCF_004348515.1 Actinomadura sp. KC345 | reverse complement strand
GGTCCTCGACCGCAGCCCCCAGAAGCCGAACCCCTGTTCACGGCTCCTGTCTCAAATCGGCTGCATCCTCCCTGAAGGGGTTACGTGACCCAAATCGCGACGACCTCAGCCGTTACCCTTAGCCATCAACAACCTGAGGGTCCGCGATCGCGTCCGAAGGCAGGTTTCGAGCCTGCGAGAAACCTGATCGCGCAGCGAGCCCCCAGGGCGAGTCGAAGCGATGCAGCGATCGCACCGTAGTTCCCGTTGAAGGGAGGGCCCCAGGGCCCGACCGCCAAGGGAACTACAGGAAAGCAGGTCTGATTGATCGGTAGAGAAGGCCGGGTGACCGGCAGGATCGGTCCCGGGCTGGTCGGAGAGGTGATGGTTCCGGTCCGCGGCGGGGTCGAGGCGTTCTACGCCCACCCGGTGGATCCGCGCGAGGAGATCATCGTCGGAACGATCGTCGTCGTGGTCGAGTACCAGCCGCCCCGGACGGTGTACGTGGCGGCCGCACTCGGACAGTGACGATCTGAACCGAATTGCCGTTTCCTGCGTCTACAGGGAAACTCCGTCCAGCAGGACGCCCGCGGCGCTCGTCTCCGAGGTCGGCCGCTTTCATAAATGAAGAGGAGGTCGCATGCCCGTGCTGCCCGTGGCGATCGCAGTCGTGGTCGCCATCATCGTGTTGATCATTTTGTTCAAGCTGGTCTGGCGGGTCGCCGAGCCGAACGAGGCGCTGATCATCTCCGGTCTCGGCGCCAAGTCGAAGCCGGTGAACGGCATGGACAGCCTCGGGTTCAAGATAGTGACCGGCAAGGGGACGGCCGTCCTGCCCGGTTTCCAGGTCTCCCGGCGGCTCCAGCTCGACAGCCGGGCCGCCAACCTCGAGGTCAACTGCGTGACCCAGCAGGGGATCCCGGTCGCGGTCCGCGGTGTGGTCATCTACAAGGTCGGGGACGACCTGGTCTCGATCGCCAACGCGGCGCGGCGCTTCCTGGAGCAGCAGTCCTCGATGGACGGCGCGATCCACGAGCTGTTCACCGGCCACCTGCGCTCGATCATCGGCAACCTCACGGTCGAGGACCTCATCCTCAACCGCGAGCGGCTCACCAGCGAGACGCGGATGTCCGCCGCCGACGAGATGAGCAAGCTCGGCCTGGTCGTCGACTCGCTGCAGATCCAGGAGATCGAAGACGAGACCGGCTACATCACCAACCTCGGCCGCCCGCACGCCGCCAAGGTCGCCGCCGCAGCCCGCATCGCCGAGGCCGAGCGCAACCAGGAGGCGACCGAGCGCGAGCAGGAGACCGAGCGGCAGAACGCCGCGGTCATCCGGGACACCGAGATGAAGAAGGCCGAGTACGAGGGCCAGGTGCAGCAGGCCGCGCAGCAGGCCCGCCAGGAGGTCATCCTCAAGGAGACCCGCAACGCCGAGCTGGAGGCCGAGCGGACCGAGAAGCGGCTGGAGAGCGAGGTCCGCAGGCCCGCGGACGCCAAGGCGTACGAGCAGGTCAAGCTGGCCGAGGCCGAGCGCGAGGAGCGCATCTCCTACGCCCAGGCCGCGGCGACCGAGGTCCAGCTGAAGGCGCAGCGCGAGTCCGAGGCCATCCGGCTGCTCGGTGAGGCCGAGGCCGACGCGACCCGCCGGAAGGGTCTCGCCGAGGCCGAGGCGATCAAGGCCCGCGCGGACGCGCTGGCCGAGAACACCGACGCCGTCATCGCCCAGCAGCTCGCCGAGCAGTGGCCGCAGATCGTCGAGGCCGGCGCGGGCGTGTTCGGCAACGTCGACAACATGGTCGTGCTCAACGGCGCCCAGGGCGTCGAGGAGATGCTGGCCAAGGCGCTCACGCTCGGCGGCACCGGCCTCGGCCTCGCCCGCCAGCTCCTGGGCAACCTGAACGTGCAGAACGGCCAGGCCCCCGCCCACAACGGCGCCGCGCCCGCGGCCCCGCCCGCGTCGACGGTCCCCGTCGACATCTCCAAGGACGACGACTGACGGTCCACTCCGCAGCGAGGCCCGGCCGGGTTCCGGCCGGGCTTCGCGCTCTGGACACCGGTGTCCTCCGGCATCCCGGCGATCTTGTGGAGGGACGGCGGGGACGGGCGGCACGCGCATTTCCGGTCCGGGCGCTAGCGGTGGTCCGGTCGGGCTAGGTTCGTTCTATGTCCGTGCCGCGGCTTGCCGTCTCCGTCGATCTCGTCGTGCTCACCGTGCGGGAGCAGCGCCTGAGCGCGCTGCGCTGGCGGCGCGACCGGCCGCCGTACGACGGGGCGTGGTCGTTGCCGGGCGGGTTCATCCAGCTCGACGAGGACCTGCCCGCCGCCGCGTCCCGGCTGATGGCGGAGCGGGCGGGGCTCGCGGACGTGCGGATCCACCTCGAGCAGCTCGCCACCTACGGGTATCCCGATCGCGATCCCCGGCAGCGGGTGGTCAGCGTCGCGTACCTGGGCCTGGCCCCGGACCTGCCCGCGTCCAGCCGCGCCCAGGTGCTGTGGACGGCCGTGGACGATCTCGTCCACCAGGACCGGGCCGCGTTCGACCACCGGCGGATCCTGTGCGACGGGATGGAGCGGGCGCGGGCCAAGCTGGAGTACACCTCGCTGGCCGCCGCGTTCTGCCCGTCCGAGTTCACCGTCGCCGAGCTGCGCCGCGTCTACGAGATCGTGTGGGGGACGAGCCTGGACCCGCGGAACTTCCACCGGAAGGTCACCGGCGCCGACCGGTTCCTCATCCCGACCGAGCGGACGACGACGCGCGACGGCGGCCGTCCGGCCCGGCTGTACCGGCGCGGCGACGCCGAGCAGCTGCGCCCGCCGATGCTGCGCCCGCGCGCTTCCGCGTACGTTGAGCAGGGGTGATTTCGTGGTGTGGCCGGACGGTTGCTAGTTTCGCACGCTATGGACGGTGACTCGCCCGAAGCCCTCGGCCTGCTCGTGCGGGACATCGGGGAGGCCGGCGTCGCGGAGATGGCCGGCTCCCCGGGTCTCGCGGCGGCCGTCGACCAGCACGTGGCCAGCCTCAAGGATGAGCTGGGCACGCCCGGTGAGCAGGAGCTGATGGGCTACCTGCGCAGATTCGCCGAGGAGGCCTTCGATCGCGGCTGGTGGCCGGACGACACCCGGGACTGGGAGTTCGTCCGCATCGTGGCGGTGTGCTGGATGATGCGCCTTACCGCGTGACGCCGTACCGCGTGACGCCGTACCGCGTGACGCCGTACCGCGTGACGCCGTACCGCGTGACGCCGTACCGCGTGACGCCGTACCACGTGGCGAGGGGCGCTGCGTAGGCTGGGGCCACGTCACCCCTGCGCAATCTGGAGGACAACGGTGTCCGAGGCAAACACTCCGCGCTTCCGCTCCGTCCTCGACCGGTTCGTGGCTTACAAGCCCGGGAAGGTCGTGGTGTCACCCGAGGGCCGCTCGTTCAAGCTGTCGTCCAACGAGTCGCCCCACGGGCCGCTCCCGTCGGTCGTGGACGCGATCGGCGAGGCGGCGAGGAACGTCAACCGCTACCCCGACAACAACGCCACGGCGCTGACCGAGGCGATCGCGTCGTTCTGCGATGTCCCCGCCGATCACGTCGCGGTGGGCTGCGGCTCGGTCGGCGTGACCCAGATGCTTCTGGAGGCCGTCGCGGAGCCGGGCGCCGAGGTGGTGTACGCGTGGCGGTCGTTCGAGGCGTACCCGCTGCTGGTGTCGCTGTCGGGCGCGACGGGCGTCCAGGTGCCGCTGCGCGACGAGACCCACGACCTGGCCGCGATGGCCGACGCGATCACCGAGAAGACGCGGCTGATCTTCGTCTGCAACCCGAACAACCCGACCGGCACGGCCGTCCGCCGCGCCGAGCTGGAGGCGTTCCTGGACCGCGTCCCCGCCGACTGCCTGGTCGTCCTGGACGAGGCGTACCGCGAGTACATCCGCGACGACGAGGTCCCCGACGGCCTCACGCTCTACGGCGACCGGCCCAACCTCGCGATCCTGCGGACGTTCTCCAAGGCCTACGGGCTCGCGGGCCTGCGCATCGGGTTCCTCGTCGCGCACCCGCTGGTGGCCGGCGCGATCCGCAAGACGTTCCTGCCGTTCAGCGTGAACTCCGTCGCGCAGGCGGCGGGTATCGCGTCCCTGGAGGCGACCGATGAGCTGCTGGAACGCGTCGAGGGAACGGTGAAGGAACGCGACCGCGTCCGCGGCGCCCTGCGCGCCGACGGCTGGACCGTCCCGCCGACCGAGGCCAACTTCGTCTGGCTGCGCCTCGGCGACCGGACGATGGACTTCTCCGCGGCCTGCGACGCCCAGGGCGTCAGCGTCCGCCCGTTCGACGGCGACGGCGCCCGAATCTCCATCGGCTCCCCAGAAGAGAACGACGCCTTCCTACAGGTAGCGAAGACCTACCCCCATCGCACCTAAATCACCCAGGCCGCCAACCGGACGCGACGACCCCAGCGCCACCGCAACCCCGCACCAACCTGAACCACTGCGATCGCGTCCGAAGGCAGGTTTCGAGCCTGCGAGAAACCTGATCGCGAAGCGAGCCGCAAGGCGAGTTCGGAGCGATGCAGCGATCGCACGCAGTGCCCGCCGAAGGGAGGGCCCTCCAGGGCCCGACCGCCAAGGGCACTGCAATCAAGCACGCGCCGAGCCGAGCTTTTCGACGATCAGGCGGTAGAGCTGGCGGGGGCGGCCCGGCTGGGG
>NZ_SMKH01000444.1 GCF_004348515.1 Actinomadura sp. KC345 | reverse complement strand
CGGCGGGGGTGGGTGGCGCGGTCGGTGGCCTTCTGCTCGCGTTTGCGCTGGCGTTCTTTGGCCATCTCGGAGCGGACCGAGAGCACGGTGCGGTGTGCGGTGCGGGACCCGATGCGTTGGGTGCGGCCGGTACCGGAGCAGCGGTTGCAGGGCCCGAACCGGCGGCGGGTGGAGCCGGGTTTGCGGCCGGCGCCTCCGCAGCGGCGGCAGGGGCGGAACGGGTGGACGTAGACGCTGACCGCCCACAGGGCGAGTCCGGTCATGGTGAGCAGTAGGAGGGTGACCATCCGGGGTTCTCCTTTGGTGGGCGGCGGCTAGTTCTTCCATCGGCCGACCACGAGGGGCTTGGCCCACGCGGCCGTCTTGCGGCGGTCGATCACGATGTCGCCGTTGGGCTTGAGGACGATCTCGTCCTCGCGGACGTTGTCGTCCGGGAAGTGCTCGGCGACCTGGGCCTTGATCTGTCGCTCGTCCATGTGCGGCGTGCCGGTGGCGGGGCTGGCCTGCTGGCTCTCGCGGCGGCCCTGTTCGTAGCTCTGCTGGTAGCCGTCCTCCAGGCCGATAGCCATGGCTTCGGCGTAGGCCTCTTTCCAGGCTTGGCAGGCGTACCGGCGGCACTCGGTGTCCTTGCAGGTGCGGTAGTCGTGCCCGGCCTTGCCCGCACCGGCCTTGCCCGGCACGGGCTTGGCGGCGGGGGTGCGGGGCTTGGACGGGGTGTTCTGGCGGCGGGCCGCGGCGGCGGCCTTGCGGCGGGCGGCCTGCCGACGTTTGCGTTCGGCGGCCTGGCGGCGCGCGGCGGCGGCCTTTCGCTTCTTGAAGTCGGTGGAGATCTGGCAGGTGTGGTTGAGTCCGCGAGGCTTGCCGCAGGTGCGGCACGTCGCCGTGACCTTCACGCGGGGCTTGAGGCGGGTCTTGCCGGGCTTGCGCTTGCGGTCCATGCGGGTGACGCAGGTGTGGGTCAGCCCGCGGGGCTTACCGCAGGTTCCGCACTTGAGTACCTGGATCTTCAGGGCCATGGGGTCCTCACATCGTGGGTGCGGGGCCGGGGGCCGCGACCCGCGACCGGGCAGGTCAGGGCGGGCGCGCGGGTCGCGGCAGGTCGCGGCCGTGGGCGTTCGTGCAGGTAGCGGGAGGTCGCGGTGCCGCGACCCGGTCGCGGCCGGATCAGCCGGTGTCGGCCGCCGCGGCGGCGGCCTTGACGGCGTCCTTGCGGCACCCCTTGCGGGGAGATTTGCTGCCGGCGCGCTTCACGTCCACGCTCGGCACTCCCAGATCGCGGCATTGCGCCGAGACGGCGTCGGCGGTGGTGTCGGCCCACCGGTCGGGGTACTGCTCGGCGAGTCGCTCGGCGAGTTCGGTCCAGTGCAGGCCGGGGTCGCCGGCGAACACGGCCAGCACGTCGGCGAGCACGTCGCGGTCCGGGGTGCCGGTGTCCTGCCCGGCGGCGTAGCCGTTCAGAGTTCCGGCGCGCTCGCGGAACGTGCGGGCAGCGGTGAGAATCTTCTCGGCGTCGCCGTGGTCGGCCAGGTGGGTGCGCACGGTCGGGGTTTCGTCGGCCGCGCCGTACAGGTAGCCCACACCGAGGTAGGGCTTGCCGACCGGCAGGGTTGAGGCGTCGAACCCTTCGGAGTAGGCGTCCCCGCCCAAGATGGCGTCGGAGACATTGCGGTTGCCGCACCGCAGCGCGAACCGCACGGCGTGGTTGTCGCGGTACCGGTTGAACAGCCGGGACACGTCCCCGGCGCCGACCCCGGACGGCTTCTGGGAGGAGGACAGCAGGATGACGCCGGAGGAGGGGCCGACCGCGATGATGTAGGACAGCAGCGCTGCGATCTCCTTGTTGTCGTCCTGGTCTTCCAGCTCGAAGTAGTTCTGGAACTCCTCCATGACCAGCATCCAGATGAACAGCCGCTTGGGGTAGCGGCGGCACAGTTCCTCGGTGAGCTTGCCCTCGGGGCACTCCTCGGGCGGCAGGGTGGACAGGAAGTCGTTGACCTCGATGATGTGCGTCTTGATCTCGGCCAGGGCGGCGATGAGCTGGCGGACCGGGTCACCGGCTCGGTTGGGGACGGTGCCGCGGATGAAGTGGTAGGCGACCATCGCGAACTTGTTCCAGTCCGGGGAGTTCTTGCCGTCCACCACGCTCAGGCGCACCGAG
The DNA here is from genome assembly GCF_004348515.1 of Actinomadura sp. KC345. Classification (GTDB taxonomy): domain Bacteria; phylum Actinomycetota; class Actinomycetes; order Streptosporangiales; family Streptosporangiaceae; genus Spirillospora. The sequence goes on along the minus strand of NZ_SMKH01000444.1, from coordinate 2,525 downwards.
GGGTCCAGCGCGGCGTACAGGGCCAGCAGCCGCGCGGCGAATGTCTTGCCCTTGCGGGGCTGGGCACCCACCAGGATCGAGATCCACAGCAGGCCGAGGGTGACCTTGCGGCCGTGTTCGTCCAGCCCGAACGGCGCCGGGTTCCAGATGTTGCGGCGCTTGCAGTCCAGCAGCGGCGTCTTGCCGGCCGGGAGCGCGAGCGGGTCGCGGTCCATCACGGTCAGGGTGTGGCGGCGGTGGCTGGTCGGGTCATGGGTCAGGTACACCTGCGACGGGGCCACGTCCAGCCCGGAGGCGAGGTCGTCCTTGGCCTTGACGACGTCATCGAACCCGGTGCCGTGCGGCAGCACGACCTTGACCTGCGATCCCTCACCTTCCTTGGTACGGGCCAGGTGGGTCTCAAAGGTGACCTGCTGGCCGGGCTTGTCGGGGTGGCCCAGCCCGGCGGCGTAGTAGCCGCGTAGCACCACGTCGTGGTTGAGCAGCCGGAACCGCGGCACGGTCATCGCCGGGACGATGATCGGCTTGTCCTCGGGGCGGCCCAGGTGCGCCAGCCACGGCACCACCACCGCCAGCACGGCGGCCCAGCCCCACCACGGCGCGGCCTTGACCATGACCAGCACGCCCAGCAGCACCCCGAACGCCTGACCGGCCAGGATGGCGCCGCGGACGCGGCGTGTCTCCTTGACCTCCCGGTGCAGCTTGTACCACTCCCGCGAATCCCCGGCGGCGATGGCCAGCGACCGCAGGTAGTCCTGTTCGGACACCCACCACCACGACAGTTGTCGGTCGATCAGCCGCCACAGCCCCACGATCGCCCAAGCCACCGCTAGCAGCAGGTAGCGGGGCGCGCGGACGGCGTGGAACGCGGCCCGGTGCGCGAACCGGCGGACGTGCCGGCCGATCGCCTCACCCACACCGGCCAGGGTGCGCAGGTTCTCGGGGATGACCGGGTAGGCGTCCCCGTCCTCGGGGTCGGGCAGCAGATACCCCACCCCGTCGTCCACCGGTTCGCCCTCGGCGTCGGGGTCGGCGCCGGGGTCAAGCTGGACCTCGAACGAGGTGTCTGCGTCCCCAGCGACCTCGGCGGGACGGTCGGGCACTGCGTCCGGCACTGCGTCCGGGTCGGTGTCGGCCGGGACGTCGGCGGGTGCGTCGTTGTTGGGGACGGGCAGGCGCACCACCTCGCCCATGGGCTTGCTGAAGTTCATCACGGGGTGTCTCCCTCGGCGGTCGGCGAGCCTTTCTCGGCGCGTTCGGCGGCGGACGGGGGTTCGGTCTTCAGGCGGGCCAGCAGGGCGCCGACGCGGGCGTTACCGGCGCTCTGACCGGCCTTCCGCAGCCCGGCGGCCAGCACGTTGCGGGTCAAGGGCTGACCGGCGGCGGTCAGGTCGGCTGCGATCTGCTGGCCGAGGGGCATCAGGTCGTCCACGTCCGGCGGCGGCGCGGTCTTGCCGGTCCGGCGGGACGGGCGGGCGGACGGTCCGCGCTTGCGTCCACCGGACCGCGCGGTCGCGGTCCGCGCCCGGGTCCGGGACGGCCCGGTGGACGGTCCAGACTCCAGCGCCGGACGGTCCACCGGCGCCGAGACGGGACGGTCCGGGGGCGGTCCACCGGACGGGACGGGGCCCGTCTCGGCGGTCAGGGTCGCGTCGGTGAGTTCACCGAGCCGGTACAGGGCCCGCACCCGGCGGGGCGCCTTGCGGCGCCACGTCCACCGGCCGTAGGTGTCCTGCAAGGCGGTCAGCGCCAGCAGCCGGGCGCGTTCGCGGGTCAGCGCGTCGGGGTAGGAGCGGATCTCCCACAGCACCATCCGGCGCCACAGCTTGGCCGTGGGCCACGGGGCCAGGATCCAGCGGGAGGCGCGGATGCTCTCAATGCGGGTACCGGCGGCGATCCCGGCGCGAAGCCGGATCACGTGCGCGGCGATCTCCACCGCCACGACCCACAGCGCGGGCAGCACGGCATGGGCGACCTTGCCGAACATCCCGTGCTCACCGGCCACGTTCAGATACACCGTCGCGGCGGTCAGGGCCCACGGGATGAACCGCAGCCACCGAATCCGCATGTCGATACGGGCCAGCACGATGTCCAGCGCGGCGAAGATCGCAATGCCCAGGTCGATCCCGAGGGGCACCGTCCAGGCCAGCCGCCCGAACGAGGGCTCGGACGCCTCGGCGACGGCGGCGAAGCTGTTGACGAACCCCAGCAGGCCCAGCACCGCCACCAGCGCGGCCACCACGGCGACCGCGGTGAACTCGCTACTGGTCAACTCACGGGCACGCGCGTCACCACGCGCATCGTCACGGGAGGCGTCGCGGGCGGCCGCTCCCGACGCGTCGGGGCGGGCGTCCTCGGCGCTGTCCAGGACCGGCGCATCCGGCGCCGAGGGGCCAGCGGGCGCGGCGCCGGCGCCGAGGATCTCGTGTGCAAACCCGGCGGGCAGGGGGGCCGCGGGCACGTGGTGGTTGAGCGTGGTCATGGCAGGTGCCTCCGTTCGGGGGCGATCCGGGCCGGGGTGGGGC
>NZ_SMKH01000443.1 GCF_004348515.1 Actinomadura sp. KC345 | reverse complement strand
CCCCCACCCAACCACCTTTCAACGGACGAGCTTCGCTCGGCGCCCGAAGCCAGCCCCCACCCAACCACCTTTCAACGGACGAGCTTCGCTCCCCACCCGTACGCCACAGCTGGTCACCAGAGTGTCACGGGTGGGCACCGTGAGGCAGGCGCCAGACGTCCTCGCCCTCGTTCGTGGTCTCGCCGGTGCGGCGCAGGCCCAGTTTGGCGGCGACGGCCGCCGACGGGCGGTTGTCCGGGTGGATCGTGGCGACGATGTCGTCGACGCCGTGGGTGAGGAGCCGGTCCAGCAGGGCGCGGGCGGCCTCGGTGGCGAAGCCGAACCCCTGGTAGGGCATCCCGACGACCCAGGCGGCGGAGGCGACGCGCCGCGGCGGGCCCGGCGTCACGGTCGAGCCCGTGGCCGCGGGTGTCACGGCGAAGCCCGGCGGCGCGGGCGTGACGGTCGCCTGCACGTACCCGACGGCCTGCCCGTCGCGGAGGCGGCGGACGATCCAGCTCAGCCACCACTCCTGATGGAACGGCGCCGGGCCGGCGGCGAGGTGGGTGTAGCGGGCGCGCAGCTCGTCCCGGCTGAGGGGTTCACCGCCGATGTAGCGGTGCAGGCGCCGGTCGTCCAGGACGGGGGCCATCTCGTCGGCGTGATGGGCCGCCAGCGGTTCCAGGACGAGGCGCTTGGTCCGGATGGTCTCCCCGGGCGGCCCGTACACCCCCCGATCGTAGGCCCGCCGGGGCCGGGGGCGCCGGTCAGAGCCGCCGTGTCCAGACTCCGGCCGAGTGCTGCCTCGGGTCGAGCCAGAGCCACGGCTGGGCGTGGCGGAACGTCAGCTCGGTACCGGGCTGCCAGGGGAACAGGCCCTCCGGGTTGGGCCAGACGACCTGGAGCATCGGCAGCGGCGGCCGCCGGTAGAAGGCCACGGCGCCGCCGAACAGCGCGTCGTACCAGCGCGGGTCGATCTCCCGGAACGCGGCCGCCCGGCCCCGCACGACGCCGTCGCGGCGCTCGCCGTCCGCCGGGGTACGCCCCTCGGCGGTCTGCGTGCCGAGCGCGTTGAGGATCTCCTCGGTCTCGTAGACGTCGCCGCCGAACATCGCCAGCTCCGGCGCGCGGTGGCTGTGCCACAGGCCGACCGTGTACGCCCAGCCGGGCCCGGCCTCGTCGGGATGAACGAGGACGACGCTCCACCCGTACTGCGTGATGTGCACGATGGTCCGGAGCTGGAAGTTGTCCAGCCTGTCCCGGTCACCGTAGTCACGGCAGATCACGCAGGTGCACGGGGGGCCGACGCCGGACATGACCGTCAGTTTACGATCAATGGACCCTCGGTATCGCGCTGGGCGGGCCGGTCCAGGTCACAAACCGTGCGCGCTTGGGCGAACCGCCCCCCGCGGCGGACGTCGGCGAGTACGTTGAGCCGACCCGGGAGATCGCTTGTTCCAGCGAGGAGGGACCTTCCCATGGCCGACCGCGACGCAGTCGAGCCCGCCGCCGTCAACGCAGAGGTGCCGCACGCCGCGCGGATCTGGAACTACTGGATGGGCGGCAAGGACAACTACGAGTCCGACCGCGCCGCCGGCGACGCGGTGGCCGAGGCGTATCCGCAGATCGTCACCATGGCGCGGCAGTCGCGGCAGTTCCTCATCCGGGTGGTGCGCTACCTGGCGGCCGAGTGCGGAATCCGCCAGTTCGTCGACATCGGGACCGGGCTCCCCACGATGCAGAACACCCACGAGGTGGCGCAGGCCGTCGCGCCGGAAGCCCGGATCGTGTACGTCGACAACGACCCGCTGGTGCTGGCGCACGCCCGCGCTCTGCTCGCGAGCGCCACCGAGGAGGGCGCGACCACGTACGTGCACGCCGACTACCACGACCCGGGCCGGATCATCGAGGAGGCCGGGGAACTGCTGGACCTGCGCGAGCCGGTGGCGGTCATGTTCATGGGCGTGCTCGGCTACGAGCCCGACCTGGCCGTCGTGCGCGCCATCGTCGGGCGGGTGATGGACGCGACGGCACCCGGCAGCCACCTGGTGCTGTGGGACGGCACCGACACCGGAGCGGAGGTCGCCGAGGGCGCCGAGAAGCTCGTCGAGAGCGGAGGCGTCCCCTACATCCTGCGCAGCCCGGAGCAACTCGGCAGGTGCTTCGAGGGCCTTGAACCGGTCGACCCCGGAATGGTGCCGATCACCGAGTGGCGCCCCGACCGGACCCCCGTCCGGATCGACGCCTACGGCGCCGTGGGCCGCAAGCCCTGACCGGGACGGCGGTCACGCCCCGCCGGCCTGGGCGGCGCCGGGCTTCGGCGTCGCGCGCTCGATGATCGGAGCGAGGTCCAGACCGGGCGGCAGGGTGCCGAAGGCGCTGCCCCGGTCACCGGCGAGCCGCGTCGCGCAGAACGCGTCCGCGACGGCCGGGTGGCCGTGCCGGACCAGCAGCGATCCCTGCAGCGCCAGCGCCAGCCGCTCGACGACGCGCCGGGCGCGCAGCTCGATCGTCGCGAGGTCCCCGAGGGACGTCTTGGCCTCGCGGACGGCCGCGTCCAACCGCGGGTCGGCTCCGGACGCCCGCTCGATCTCGGTGAACAGCACCTCGACCGTCTGCGGCTCCTTCGCCATGGCCCGCAGCACGTCCAGCGCCGCGACGTTGCCGGAGCCCTCCCAGATCGAGTTCAGCGGCGACTCCCGGAAGAGGCGGGGCATGCCCGACTCCTCCACGTAGCCGTTGCCGCCCAGGCATTCCAGGGCCTCGGCGGCGTGCGCGGGCCACCGCTTGGTGATCCAGTACTTGCCGATCGCGAGCCCGAGCCGCTTGAACGCCGTCTCCGGCTCGTCCCCGCGCACCGAGCGGTCGGCCGCGCCCGCCAGGCGCAGCATCGTGATCGTGGCCGCCTCGGACTCGATCGCCAGGTCGGCGAGCACGTTGCGCATCAGCGGCTGGTCGACGAGGTACGCGCCGAAGGCCTTGCGGTGCGCCGCGTGGTGCACGGCGGTCGTGACGCCCTGCCGCATCCCCGCCGCCGCGCCGATCACGCAGTCCAGCCGGGTCATGGCGACCATCTCGATGATGGTGCGCACCCCGCGGCCCTCGTCCCCGACCCGCCAGGCGACCGCGTCGTGGTACTCCACCTCCGAGGACGCGTTGGACCTGTTGCCCAGCTTGTCCTTCAGCCGCATCAGCCGCAGCGGGTTCAGCTCACCGTCCGGCAGGACGCGGGGGACCAGGAAGCAGGTGAGGCCGCCCGGGGCCTGGGCCAGGGTCAGGAAGACGTCGCACATCGGGGCGCTGGTGAACCATTTGTGGCCGGTGAGCCGGTACGTCCCGTCCGCCCGGGGCGCGGCCTCGGTGGTGTTGGCCCGCACGTCCGAGCCGCCCTGCTTCTCGGTCATGGACATTCCGGCGAGCAGCGCCCTCTTCGTCAGCGGCGCGCGCAGACCGTGGTCGTACTCCCGCACGGCGAGCAGCGGCTCGTACTGCGCCGCCAGGTCGGGGGACCGGCGCAGTGCCGGGACGGCGGCGTACGTCATCGAGATCGGGCAGCCGTGGCCCGCGTCCACCCGCCAGGCGTAGAACTTGGCGGCCCGCGCGACGTGGGCGCCCGCCCGCGGGTCGGTCCACGCCGAGCCGTGGAGCCCGTGCGTCACCGCGACGTTCATCAGCTCGTGCCACGCCGGGTGGAACTCGACCTCGTCGATCCGGTGCCCGTAGCGGTCGTGGGTGCGCAGAACCGGCGGATGCTCGTTGGCGAGCCGTCCCCACTCCTGCGCCTGCTCGGTGCCCGCGAGCCGGCCGAGCTCGCGCACCTCGGCCTCGGCCCACCCGGCGCCCTCGCGCCGCAGACCGTCCAGGAGGACCGCCTCGTCGGCCAGGTCGTGCCCGGCGAGAGGGGGGACCTGATTGAAGACCTCGTGTGTCACCGTGCCGCTCCCGCGTCCTTGTTCCACCGGCGTTCACGCCGCTGCCCCGGAGGATACAGAACCCTGTTCGGGCAACCGTTGATCCTGTCGTCACGGGGCCCGGACGTCCATCCTCCTCAGGTGGTGGGGCGATCTCGTCCGCGCGGCGGATTGTCCCGCTGCGGCGGGGGCATACCTTCGAAATCATGAGTCAGTCCAGTCCGCAGCCGGAGCGGCCCTCCTCCTGCCGCCCGCGGGACCGGCGGCAGGACGTGCACCCCGACCGGCCCCTCACCGACCCTCCCGAACCGGGCCCGGACGCGATACGGGCGTCCGACGCCGAGCGGGAGGCCGTCGTCGAGCGGCTGCGGATCGCCTCCGTCGAGGGACGGCTCACCCTGGAGGAACTGACCGAGCGCAGCGAGGCCGCCTACGCGGCCGTCACCCGCGGCGAACTGGACCGCATCACCGACGACCTGCCCGGCTTGGGCGCCCCCGGCGCCAACCCCGCGCCGCGCCAGGTCCAGCGCAAGTTCAGCGCCGTCATGGGCGACTGCAAGGAGCGCATCGTCGGCCGCATCGACGAGCCCCTGGAGGCCCTCTCGGTGATGGGCGACGTCGAGCTCGACCTGCGCGGCGCCCAGGTCCCCACGGGCGAGATCGACATCTCCGCCACCGCCGTGATGGGCGACGTCAAGATCATCGTGCCGGACGGCGTGAGCGTCCGGCTCTCCGGCCGCGCCTTCCTCGGCGACCGCAAGGTCAGCGTCCGCGAACCCCGCCCCGGCGCCCCCGTCC
>NZ_SMKH01000442.1 GCF_004348515.1 Actinomadura sp. KC345 | reverse complement strand
CCCCACACCCTACGACCGTCCAGGGGACCGGGACGCACGAGCGAGCCGGACCCGGCGGCCCTGTTCCGGCCGGTGACGGCCGCCCACGGGGCGGTGCAGCGCGACGGGAATGGGCGGGGCCTAGGATCGGTTGACGCGACTGACAGGCCGGGTCGAGCGGCACAGGCGGCCAACGAGGAGAGGCACAGAACAGTGAGCGACGTCCGTAACGTCATCATCATCGGCTCGGGCCCCGCGGGCTACACGGCCGCCGTCTACGCGGCCCGCGGGGATCTGAAGCCGCTGGTGTTCGAGGGCTCGGTGACCGCCGGTGGTGCGCTGATGAACACCACCGATGTGGAGAACTTCCCCGGTTTCCCGGACGGGATCATGGGGCCGGACCTCATGGACAACCTGCGCAAGCAGGCCGAGCGCTTCGGTGCCGAGCTCGTCACCGACGATGTCACCGAGGTCGACCTCACCGCCGACCCCAAGGTCGTCAAGGTGGGTGACGAGACCTACCTCGCCAGGACCGTGATCGTGGCGACCGGCTCCGGTTACCGGGAGCTGGGCCTGCCGGACGAGAAGCGCCTGTCGGGACGCGGCGTCTCCTGGTGTGCGACGTGTGACGGCTTCTTCTTCCGCGAGCAGGACATCGCCGTCGTCGGCGGCGGCGACACCGCGATGGAGGAGGCGATCTTCCTCACCAAGTTCGCCCGGTCCGTCACCGTGATCCACCGCCGCGACCAGCTCCGCGCGTCCAAGATCATGCAGGATCGCGCGTTCGCCAACGAGAAGATCAAGTTCCGGTGGGACGGCGAGGTCACCGCGATCGCCGGCGACGACCGCGTCACCGGCGTGACCGTCCGCGACACCAGGACGGGCGAGACGTCCTCGATGGAGGTCACCGGGCTGTTCATCGCGATCGGGCACGACCCGCGCAGCGAGCTGTTCGCCGGCCAGCTGGAGACCGACACCGACGGGTACCTGCTCGTCGACGCCCCGACCACGAGGACGAAGATCCCCGGTGTGTTCGCCTGCGGGGACGTGGTCGACCACATCTACCGCCAGGCGGTCACCGCCGCCGGCACCGGCTGCGCCGCCGCGATCGACGCCGAGCGGTGGCTCCAGGACCAGGACGCCGCCGAGACGGTGCCGCAGGCCTGAGCCGCCCGCGGGGTCTTCCCGGCTGTTGCCGGACACATCGGGCTGGAGCGCCTCGGCAGCTTGCGCGGCATCCGGCTCCGGACACGAACGTCAGACACGCGCGGGCGGGTCGCCCGACCCGCACGAGAACCGGAGGAGAGCAATGAAGGCCGTGACCGACGCAGACTTCGCGTCCGAGGTCCTGGACAACGACAAGCCCGTCCTGGTCGACTTCTGGGCCGAGTGGTGCGGCCCGTGCCGGATGGTGGCGCCGATCCTGGAGGAGATCTCCAAGGAGCACGGCGACAAGATCGAGATCGTCAAGCTCAACATCGACGAGAACCCGCAGGTGCCGCAGCGGTACGGCGTCATGCAGATCCCGACGATGAACGTCTACAAGGGCGGCGAGGTCGTCAAGCAGATCATGGGCGCCAAGCCCAAGGCCGCCCTCCTGAAGGACCTCGCCGACTTCATCTGACCGGCGCCCCGCCGCCTCCCGCGGCGAGCGCAGTACGCATATGGCCCGTGCTCCGTCGTCCGGAGCACGGGCCATATGCGTAGAACGTCGTAGATTGGCGTTAGACGGGGCGGAGCGCCCCTTCCGGGGTCATGGTGCCGAGGAGCCGTTCCAGGGCGACCTCGACGTCCTCACGCCACGACAGGGCCGACTTCAGCTCCAGCCGCAGCCGCGGGTACCGGTGATGCGGCCGGACGGTCTTGAATCCGACCGACAGCAGGTAATCGGCGGGCACCATGCAACCGCCCTCCTCACCCTTCAGGTCGCCGAACGCCTCGATCGCCTTCACCGCCCGCCGGGTGAGGTCCTTCGCAACGCCCTGGACCAGCATGCGGCCGAGGCCGCCGCCCGCGAACTCCGGCAGGATGTGACCGGTCATCAGCAGCACCGCGTCCGCGCTGACCGGGCTCGTCGGGAACGCCACCGAACGCGGTACGTACAGCGGCGGCGCGTACATCACGAACCCCGCGGGGACGTTGTCGACGTACACGATCTTTCCGCAGCTGCCCCACTCCAGCAGCGTCGAGGAGATCCACGCCTCCTTCTCCAGGCCGGAGTCGCCGGCGTCCAGCGCCCGGTCCCGGCTGACCGGGTCCAGTTCCCAGAACACGCAGCCGCGGCATCGGTGCGGCAGATCACCGAGATTGTCCAGCGTGATGTTGACGAGACGACGCGACACCGGGTCGGCACCCCCTGTTGCGGTACTCGCCCGCCCGGCGCGAAACCCGCGGCCGGGCCGGGCCGTCGGTCTCTCGGGCGGAACGCCACTCGCGGAAGTTCCCGGCAACATTCCGGGATCCTCGGGCATCGTATCGGACAGGGGGATCCCCACCCGGACGGCACGCCCGGCACGGATCTTCGCATGGCGGCGGGCGGGGGAGGCCCGAGCCGATCCGGCGCCAGTCCCGGGGTTCCGCCGGACCGCCCCGGCCGATGCCGTATTTTGCAGGCAAGCCAATCCACCTCGGAGGTGCCTCGTGGAACAGCACTCGCGCACGGATGCCTATACCGACCGCTACGCCGCGCGCGCCGCCGGCATGGTGCCGTCCGAGATCCGGGCTCTGTTCGCGATGGCCGCCCGCCCCGAGGTGGTATCGCTGGCGGGCGGGATGCCGAACGTGTCCGCGCTCCCCCTCGACGCCGTCGGCCGGATGGTCGGCGAACTCGTCGCGGGCAAGGGCGCGGACGTCCTCCAGTACGGCTCCGCGCAGGGCGACGAGCGGCTCCGCGAGCACATCTGCGACGTCATGTCGCTCGAAGGCGTCCAGGCGTCGGCGGACGACGTCGTCGTCACCGTCGGCGCCCAGCAGGCCCTCGACCTCATCACCAAGATCTTCGTCGACCCGGGCGACGTCGTCCTCGCGGAGGCGCCCTCCTATGTCGGCGCGCTCGGGACGTTCGCGTCCTACCAGGCCGACGTCGTGCACGTCCCCCTCGACGAGGCGGGCCTCATCCCCGGCGCGCTTCGCGAGACCCTGTCGCGGCTGCGCCGGGAAGGGCGCCCGGTCAAGTTCCTGTACACCGTCCCGACGTTCCAGAACCCCGCGGGCGTCACGCTCACCACCGCCCGCCGCGCCCAGATTCTGGAGATCTGCGCGGAGTACGACGTCCTGGTCGTCGAGGACAACCCGTACGGACTCCTCGGCTTCGACGGCGAACCCATGCGGGCGCTCCGCGCGGACGACGCCGACCGCGTCATCTACCTCGGCTCGTTCTCCAAGACGATCGCGTCCGGCCTCCGGGTCGGCTGGGTCCTCGCGCCGCACGCCGTCCGCGCCAAGCTCGTCCTGGCCGCAGAGTCGGCGATCCTGTGCCCGTCGAACTTCTCGCAGCTCGCCGTCCGGGAGTACCTCGCCACGCAGCCCTGGCGGGAGCAGATCAAGGACTTCCGCGAGCTCTACCGCACCCGGCGCGACACGATGCTCGAATCCCTCGAACAGCTCATGCCGGACGGCTGCACCTGGACGCGCCCCGCCGGCGGCTTCTTCGTCTGGGTGACGCTCCCCGAGGGGCTCGACGCCAAGGCGATGGCCCCTCGCGCGATCGCCGAACGCGTCGCCTACGTCCCCGGGACCGGCTTCTACGCCGACGGCACCGGCCACAGCCATATGCGGCTGTCCTACTGCTTCCCCGAACCCCACCGGATCCGCGAGGGCGTCCGCAGGCTCGCGGCGGTGGTGGAAGACGAGATCCGGCTCCGGGACACTTTCGGGGGAGCCGTGACCGACGGCGGCACCGGCGTCCAAGCTCCGGGGCCGGACGTCGTCTGAATGTTTCACGTGAAACGCGCCGGCTTCCACCGGGAGGCCGGTGCGTTCTTTCAGATCACCTAGAGGGGCATCATCAGTGGAACTCGGGCACGTTGTCGTCCTGGCCGGGGGACTCTCCTACGAGCGGGAGGTCTCGCTGCGCTCCGGCCGCCGGGTCTCGGACGCCCTGCGCGCCCTCGACATCCCCGTCGAGCTCCGCGACGCGGACGCCACGCTTCTCGACGCCCTCACCGACGATCCCCCGGACGTCGTCTTCCCCGTCCTGCACGGGGCCGCGGGCGAGGACGGCTCCATCCGCGACGTCCTCGATCTCCTCGACGTCCCCTACGTCGGCGCCCGCCCCGACGCCTGCCGCGTCGCCTGGGACAAGCCCACCGCCAAGTCCGTCGTCCGCCGCGCCGGACTGCGGACCCCCGACTCGGTCGCGCTGCCGAAGGAGGTCTTCCACGACCTCGGCGCCGCGTCCGTCCTGGACCGGATCATCCGGAGCCTCGGCCTCCCCCTCTTCGTCAAGCCCACCCGAGGAGGCGCGGCGCTGGGCGCCTCCGTCGTCCACGACGCCGCCGACCTCTCCGCCGCCATGGTCGGCTGCTTCGCCTACGGCGACGCCGCCCTCGTCGAACGCTGCATCTCCGGCACCGAGGTCGCCGTCAGCGTCATCGAGCGCGACGGCATCCTCACCGCTCTGCCCGCCGTGGAGATCGTCGCCCCCGGCGGCCGCTACGACTACACGGCCCGCTACGACGCCGGCGACACCCGGCTGATCACCCCGGCCCGCCTCACCCCCGAGG
>NZ_SMKH01000441.1 GCF_004348515.1 Actinomadura sp. KC345 | reverse complement strand
GGGCTGGGGTACGACGGGTCGATGACGGTCGGCGGCAAGCCCGTCCGGGCGAGCCTGCGGCTGACCCCGTCGGGTCTGGCCACCGGCACGCTGACGGCGGGCGGGCTGAAGGCGGACGTCATCGCGATCGGCGGCGACACCTTCATCAAGGCCGGGCCCGCGTTCTGGCGCGACTACGTGCCCGAGGTCGCGAACGGCGGCTACTACGCCGGCCGGTGGTCCAAGGCACCGAAGTCCGTGCCCGGATTCGACGTGCCGGACGTGCTCGGCCCGAAGGCCATCGCCCGCCTGCTCGCCAAGGCGCCGGCCGAACCGCCCAAGGAGAACGTGAACGGGGTCCCCGCGTACCGGATCAAGGCGCAGGGCGCGGAGTACCTGATGACCGCGGCCGCTCCGCACCGGCTGCTGTCGGTGCACGCGGGCGGGCCGAACGCGCCGCTGTTCAGTGCCGCCCCCGTGCAGGCGCCGGCGGCGCTGTTCGCGGAGCTGCGCCCGAGGGTCGCCAAGCTCGGCGGCGCCACCGACCCGGGGGTGCGCTTCGAGCCCGGGTCGCTGACGTTCGGCAACTGCGACCAGAACCCCAACGGCTGCACGGTGAGCGTCCCCGCCACGCTCTCCGCCCCGAAGGGCAAGGTCCCGGACGGTGCGCGGGCGCAGTTGCTCGCCACGATCACGTCCCAGGGCACGGAGCTCGGCGCCTGCACGGAGTCGAAGCAGGTACCGGCCGACCGGCGCCTGGTGCTGCGCTGCACCGTGACCAGCAAGCGCTGGCGCAACTGGATGCGCAGCGCGCTCGACAACCCCGGCTCCTACCCCTACGGCGCGACGGCGCACGTGGTCGGGGAGGCGGTGTCCGCGGACGAGGTGGACAAGCTGCTCGCCCGGGTCGATCGCGAGCGCGCGGCGGTGGTGAAGCCGCAACCGGCCACGCCCGCCACGCCGGGGCCGACCGGGTCGCGCGAGCCCTCGGGGCGGCCGGAGGTCGCCACATCGCAGACGCCGGGGCGGCCGTGACGCGGTTGACCAGGGGCGGTGACCTCGAACGGAATTCGCGCCATCTACACTGCGGGCTGTGAACTCCACGCCCGCGGGGAGCCGGGTCTCCTCGACGAAGCCCGCGCTGCTGGTCAAGCGGTTGCACGTCGACCTGTGCCGCCAGCGCAGCAGCCTGTGTCCATGATGAACTCGGGGCCCCGTCCAGGTCGTACCACCGGATAGGACCTGCCCGAATCCCGGGGAGCCGAGTGAACTCCGCATCGAAGTGATACGTCTTGTGCTAGTACGGGGTTCACGACCTCCCTGGAAGCGGGACGTCACATGACGGGCGGAGCGACGGCCGCGGTCCATGCCTCCATGACCAGCGGCCACCGGGAACCGGGACAACGGCGGGTGGCCCCTGCCCGTCACGGTCAGAACTCGACCCGTCCCCGAGAACACCATCCCACCCCGGACATACCATGAAGGTAAGCCTAAGTAGCATCACGATCCTGGGTGCCTCCCCCAGGACGGATGCTGCGCGTCGAGGAGGTCTTCCTCTGTGACCAAACAGGTCCAGCAGCTCGACCGCGTCATCATCCGTTTCGCCGGAGACTCCGGCGACGGCATGCAGCTGACCGGCGACCGCTTCACCCAGGAGACGGCGGCGTTCGGCAACGACTTGTCGACGTTGCCGAACTTCCCGGCCGAAATCCGCGCCCCCGCCGGGACCCTCCCCGGCGTGTCCAGCTTCCAGTTGCACTTCGCCGACCACGACATCCTCACCCCGGGCGACGCGCCCAACGTCCTGGTCGCGATGAATCCCGCCGCCCTCAAGGCCAACCTCGGGGACCTCCCCCGCGGGGCGGACCTCATCGTCAACACCGACGAGTTCACCAAGCGCAACCTCGCCAAGGTCGGCTACTCCGAGAACCCCGTCGAGGACGACTCGCTCGCCGAGTACCGCGTGCACGCGCTGCCGCTCACCTCGATGACGGTCACGGCGCTCACGGACTTCGACATCTCCAAGAAGGACGCCGAACGCGCGAAGAACATGTTCGCGCTCGGGCTTCTGTCCTGGCTGTATCACCGTCCCACCGAGGGGACGATCGCCTTCCTGGAGCGGAAGTTCGCCAAGAAGCCCGAGATCATGAAGGCCAACATCGCGGCCTTCCAGGCGGGCTGGAGCTACGGCGAGACCACCGAGGCGTTCTCGACGCAGTACGAGATCAAGCCGGCCGAGCACGAGCCGGGCCTCTACCGCAACATCACCGGAAACCTCGCGCTGGCCTACGGGCTGGTCGCCGCGGGCGTGCAGAGCGGGCTGCCGATCTTCCTCGGCTCCTACCCGATCACCCCGGCGTCCGACATCCTGCACGAGATCTCCAAGCACAAGAAGTTCGGCGTCCGCACGTTCCAGGCCGAGGACGAGATCGCCGCGGTCGGCGCGGCGCTCGGCGCCTCGTTCGGCGGGTCCCTCGGCGTCACCACGACGTCCGGTCCGGGGATCGCGCTGAAGAGCGAGACGATCGGCCTCGGCGTCGCGACCGAGCTTCCGCTGCTGGTCATCGACGTGCAGCGGGCCGGCCCGTCCACCGGGCTGCCGACCAAGACCGAGCAGGCCGACCTGATGCAGGCCATGTACGGCCGCAACGGCGAGGCGCCCGTCCCGGTGATCGCGCCGCAGTCCCCGTCGGACTGCTTCGACGCGGCGCTGGAGGCGGCCCGGATCGCGGTGAAGTACCGCACGCCGGTGATCCTGCTCTCGGACGGCTACCTCGCCAACGGCTCCGAGCCGTGGCGGCTGCCGGACGTGGCGGCGCTGCCGGAGATCGAGCCCGGTTTCGCGGCCCCGTCGCAGGACGAGTTCCGGCCGTTCGAACGCGACCCGGAGACCCTCGCCCGCCCGTGGGCGATCCCCGGCACGGCGGGTCTGGAGCACCGGATCGGCGGCCTGGAGAAGGCCGACGGGTCCGGGAACATCTCCTACGACCCGGCCAACCACGACAAGATGACCCGGCTCCGCCAGGCCAAGATCGACGGGATCGCGAACGACGTCGCACCGCTCGCGGTGGACGACCCGTCCGGTAAGGCACGCGTGCTCGTACTGGGCTGGGGCGGCACGTTCGGTGCCATCTCCGCCGCCGTGCGCCGCGTCCGCGCGGACGGGCAGCACGTCGCCCAGGCGCATCTGCGCCACCTCAACCCGTTCCCCGCGAACCTGCCCGAGGTCCTGCGCTCCTACGACAAGGTCGTCGTCCCGGAGATCAACCTCGGCCAGCTCGCGCTCCTGCTGCGCGGTCGGCTGCTGATCGACGTGATCGGCTACAACCAGGTCCGCGGCCTGCCCTTCAAGGCCGAGGAACTGCAGGGCGTCATCCAGGATGTGATCGACAGTGAGTGACAACGGCTCCAACGGAAACGGCGCCGTGAACGGCAACGGCAAGTCGCTGCTCTCCCTCGTCCCGAAGGCGGACGAGAAGCAGACGATGAAGGACTTCAAGACCGACCAGGAGGTGCGCTGGTGCCCCGGGTGCGGTGACTACGCGATCCTCGCGGCCGTCCAGTCCTTCCTGCCGGAGCTCGGGCTGCGCCGGGAGAACATCACGTTCGTCTCCGGGATCGGCTGCTCGTCGCGGTTCCCGTACTACATGAACACCTACGGGTTCCACTCGATCCACGGCCGCGCGCCCGCGATCGCGACGGGCCTGGCCACGTCCCGTCCGGACCTGTCGGTGTGGGTGGTGACCGGGGACGGCGACGCGCTGTCCATCGGCGGCAACCACCTGATCCACGCGCTGCGCCGCAACGTCAACCTGAAGATCCTGCTGTTCAACAACCGGATCTACGGGCTGACCAAGGGCCAGTACTCGCCGACGTCCGAGCTCGGCAAGATCACCAAGTCGACGCCGATGGGGTCGCTGGACGCGCCGTTCAACCCGCTGTCGCTGGCGATCGGCGCGGAGGGCACGTTCGTCGCGCGGACGATCGACTCCGACCGCAAGCACCTGCAGTCGGTGCTGCGGGCGGCGGCCCAGCACCGCGGAACCGCGCTCGTCGAGATCTACCAGAACTGCAACATCTTCAACGACAACGCGTTCGAGCCGCTGAAGGACGCGTCGGTCCGCGACGACGTCACGGTCCGGCTGGAGCACGGCGAGCCGATCGTGTTCGGCGCGGACCGCTCCAAGGGGCTGCGCCGCAACGCCTCCGGCTCGTTCGAGGTCGTGGACATCGCGGACGTGGGCACCGCGGAACTCGCCGTGCACGACGCCCACAACCCGGACCCGTCGCAGGCGTTCGCGCTGTCGCGGCTGGACCAGCCGGCGTTCGAGCACACCCCGATCGGCATCTTCCGCAGCGTGGACCGCCCGTCGTACGACGAGCTGATGCGGGCCCAGCTCGAAGACGCCGTCGAGTCCGAGGGCAAGGGAGACCTGGCGGCGCTGCTCGGCAGCGGCGACACCTGGCGCATCGACTGAGCACGACCCAAGAGGCCCGGCCCCGGACACCCCGGGGCCGGGCCTTTTTCGCATTGAAACCCAGCGAACGGGGCACCGTTCATCACAAGGTGAGCAACCGGCGAGATCCCTTGGCCGCATTCGGCCGGGACACGGTGCACGACCGCGTCCCTTGCTGACAGACTGCTGAATAGATCATGGAGCCGGGGAGGTGACGATGCGGGTCGTTCCGCGCCGCAACAGGAATCGTCGGCCGAGCGAGGCCCCCACCTCCCCTCAGAAC
>NZ_SMKH01000440.1 GCF_004348515.1 Actinomadura sp. KC345 | reverse complement strand
CCGCGGCTCCAGGGGCGGGGCATCCACCGGCGGCGGGCCGCCCCCGGGCGGCGTCCCATCCGGGCGTTCGCCCCCCTCGCGGGAGCCGGCGGGGTACTTGCCGACCGGCCGGACCCGGCCGTCGGGGCCCACGACCCGTGCGTCCGGGCTTCCGGGCGCGTTCACGAACAGGTTGCCCTCACGGACCTGGAGGTCCAGGTCACCGCGGCCCTCCGGCATGTTCAGCACGCCGGTCTGCCGTCCAGCGGGATCGTGCACCCGCACCTGTCCGGTCTCCCGTACGGGCACGTAGACCTTGCCGGCGAACGGCACCGCCGGCTCCTGGATCGGGTCCTGCAGCGCGAACTCCAGCACCGGGCCGCCCTTGGTCACATCGCCCAGCGTGACCACCGATCCGGCGGAGGGGACGGTGACCGCGGCCAGGGTGCCATGGGTGCGATCGGGCACGAGGGCCCCGGTGAGCGGGACCGGCGCCTTGACCCGGCGGGTGTCGTCGCCGTTCACGACCACCAGGTCACGGCCGCCGCGGTCGACCACCAGCGCGCCCTGGTCCAGCACGCTCAGGGCGAGCTCGCGGCCGGGCTCGGCGACCTCGATGGTACGTATGACGGCGGCGCCCCGGCCGGAGACCTCCAACGCCGCGACCGTGC
This sequence comes from Actinomadura sp. KC345, assembly GCF_004348515.1. GTDB lineage: Bacteria > Actinomycetota > Actinomycetes > Streptosporangiales > Streptosporangiaceae > Spirillospora. The sequence goes on along the minus strand of NZ_SMKH01000440.1, from coordinate 4,133 downwards.
CCTGCCGAGGTACCGCCACCCACAACCGCCCGGCACCGTCGAATTCGCCGCCGACCACCGGTCCCGGCAGCTGCAGGACCGGCCCCACGGGACGCAGCGTGGCGGGGTCCAGCGCGCGCACCGCGCCGGTGGTGCGCTCGATCACGGCGGCGGCGGTGGCGCCCATCACCAGGTGCGGGTCGCCGCGGGTGCCGACGTCCAGCCGTCCCGACAACCCCAGGCCACTGAGATCGAGCGAGGACACCCGGCCGGTATCCAGATCATGGATGAGAAGGTTCCGGTCGTTCTGGGTCACCCGTACCCGGTGGCCGCGGGAGTCGGTCACCTCGCGGCGCCGCTCGACCCGGCCGCTGTCCGGATCGACCCGCCCCACCTCGCCCGCCGTCCGGCTCCAGAGCCAGGCACTGCCGTCGGACGCCTGGGTGGCGTGGCCGATCCGGCCACCGCCGAGCAGCGTCGCCACCAGCGCCAAGGTGATCAGGACGGCCATGCCCCAGCCACCGACACGTGCCCGGGTGCTCGCGGTGCTTCTCTCCCGGGTCGTCAAGAGGCCCCCTTCATGGTGAGCGATTCACGACAGCCCGCGCCGGGGCGCGCGATGGGCGCGCCGGTCCGACACGTCCCCGGGCTCCGGTGACGTGTCCGCGATGGTCTCGCCGAGTTTCGTGAGCGCCTTCCGCTCGATCAGGCGGACGCCCTCGGGGGACAACCCGAGCCGCTCGCCGATGACGCGGAGCGACTGCTCGGGTTCTCCGTCGAGCCCGAACCGCCGTACCAGCACGTACCGCTCGCGGCGATGGAGGTGCGGCAAGCCGTCACCGAGGGCGCTCAGGTCGAGACGAAGCAGCACCCTGTCCTCGGTGGACGGCGAGGAGTCGGCGAGCCAGTTCTCCGGTGCCCTGAACTCATCGCCCTGACCCGATCCGAGCGGGTGCAGGGTCTCGATGCGGGGCGGGTTCAGGACCCGGCGCGCCTGGGCCTCGGTCACCCCGGCGCGCCTGGCGACGGCGGTGTGGTCCACCGCCGCGTCCGGTCCGGTCTCCTCCAGAATGGCCTGCTTGGCGGCCAGGATGGCGGGCCGCTTCTCGAAGTCCCCGGGAGCGAGATTGGGATGCTCGGCGTCCCGGACCGCGCGCAGCACCTCCCGCTGGATGGGTTTGAACGCCCACTGGGCGAGGGACCCCCGGGCGGGATCGTAGGAGGAGATCGCCCAGAGCAACCCCATCTTGCCCGCGCTCTCGAAGTCCTCGACGTGTTCGCCGGACGGGTAGGTGAAGATGGCGACGTACCTACGGACGAGCCCCAGGTTCAGCTGGACGATCTCCAGAGTGATGTCCTCCAGCTCATGCTGGGCTCTGCGCAGCGCCGTTTCCAGGCCGGTGTCCGGCTCACCGGCTTCCATCATGGTGCGCACGGCGGCGAGCTGCTCCAGAAGCACTTTGCGACGTGCGAAGAGCTCACCGTTTCGGGTATGGAAGTCCTCTCGTGCCGGATGCTCGGCACTGATCGACTGTGCGGTGTTCATCCGTCTCCCTCGCCGCGTTGCGAGTGGTACACGTTCGCGGGCGGTCAACTCGGCAAGGGCCATGCAATGCCCCGTGAGCATCCGTCCACCGGACCGCCGCCGAATCTGTGCGCGGCAACCCGGTGGACGAGGATGGCATGGCGGCAGACGCTGCCACTCCTGGAAGATTCCAGGGGCCGGCGGTCCCGCAGGTCACGAGTATGGGGAGCGTACGCACCCGTGGCGGCTGGGCATGGAGGGCGCTCACATGCCCGAGAGCATCGTGGTCGGCTTTATCGACATTCCCCGTAGCCGGCAGTCGAATCGTGGCGCCGCGGGGAGTGGAAAAGCGCCGGGCCCGGCTCCTGGAAGGTGTGCGGATCGCCCGGCGATGGCGGGTTGGCATAGCGCCACTTGCCCGCACTATCCGTTCCAGAGAAAGCCGGACCGAGCTCGGTCCGGCCGACCACCACAGCGCTGAGGACTACGTGTGATGACTACTGCGCCCAACGTCGTCGTGGCGGGCGACCAGGGCCTGTCACGGAAGCTCCGCGACACCGGGCGGTTCCCGACCGTGTTCGACGCCGCCTCCGCCACCGGGCTCCGGGAGCTGTCGAAGAGCGGCAGGGTGCACTCGCCGGCCGCGTTCATGTTCGCTCCCGGGTTCGACGAGGACATCCCCGGGGGCAGCGTCCCCCGCCTGGCCAACGGGCTGGCCGCCAGCGGGTTCACGGTGGTCGTGCACGGCTTCTTCACCGAACGCGGTGACGTCTTCGGCCCGGGTGTGGTCGCGTCCACGGCCCCGATGAGCGTGTCGGACCTTCTGGCGACCGTCGGTGCCGCCGAGCCGGCGAGCCGCGCCCGGCCGGACCTCCAACCCGAGCCGCCCCCGGAACCCTGGACGCTCCCCGACATGGCGGCTGCCGAGCCGGCCGCCCGCCCCCGGGAACGACCACGGTCCGCGAACGGCGACGAGGAAACCGTCACCTCGGTCAGGGGCGATACCGGCGGCGAGCGGGAACCTACGGAGCGCGTTCCGGGGCACGGCGAGCCATCGATCGTCCATCGCGGCGCGGGCGCGTGCGCACCGGGACGGCCACTGCCCCTCCAGGAGGCGGTCGGGATCGCCGTCTCGGTGGGCGAGGGGCTCCAGGCGCTGCACGAGGAAGGACTGGTCCACGGCGACGTCACTCCGGACCGGATCCTGCGCGGCGAGGAGGGGCCGCTGCTGGCGGGGGCGGCCTCGCTCCGGGGCCTGGCGGCGCAATCCGCGCCGGGTGCACCCGAACAGCTCGACCCGGAGCGCATCGACCCGAGGTTCGCCGCGCCCGAGGTGCTGCGGCTGCAACCGGCGACCGCCGCGTCCGATGTGTACGGGCTCGCCGCGACCCTGTGGAGCCTGCTGGCCGGGCATCCCCCGTTCACCGCCGACGACCGGTGGGCGGTACACGAAGGGGCGTTGAACGAGGCGGTTCCGCGAGTGCCGCGCGACGACGTGCCGGAGTGGCTGGCCGAGGTGCTCGCGCACGCGATGGCGAGCGAGCCCGCTGACCGGTATCCGACAGCGCGAGCGTTCATCGACGCGCTGGAAGAGGGCACGCGAGACGTTCCAGGACCACCCGTCAAGGCGTTCGAGGCGGGCTCGGGCGACGGTTCCGAAGCATCCGTCGAGGCGTTCGAGGCGAACCCGGATGACGGTTCCGAACCGTCAACCTACTGGGAGGGGTTGACGGGCTGGGCCTGGGACGACACGGCACCCGAGCCAGGTGACACCCTCGACCCCCAGGAGGAGATGCGCACCGCCGCGTCCGTCGCTCCGGGCCGCGGCGGCCGTCGCAAGCCCGCCCTGGCCGCCCTGACGGTGCTCATGCTCGGCTTGGTGGCAGTCATCGCGGTGGGCTTGTCCGCCTCGGGCGGGGCGGGCGAGCGGCATCCGCAGGCGAAGTCCCCGCGGTCGTCCCCGGCGAGGACATCGCGGCCCCAGCCCCCGCAGGCGGGCCCCGGGCGCGTGCCCACGTCCACCCCGACCGCGGTGCGCCCGGTCACGGAGTACACGCCCGGCCGGGTGGGCATCGTCGACGGCCGGGTCTCCATCGAGGTCACCTGGGCGGACCGCAGCGGCGGCCGGGCCGCGCACTACGTCGTCGGCGGGCCCACCGGACGCACACCCTCCACCCTGGCAAGCGCCCCGCCGGGGACCGCGAAGGTCGTGGTCAGCGCGCTGAACCCGAGCGTGGACTACTGCCTGACCGTCGTCGCCGTCGTGAACGTCGACCGGGTCGCCCACGCCAAGCCCGTCTGTACCCACCGCGTCCAGAAGGGCGGCTGAGCCGTCCACGGCCGCGCGAGCGAGCGCATCCGCTTGTCGTCCGAGGGATTTCCCGGACTGTCGTCGGTCGGAAGCCAGATCGATGCCGGCGATCCGGACAGTCGACCAGCTGCGGCGAACGGCCGGCGTCCGCCTCATGCGCCCGACGGGCAGGCGCGGTTCCCCGCTGACTCCAAGGAGTACCAACACGTGACACTGGTGAACGACGCGGCGCCCGCAGTGCGGCCCACAGGTCGCAAGTTCCGCGCCTTCACGGCGAAGCACCTTGACGAGTTGACCGCTCGCGCCGGGCTGTCGCCC
>NZ_SMKH01000043.1 GCF_004348515.1 Actinomadura sp. KC345 | reverse complement strand
GTCCACGACCGTCCGGACGCCGGGGACGGTGAGGCTCGACTCGGCGACGGAGGTCGCGAGGACGACGCGGCGGTGGGAGGACCGGGCGAGGACCGCGTCCTGGACCTTCGGCGGCGCCTGGCCGTGCACCTGCAGGACCTCGGCCGCGACGTCGCCCAGCAGGCCGGCGACGCGGGCGATCTCGCCGGCGCCGGGCAGGAAGCACAGGACGTCCCCGTCCCGTTCGGCCAGGGCTCGGCGGACCGTGCCGGCGACGTGCGCGAGGAACGCCGGGTCGACGCGCATGCCGTGGGGCGGGGCGGCGGGCCGGGGCGGCGGCGACCAGACCGTCTCGACCGGGTGCAGCGCGGCCGGCGTCTCCACCACCGGGGCCGGGCCGCCGTCGCCGAGGAGGCGCGCCCAGGGACCGGTGTCCACGGTCGCGGACGCGGCGACCAGGCGGAGGTCGGGGCGGAGCGTGGCGCGGACGTCCAGGAGGAACGCCAGCGCGGTGTCCGCGTCGAGGTGCCGCTCATGGCACTCGTCCAGGATCACGGTGCCGACGCCGGCGAGTTCCGGGTCCGACTGGAGCCGCTGGAGGACGACGCCCGTCGTGACGACGTCGACGCGGGCGCCGGGGCGGTTCTCGCCGCGGACTGTGACCCCGACCTGCTCGCCGACGCGTTCGCCGAGGAGCCAGGCCATGCGCCGGGCCGCGGCGCGGGCGGCGAGGCGGCGCGGCTCCAGGACGAGGACCCTGCCCGCGGCGGGCGGGCCGCCGAGGGCGAGCCCGGCGAGCGCCAGGGGCACGAGGGTGGTCTTGCCGGTGCCGGGAGGCGCCGCCAGCACGGCCGCGCCCCGGTCCTCCAGCGCCGCGCGCAGCGCGGGGACCGCATTACGGACGGGGAGGTTCTCGGCGGCGCTGATGTGCATCGGACCAGTCTGCCCGGTACCCGCGGGTGGTCGCCCGCGCCGGAAATGCAACCGCGATGAAAAGGACTCCGAGCCTTGCGGTGATAGTTGCATCGCGCCTTTCAGGCGTTCGATGGCGGCGCTTAAAGTTCTCCCCAGGAAGCGTCCGCGCAACCGCGGAGAAACAGCAGGTGGGCAATGCTTTCAAGACCCGCTCTTGCTCTCCCGTTTGATTTACGTCACCTTGTGAAGTGTAGCGGCAATGCTTCACGTATCCCCATAATGAGGGCGTCATCGCAGGTGCTGGGGAGGGTGTCATGATCGGCAGCTCCATCTACCTGAGGGACCGGGCCGCGTTCACCGGCGGCTCACCCCAGGCCGTATACGAGGAGCTCTGGCAGCGCGGCCGAAAGGGTAGATTGCGGACCCGCGCAATTCTGGCGGGCACGACGCTCATACTGTGCGGGATGCTCGTCAGCGCCATATTCGGAATCGCGATGGCCGCCCTCGTGGCGTCCGCGGACGCCCTCGTCCATTGGCGCGTTTACAAGGCGTCCCGGGTGTGGCGGCTCGGACTGCGGGGCGAGGATCGGATGAGCCGGATACTGCGCCACACGCTGGAGCGGCGCGGCCACCGGGTGCTGTACGAGCGGACGGTCCCCGGGCACGGCCAGGCCGACCAGCTGGTGTTCGGGCCGGGCGGCGTCTGGCTGGTGCACAACGAGGCCTGGCACCCGGACGCGGAGATCTCCCCGCACGGAGGCCGGCTGTTCATCGACGGCCGCACCCAGTCCAAGCTCGTGGGCGCGCTGACCGCCCGCGCCGACGCGGCCGCCGACCTGATCTCGCGGGTCTCGGAGGTGCCGGTCAAGGTGCGGCCGGTCCTCGCCGTGCACGGCGGAAAGCTCGCCAGGACGCCGTTCGCCGCCGACGGGATCGTGTTCGCGCCGCCGCTGAGGCTGCTCCGCTGGATGAGCCGCAACCCGGCCGCCGCGTACTCCCCCGACGAGGTCGAGGCGATCACACGGGCCGCCGTCCACGCGCTCCCCATCGGCGGCCGCATCACGCCACCGGCGGCCACCGCGCTGTCGACGGACGCCGCGTGATCATCGGACACCTGTGGCCGGAGGGCTCACACGCCGCCGTCCGCAGGGCGCCCACCGCCCGTTCCGGGCCCGCCACCCTGGCGGGCGGTGTGGCGCAACCACAGCAGGCCCACGACCGGGAGCACCAGCGGGACGTATCCGTAGCCGCGCCCGTAGGCGGACCAGACGGTCTCGTCGGGGAACGCCGCGGGGTCCGCGAGGCTGAGCGTGCCCACGACCAGCACGCCGGCGAGCTCGATCGCGCAGGCGGCGACGGCGACCCGGAACGACCTGCGGCCGCCGAGGCCCAGCGCGACCGTCGCCACGACATAGACGGCCGCGGCCAACGCCGACAGGGCGTAGGCGAGCGGCGCGTCGGAGAAGCGGGTGGCGATCTGCACGGCCGCGCGGGCACCGGCCGCGAGCGCGAAGATTCCGTAGACGGCGACCAGCACCCGTCCCGGCCCCCCGCCGGTGCCGGGGCGGGCCGCGCCGCCCGTGCGGGCGCCGACGCCGGCGCGGGCGCCGCCGTCCGCACGGGCCCCGCCGCCGGAGGCCGGGTCCGGTTCGTCGCCGGGACGGGCTCGGCGGGGATCAGACACCGGTCCCGCTCCACAGCTGATTCATCCGGACGATCATGACCGCGACGCCGGCCCCGGCGACCACGATCACCGCGGAACCCCACCGGGTGCGCTCCAGCAGGCCCCACCCGGCGCCCGCGAGCGGGATGAGCAGGACGCCGAGGAGGTAGCCGACGAACGTGGCCGAGTCGGCGGGCCCCTCGTCGCCGGACAGCTTGACGAACCCGACGACGGCCTGCGCGACCAGCAGGATCTCCAGCACGGCGAGCGAGATCAGCTGCGCGGGGTCCATCGCCCGGTTGCGCAGCGCCGCCACGAGGGCGTAGCCGGCGGCGAGCAGCGCCACCACGATGATCACGGTGGCCAGGACGTTGGTCACGGGCACGAGAGTACTACCGGTCGTAGAGGACGCCCGCATCGCTCCGGCTCGGCCCGGTTCGCGGCGGCATGCTCGCGGCGGCATGGCAGCATGGCGGGCGTGAACGCGCTGCAGTGGCTGAACCTGACCCGGCACGGTGAGAGCACCGGCAACGTCGCCTACCAGGCCGTTGACGGCACGGACGCCGAGGAGGCCGGCATCCCCGAACGGGACCCCGACGTCCCGCTGTCGGACACAGGCCGCGCCCAGGCGGCGAGGCTCGGCCTCTGGCTCGCCCGGCTCCCGCAGGACGAGCGCCCCACGCTGGTCGTGGCGTCCCCCTACGTGCGCACGGTGGACACCGCGAGGATCGCGCTCGCCCAGACGCCCTACGCGGCGCCGCAGGACCCCGCCGGGCTCGAACTCAAGATCGACGAGCGGCTCCGCGACCGCGAGCAGGGTGCGCTGCAGGGCCTCACGGCCATCGGCGTCGAGCGCCGGTTCCCCGAGGAGGCCGCCCGGCTGCGGCGCCTCGGCAAGTTCTACTACCGGCCGCCCGGCGGGGAGTCGTGGGCCGACCTGGCACTGCGGCTGCGCAGCTTCTACCGCGATCTGGAGGCCGCGGCCCCCGGCGGGCGGGTGATGGTCGTCACGCACGACGCGATCGTCGCGATGACCCGCTACCTGGTGGAGGAACTCACCGAGCGGGAGGTCATGGAACTCGACGAGAAGGAGTCGGTCGGCAACGCCTCGGTCACCCGGTGGCGGCAGGAGGGCGCGAACCTGCAGGCCGTCTGCTACAACGACACCGCCCACCTGGTCAACGCCGGAGTCCCGTCCGCCTGACCCGCGCCGCCGGCACGGCCGGTCAGGCTTCGCCGTCGAGCAGGCGGTCGCGGCGGGACGCCACGGCGGCCAGCCGGGGGTCGTCCGGCGGCAGGATGTCGTGCAGCCGCTCCAGCACCTCCAGGTCGTCGCGGCCGGGCGCGGTCTGGGCGTAGGCCCACAGCGCGCCGACGCCGCCCCGGTCGAGCATCTGCCGCCGGACGCGCACCGCCAGCTCGTCGCGTTCGGCCCGGACGGCGGGCGCGTCGGAGTGGGGCAGCAGCTCGCCGGTGTAGAGCCGCGCGGTACCGGCGGCGTCCCCCTCGTCCAGCAGCCGCCGGACGGTGAGGAAGTCGGCCTCGACCGTGCAGCCGAGCCGGTAGGGGCGGGCGCGGACCACGTCGCCGAGCTGCTGGCGGAGCCGGTGGATCTCGGGGCGGACGGTCGCGGCGCTGCCGTCCTCGCCGTACAGGCCAAGCGCGAGCCCGTCGCCGGTCAGCCCGCGTGGATGCAGCGCGAGCATGGCGAGGATCTCCGCGTGCCGCAGCGTCAGCGGGATCGGCCGGCCGCCGAGGTGCGCGTGCGGGCGGCCCTCGCCGAGGAACGACAGCGTCAGCAGCGGCCCCGGGCCGGCGGTCCGGGCCGCGGCGTCCCCGGCGGACGGCGCGCTCCCGCCCGCCCTGCGAGGGCCGGGCAGGCGCAGCAGGAACGCCTCACCGAGCGGTTCGGCGACCGCGGTCCGGCCGTCGGGCAGGGTGACCGTCCCCCCGCACGCGGGAAGGGTGACGCGCCGCCCCCACCAGCCCTCCGGCCATGCCTTCCCCGCGGCCGGGGCACCGCCGGGCAGGCAGGGGTCCGCCGCGCCGGTGAGGATCCGGCCGGTGGCGGTGACGAGCAGGCCGGTGCCCCGCAGTCCCCGCAGGTGCGGCCGGAGCCGCTCGCGCAACCGCTCGTCCCGCCGCCGCATCTCGTTCTCCAGCCGCGCCTCGGCGAGCCGGGCCGCGGTGGCGACGAGCGCGGCGGTCGCCGGATGCAGCGTCCGCACGGTCGCGCTGACGTCGATGCAGCCGATCACCCGCCCCGTGTCGGGGTCGGTGACCGGCGCGCCGGCGCACGACCAGCGGTGCAGGACGTGCGCGACGTGCTCGGCGGCGTACACGAACTCGGGCCGCCCGGCGGCCAGTGCGGTGCCGATTCCGTTGGTGCCGACGGCGTCCTCCGACCAGCGGAACCCGTCCATCAGCCCGATCGCCGCCGCCTCGCGCCGCACGGCGGGCGGGCCCTGCGTCCACAGCACGTGCCCGGCGTCGTCGGTGATCACCAGCAGGTGCTCGGCCTCGTCGGCGACCCGGCGCAGCAGGCCGTTCAGCACCGGCACGTGCGGGTCGAGCGGGTGGGCCTCGCGGGCGTCGGCGATGACGTCCCGGTCGAACACCAGCGGCGCCGCCTCGACGTCCGCGTCGACGCCGGCGTCGAGGGACCGCCGCCACGACTCGGAGATCGGCGGCCGGACGTCCGCCGGCTTGGGCACCGCCATGTGTGGACCTTTTCGTCGTCGGCAGGGTTGCACGGGTCAGGGATCTGGCGCCCACGCCGGATGAAAAGGTTCAGTCTCTTCCCCCGGAGTGAACCTCGGTCTGTCTGAGGATCGGCCCATCCACGGGCGCAGCGCAACCGATTCCGGATATCTCACCGACCAAATCGGACACGTTGCGTAGTCGGACCGTCGCAACGTGCATGCAACCTGGGTGTGCGTAGCGTGGGCCGCGATGGGGAGCCGACAGGCCGTCCTGGGGGTCCCGCCGTCCTGCACGCGTCCGGGGGGGATCGTGAGCGGGGCGGCGGGACGGGCGGAGCCTGCGACGGGGCTCGGACGCTCCCTGCACCACGGGGAGGATCGACGACGCATGCTCTGCCTGACCTGTCACCGCGTCCGCCCGGCACTGAGCCGGTCCGACTACACCGCCGAACGCGCCTGGCTCATCGTCCGGCGGGGCCTGTGCTCGTGCGGCGGGACGCCGCCGAGGCCCGCGGGCCAGGCGCCCGTCCGAAAGCACGCCCGGCCCCGGAAATAAACGCACCGGTTCATTAAATGTTCACCCGCGGTTCGCCTAGGATTTAAGGAGAATCCATTCGACCGGCCCCTGGAGGGAGCGCCATGACCGTGATCCCGGGTCTCGTCCGCCGAGCCGCCGCCGAGGCGGAGCGCCGTCTGCGCGAGGGCGCGGGCCTTCTCGCCGGGCTCGGCCGAGATCTGGAACGGTCAGCGGAGCTGGGGCGGCTCCTGCCCTCCTACATCGAGCGCGTGGCCATCCTAGAGCAGACCGTCCGGGACCAGGACGCCGAGCTGCGCGCCCTGCGCGCCGAACTCGACTCGCTGGTCGCCCAGCTCAACGACCGGCTGCTGCCGCGCATCGACGAGCGGATGGACGACACCGAGCGTGACCTGGCCGCGGTCGCGACCAGCCTGATCAGCACCGGACGCGACACCGCCGCCCACCGCACCCGGCTGGAGGCCGCCGAGCGGCGCATCGCCGACCTGCGGACCAAGATCGCGCAGGTGGAGCAGCGGACCGGGCTGTGGCGCGACCTCCAGGCCGGCATGGCGCGGCTCGGCGACGACCTCGACGCCATGCGCGCCCGGATGCCGCTGCGCTCCGCCGACCCCCCGGCCGACGCCGCGCCCGCGCCGGTGCAGAACATCACCGACCGCCCCGCCTGACCCGCGACGGCCCTCGAGGCCGCCGCACAGGGCGCCCTGCCGTACGCCGGAAACGGCCGCACGCGCAAAACCGGAGGGCCCGGGAAATTGCACCCGCGGTGTCCAGGAGAATGGCCGCATGACGCTTCCCCCGACCGGCCACCGCGCCAATCGCCGCACCCCCTCCGCGCCCGGTTCCCCCGGACGGGGCTTCGCCAGCGACAACCAGGCGAGCGTCCACCCGGACGTCCTCGCGGCGCTGGCCGCCGTCAACGACGGGCACCAGCCGGCGTACGGGGACGACGAGGTCACCGGGCGGCTCCGCGAGGTCGTCCGGCGGCACTTCGGCGAGCAGGCCGAGGTGTTCCCGGTGTTCAACGGGACGGGCGCGAACGTGGTGGCGCTGCAGGCGGTGTCGGAGCGGTGGAGCTCGGTCGTGTGCCCGGAATCGGCGCACGTCAACACCGACGAGTGCGGCGCGGCCGAGAAGATCGCGGGCCTGAAGCTGGTCACGGCGCCCGCACCGGACGGAAAGCTGGCGCCCGAGCAGGTCGAGGCGCACGCGACCGGCTTCGACAACGTCCAGCGCCGCCGGCCCGCCGCCGTGTCGATCACCCAGAGCACCGAGCTGGGCACCGTCTACACGGCGGCGGAGACGGCGGCCGTCGCGGCCGCGGCCCACGAGCGCGGCCTGGCGCTGCACATGGACGGCGCGCGCATCGCCAACGCGGCCGCCTCGCTCGGCCTGCCGCTGCGCGCCCTCACCACCGACGCGGGCGTGGACGTCCTGTCGTTCGGCGGCACGAAGAACGGGCTCCTGCTCGGCGAGGCGATCGTCGTGCTGAACCCCGGCGCCGTGCGCGGGGTGGCGTACCTGCGCAAGTCGAGCATGCAGCTGGCGTCCAAGATGCGGTACGTCTCCGCGCAGCTCACCGCGCTGCTGGACGGCGACCTTTGGCTGCGCAACGCCGCGCACGCCAACGCCATGGCCGCCCGCCTGGCCGCCGCCGCCCGCGGCGTGCCCGGCGTGGAGATCACGCGGGCCGTGGAGGCCAACGCGGTGTTCGCGATCGTCCCGAAGGACGCGGCGGAGCGGCTGCGCGAGCGGTTCCCGTTCTACACCTGGGACGAGCGGACCGGCGAGGTCCGCTGGGTGTGCTCGTTCGACACCACCGAGGCCGACGTCGACGCGTTCGCCGCCGCGCTCGCCGCCGAGACCTCCGCCTGACCGGCGCACTCGCCGGCCCCCGCCCCCGCGCCCCGTCCCGGCGGCCGGGACGGGGGCAGCGCCGGGCGGCCCGGCGGGTCTATCGTGTGTACCGAACATGATTCGGTACAGGAGGCGAGCCTGATGGCCAACCGCACCTTCGTCGTCGGCGTGGGCATGACCAAGTTCGAGAAGCCCGGCTCCCGCGAATGGGAGTACCCCGACATGGCCAAGGAGGCCGTCGGGAACGCCCTGCAGGACGCCGGCGTCGCCTACGACGAGATCGAGATGGCCTACGCCGGCTCGATGTACGGGTCGATGGGGCAGCGCGCCCTCTACGAGACCGGCATGACCGGCATCCCGGTGATGACCGTCCAGAACGCGTGCGCCACCGGATCGAGCGCGCTGTTCCTGGCCCGCCAGGCGGTCCGGGGCGGCCTCGCCGACTGCGCGCTCGCGCTCGGCATGGAGAAGATGAAGAAGGGCTCGCTCGGCGCGGGCATGGAGGGCTCCAAGGTCACCATCATCGACCACCACCTCACCTCGATGACCGCGGGCCGCGAGTGGGAGATGGACAAGGCGCCCATGCCGCAGATGTTCGGCAACGCCGGTCGCGAGCACATGGAGAAGTACGGCTCCACGCCCGACCACTACGCCTGGATCGGCTGGAAGAACCACAAGCACTCGGTCAACAACCCGTACGCGCAGTTCCAGACCGAGTACTCCCTCGACGACGTCAAGAACGCCCCGATGATCTTCGATCCGCTGACCAAGCTGCAGTGCTCCCCCACCTCGGACGGCGCCGCCGCCGCGGTCGTGGTCAGCGAGCGGTTCGTGGACGAGCACGACCTGTGGGACCAGGCCGTCGAGATCGCGGGCCACCACATCGCCACCGACACCCTCGAGAGCTTCGCCGACAACTCCTCCATCCAGGTCGTCGGGTTCGGCGTCTCCCGGCTCGCCGCCCGCAAGGCGATGGACCAGGCGCAGGTGTCCATCGAGGACGTCGACGTCATCGAACTCCACGACTGCTTCAGCGCCAACGAGCTCGTCACCTACGAGGCCCTCGGCATGGCCGAGGTCGGCGAAGGCCACAAGCTCGTCGACGACCAGGCGACCACCTACGGCGGCAGGTGGGTCGTCAACCCGTCCGGCGGCCTGATCTCCAAGGGCCACCCCCTCGGCGCCACCGGCCTCGCCCAGTGCGCCGAGCTCACCTGGCAGCTGCGCGGCAAGGCCGGGAACCGCCAGGTGGACGGCGCCCGCGTCGCCCTCCAGCACAACATCGGCCTGGGCAGCGCCTGCGCCGTGGCCGTCTACAAGCCCGCCACCTAGCACGTCGACTTGCGGCGTGTTGTTGTTATGGCAGGTTCCATGACAACAACACGCCGCAAGTCAACGGGGCGGGCGGGTGGACGTGCGACAAATATTGACTCTTGTCTCAGCTGGGCTATCCTCGCAGTAAGTGGTCACTGCCAGGAGGTGTGATGCCCGGCCCGTCCCCCCAGCCCACGGTGGTCACGGCCGCCGCCCGCGCGAAGCCCCGCACGAGTTCCGGCACGGGCTTCGGAACGGGTCCCCGCGCGGTCGCCCGGGCCCCGCTCGGCCCCGGCACGCTGCTGTGGCGCCACGCCGCCGACATGCGCTCGCTGCTCCCCGGCGCCGCCGCCGGGCTGATGCAGCTCATGCACCCCGGCATCGGCGCGGGCGTGAACGAGCACTCCGCCTTCTTCGACGCGCCGTTCGACCGGATCCACCGGTCCGTCCCGCAGATCTGGGCGACGATCCTCGCCCCGGACGGCGACGCCCGCGCCCGCACCATCCGCGACCTCCACCGCGCCATCGGCGGCACCGACGAGCACGCGCGCCGCTACCACGCGCTTGAGCCCGAGACGTTCTGGTGGGCGCACGCCACGTTCACCTGGGAGATCTTCAAGGCGGCCGAGACGTTCCACCCCGGCGCCCTCACCGCCGAGGACCACGAGCAGATGTACGCCGAGACCGTCACCTGGTACTCCCGCTACGGCGTCAGCATGCGCCCGGTCCCCGCCGACTACGCGTCCTTCCAGTCCAAGTTCTGGCACGTCTGCACCAAGCAGCTCGAACTGACCCCGGCCGCCGCCCGCGGCCTGGAGATCGCCAAGCACGGCTCCGACACCATCGCCGTCCTGCCCGTGGGCGGCCCCCGCCTCGACCGCGCCGGACGCCTCGTCATCGAACGCCCGCTGCGCCTGCTCACGTTCGGCTGCCTGCCCACGATCGTCCGGCAGCGCTTCGACATCCCCTGGACGCCCCTCGACCAGGCCCAGTTCGCCGCCCTCGCCCTGGCCAACCGGCAGGGGTACCGCATGATGCCGACCGGCGTCAACCACTGGGCCCTGCGCAGCATGCTCCGCTACATCGGCGCCCACACCCGCCGCGAGAGGTACCAGCCCGCGGCGTGACGCCCGGCCGTCAGCCCGCCGGAGCGGCGGCCCGTTCGGTCAGTTGCGGCCGCAGGGTCCGGCAGGCGGTGAGGATCCGGCCCACGTCGTCGTCGCTCAGCCCCGCGTGGGCCGAGAGGCGGACGAGGGTGCGGCCCACGGAGGCGCTCGGCGGGAACAGCGCCGCGCTGAAGATGTCGCGGGCCGCCAGCGCGTCGCGCATCAGCGTCGCGTCGGCCTCCGAGCCCGCCTCCAGCGCGATGATCTGGGAGTCGGACTCGACGAGCCGGTAGCCGAGCCCGTCCAGGCCGTCCCGCAGGCGCCGCGTGACGGCGCGCAGCCGGTCGCGGCGGCGGCACCCCTCCCGCACGACCTTCAGCGCCGCGGCGAGGCCCGCGACGTCGTGCGGCAGCAGCGTCGAGCTGAAGACGGCAGGGAGCGCGGTATGGACGAAGTAGTCCGCGAACCCGGGACGGTCGCAGGCGATCAGGCCCGCCCGCCCGGGCAGGGCCTTGGCGAGGCTCGCGGTACGGAAGTCGACGCGCCCGGTGAGGCCGAGCGCCGCGACGAGGCCGTCCCCACGCGCGCCGTGCGTGCCGAGCGAGTGCGACTCGTCCACCACCAGCAGGCAGTCGTGCTCCTCGGCCACCTCCACCAGTCCGGGCAGCGGGCATACGGTGCCGTCGGTGCTGTAGACGGCGTCCACGGCGATCACCCCGGAGCCGCCCACCTCGATGCGGCGGCGAAGGTGGCCGAGGTCGTTGTGGCGGAAGTAGGCGAGTTCCGCGCCCGCCGTCCGCGCCCCCTCCCACAGCGACATGTGGGCGAGGGCGTCCAGGTAGACGGGGACGTCCGGTCCGGCGACCACCTGCATGAGCCCGGTGTTGGCCGCCCATCCCGACGGGCACAGCACGCCGGCGCGCGCGCCCATGTGCCGGGCGAACTCCGCGCCGAGCGCGATCTGCGGGTGGTCGTCGGACAGGCACGGGCCCGGCGCCGCCGCCGTCCCCGCGCCGTCCGCCGTCCGCAGGCTGGCGATCATGGCGTCGGTGATCGCCGGATGCTCGGCGAGCGCGAGGTAGTCGCTACAGGTGAGAACGATCGCCCGGCTGCCGAGGGCCTTGGGCGGCGGCGGGCGGCGTCCGCCCCTGGTGCCCCGGAAGCGGCTGATGCGTTCGCCCAGCCGCTGGTGAGCGCTGGTCATGGCCGTCACTCTCCCCCATCATGCGATCGTCACACCGTGTAGCGGGGCCCAATCATAGTGTGAAAAAGATCTAAGGTGTGAGTCAAAGACGGCGTGCCGCGCAAGAAGGCGTCCCGCTCCGGGCGGACCCTTCCGACCGTGACGACCGGCGGCGGCACGACCCGCGGACGCCCGGCGGCGGCAACGTCCCACCGGCGTTCGCGGGGAGCAGGCCTGCCCTTCGCGTACTCTTCAATCAGGTAGCCGAACAATAAGGTGTGGAGACGATCGCCTCCGGCGCTGAGACCGCGGCCCCCGCCGAGCTTCCCGATATCGGCGGACGCATCGCCCGCGTCCGGCGGACCCGCCGGGTCCGCTGGACCCTCGCCGGGATCCTGCTGGCCGGCGCCGTCACCGCGGCACTGGCGACCACCGGGCCGCCGCGCGCGGCCCTGGCGGCGATCGGCCAGATGCGCTGGACGTTCCTGCCCGCACTCCTCCTGCTCTCCGTCCTGCACTTCGTCTGCTCCGCGGTCGCGCTGCGCGCTGCGTCCGGCCTCCCGATCCCGCTGTACCAGACGACGCTGACGCAGTTCACCGCCGCGGCCGCCAACCGCGTCACGCCGGGCGGCCTCGGCGCCGTGGCGGTCAACACCCGCTACCTCGTCTGCCGCGGGCTGCCGCTCCCCCGGGCCGCCGTCACCGTCGCCGCCGTGCAGGTGGCGGGCGTGCCCGCGGACCTGCTGCTGCTCGGCGCGGTCCTCGGGCTCGGCGGCGGGAACGGCCGGCTCCTGGACGCGCTGGGACGGCACACCGCCCACGCCGCCGGCCTCGTCCCGCCCGTCCCCCTGCTCATCGGCGCCGCGCTGCTGCTCCCGGCCGCCGCGCTGGGGGGACGCCGCGCGCTGCGCTCCGAGGCGGTCGGGCGGGCCGCCGCCGGGGTCACCGACCTGTGCCGCCGCCCGCGCGACCTCGGGGTGGTCCTCGCCGGATCCGCCGCGACCACGTTCGTGCTCGGCCTGGCGTTCGCGCTCAGCGCCTTCGCGGTGCCCGGGACGGGCGTGGGGCCGGGCGACGTCCTCGCACTCGTGGCCGCCTACCTGGTGGGGGCGGCGGCCGGCTCGGCGGTGCCGTCGCCGGGCGGCGTCGGCTCCACCGAGGCCGCCCTCGTCGCGGCGCTGGCCGCCCTGGGCATCGCCGCCGGCCCGGCCCTGCACGCCGTCCTGCTGTTCCGGGCCGTCACGTTCTGGGCGCCGGTCCCGGTGGGCTTGCTGACCTGTCGGACGCTCCGCCGGTGAGCACCTTTACGTTGTAGATCATTAGAGGTGGAAGACCTGCTCGGCGTTGCCCGACAGGAACGCCTCCTTCGCGTCGCCGGAGAGCTCCAGATCGTCCAGGCCCTTGAGTGCCTGCTCCGCCGTCATCATCGGGAAGTTCGTGCCGAACAGGACCTTGTGCCGCCTGTCCTGGGTCATGTACCGGACGAGCTCCGGCGGATACCTCCGCACCGTGTAGGCGGACGTGTCGATGTAGACGTTCGGGTGCTTGCGGCACACCGCGACCATCTCCTCCGTCCACGGGTATCCGATGTGCCCGCCGACGATGACGAGTTCCGGGAAGTCGAGCGCGACCTGGTCGACGTAGGGAATCGGCCGTCCCGTCTCGCTCGGGCGCAGCGGGCCCGTGTGGCCGACCTGCGTGCAGAAGGGGATGCCCAGCTCCACGCATTCGGCGAACAACGGATAGTAGCGCCTGTCGGTGGGCGGCAGCTCCCACAGCCACGGCACCACGCGCAGGCCCCTGAACCCCAGATCGCGGACGCACCGCCGCAGTTCCCGGACGGCGTCCATGGGCTTGCGCAGGTCCACCGACGCGATGCCGTGCAGGCGCCCCGGCGGGGCCTGTGCGACGAACGAGGCGACCTCGTCGTTGCTCACCAGGGCGCCCTCAGGGCCGTACCAGGCGCTGATGAGCCCGACGTCCACCCCCCCGGCGTCCATGGCACCGACCGTCATCTCGACGGGCACCTCCTCCTCCGGAGGCTTCTGGCCCGTCCACCGCCACAGCGAATCCAGCATCTCGTGCTGGAGGAACCGCACCGTCCCGTGCTGCATCCACGCGTCAATCACCATGGTCATCTCCCCACCGACCGCCATGCGGCCTCGCTCAGCAACGCGACCTGCGCGTCGTCCGGCTCCGGGCTCTGGCCGTTCAGCCACAGCCGGCTCAACTCCTGCGCGGGCCCGAGCCACAGCACGAAGGCGGTCACGACGTCCGCGTCGATCAGCGCCCCCTGGCGCGCCTGAACGCGCCACCAGTTGCGCACCTCGCGGAAGAACATCCGGTTGCGATCGGCCAGCCCATCGCTCCCGGACGGGCGTTCGGTGAACATGAACCGCGCCCGCCCGGGATGCTTCCTGCACCACCGCACATGGAACTCCACCACCGCGGGGACCGCCCCCCGCGCGCTGTCATGCGCCCGAAGCTCTTCCAGGAAGGCGTCCTGGTACATCGAGAGGCACTCGATGAACAGCGCCTCCGCGACCTGCTCCTTGCCCGCGAAGTGGTGGTAGAAGCTGCCCACGCTGACGCCGCTCGCCGCCCGGAGGCTGCTGAGCGTCGTCCCGGCGACCCCGTCCCGCCCGAACAGCTCCAGCGCCGCGCGCAGCACCCTGTCCCGTCCGATCTCGGTCACAGAACATTATTCTGTCACATTAGAAGAATATTCTGCCACCGTCCCTCTCCGGGCTGCTAGCCTCGTGGCCGTCTCCGGTCCCGAGCCGGACCGGACGCCGGCTGCCAGGCCGCCCGCATCGAACGGGCCGCCCGGAGTGGACGGTCTCCGCCCTCGAACCGCGATCACGCGCCAGGGATCCCCTTTCCGCCGTCGCCGTCCGTGACGCCCCCGGACGGCCGTACCGGCACTTCTCCCCGACCGGACAGCGACCCCTCCGCCGATTCGGGAGTCACCCTTGCCTTTCGCCGTCTACGTCCTCGGGCTGGCCGTGTTCGCCCAGGGCACCTCGGAGTTCATGCTGGCCGGCCTCGTGCCGGGCATCGCCGCCGACCTGCACGTGTCCATCCCCGCGGCCGGAGCGCTCACCTCCGCGTTCGCCGCCGGGATGGTGGTCGGCGCGCCCGCGATGACGCTCCTCACCCGCCGCTGGCCGCGCCGCCGCGCCCTCCTGGTGTTCCTGGGCGCGTTCATCGCCGTTCACGTCGCCGGCGCGCTCGCCACGGACTACGCACTGCTGGTCGCCACCCGCGTGGCCGCGGCCTTCGCGAACGCCGGATTCTGGGCCGTCGCCCTCGCCGCCGCGACCGCGCTGGCCGCGCCCGGAGCCCGCGCCCGCGCCACCTCGGTCGTCGTCGGCGGCGTCACCGTCGCCTGCGTCGCCGGAGTCCCGGCGGGCGCGCTCCTCGGCGGGCAGTGGGGATGGAGGGCCGCCTTCTGGGCCGTCGCCGCCGTGTCGGTGCCCGCGCTCATCGCCATCGCCATCGCGATCCCGGAGGAGCGCCCGTCCGCCGCGAGCGCGGCCGGGGAACTGCGCGTCCTGGCAGACGGGCGCCTCGCCCTCACCCTCACCGTGAACGCGCTCTTCCAGGGAGCCACGTTCTGCACGTTCACCTACCTCGCGCCGCTCGCCACGAACGTCACCGGCCTCGGGAGCGGCTGGACGCCGGCCCTGCTCGCGCTCTTCGGCACCGGCTCCTTCGCCGGCGCCGCCATCGGCGGCCGGATCGCCGACGCGCATCCGGCCGCCCTCATCGCGGCCGGGATGACAACGCTCGCCGCGGGGTGGGCCGCGCTCGCGCTGACGGCCGGGAACCCCGCGGCGGTGATCGTGCTCGTCTTCGTCCAGGGCATGGTCGCCTTCGGCACCGGACCCGCGCTGATCATGCGCGTCCTCGACCGGGGCGCCGCCGCGCCGGCGCTGGCCGGCGGCTTCGCGACCGCCGCGTTCAACGTGGGCGCCGCGGCCGGGCCGTGGCTCGGCGGCGCCGCGATCGGCGCGGGCCTCGGCTATCGTTCACCGGTCTGGGTGAGCGCGGCGCTCATGGCCCTCGCGCTCGCCGTCACGCTTCTGCCCGCTGGTCCTTCCCGGCGGGCGTCTTCAGGGCGGTCCGGGCTGAGGCGGTCATCGCGGGCAGGTAGCCGAGGCGGTGGCCCCGCGCGGTCGGGTGGTAGGACGACTCGATCGGGATCGTCACCGCGTTGAGCCAGTCGTCGCCGGAGCACAGCTCGTGCCCGGAGAACTCGTCCCGCACGTCGGACCAGGTGAACCCGGCCCTGCCCGCCGCCTGCCGGGTCACCCCGGCCAGGGTGTCGGCGGCCCCGTTGAGGGCGGTCCGCTTCGTGTTGCCGATCCCCGCGCACCAGTCGACGATCGTGTAGAGGCGCGGGTAGCCGAGAACCACGACGCGCGCGGACGGCGCCCGCGACCGGATCTTCGAGTAGAGCGAGTCGAGACGTCCCGGCAGGGTGTCCCGCATGTAGCTCTCGGCCTGCGCGACCCGGTTCCGGCACGTCGAGGCCGAGTTCAGCACGCACGTCTGCATCACGTCGCTGAAGCCGGCGTCGTTGCCGCCGACCGTGATGCTGACGAGCGTCGTGGAGGAGCTGAGCGCGCCGAGCTGCCCACTGGCGACGCTCGCGGTCGTCGCCCCCGAGCAGGAGGCGAACGTGAACGACTCCGTGGTGTTCGCCTCCGCCCACAGGTTCGCGTAGGCGTTGGCGCTGCGCTTGCACGCCCCGCTGTCCGGGTCGTAGCTTCCGGCCCCCGTGCCGGACGAGTAGGAGTCCCCGAGGGCGACGTAGTGGGGCCCGGCCGCGTGGGCGGCCCCGGACCACAGCATGGAACCGGCGGCGAGAGTCACCGCACCGAAAGCGGACAGAAGGGGGCGGGATAGACGCATCTGCACTCCGGAGCGACGTATCGAATTGTGTCCCCCGCCTTATACCCCCCGCGCCATTCCCTCAAGCTCCCACTCTGATCAACAACATTTGTCGTAATTCACCACGCAAAACCACGACTCCCACCAATCCGACCTTGTCAAGGCCCAAATTGGGAAGCATTCACTCCCAAACCCCAGTAGCCCCAGAAGCCTCACATGCCCTTCTTGAACACCATTCTTCACCGACCCGGGACGCCCGGCCGCGCACCACCGAGGACACGAAGATCCCGAACCGGCCGTTCCAGATCGTTGATCAAGTGCTAATATACGCGTTGATCGAGTTCACAGACACACTCGTGGTGCGTGTAAACCCATGTGCGGCGCAAGCCGTCCCACGCATCAGGCGCGCCCAAGGCTCCCCGCGCATCCGCTGCCAGGCGAGGAAGGAAGGGCGGGTCCTCCGCGTACACGCTCCACCGGCGCACCGCCCTGGCGGGCGAGCATGACGACGAGCAGGCCGCTGGCCTCCGGCGGGCCGATCACACGCCCCTACCGACCCCGTTCGCTTCAGAGGCACCGACCCGGAAGGTATGCCGCATGCAGGCCCACGAAGTCGCCTTCTTCAAGCTCATCGAGGGTGAGAAGCAGTTCCAGATCCCGCTCTACCAGCGGACCTACAGCTGGGGACACCGGGAATGGACGCGGTTGTGGGCCGACGTGCTCGAACACGCGGAGGTCATCGCGGCCGGAGAGGACCGCACACCGCACTTCATCGGCTCGGTCGTCCTGGCGCCGGGCGTGATGTCGGCCGGCGACATCCAGCGGTGGCTGGTCGTCGACGGGCAGCAACGCCTGACGACACTGATGCTCGCGAGCTGCGCCCTGCGCGACAGGTTCCGCGAGATCGCGCCCCGGGAGGCCGACCGGGTCCACAAGCAGTACCTCGTCAACGAATACCGCGAGGGCCTCGACCATTTCCGGCTCCTGCCGACCCAGGCCGACCGGGAGTCGTTCACCGCCTGCATGGAGAGCGGGGTGACGGCCGGGGGAAGCGACGGCATCGGCGCCGCGTACCGGTTCTTCAAGCAGGCCCTGATCGACTCCGACCCGGAGGGGGACATGGCGGCGCTCAAGCGGCTGGAGACCGTCATCCGCGGCCGGCTGTCCGTCGTGGAGATCACGGCCGAGCACGGCGACAACGTCTACCGCATCTTCGAGTCGCTGAACAACACCGGCGTCAAGCTCAGCCAGACCGATCTGCTGCGCAATTACGTCTTCATGCTGCTGCCGACGATCGGCGAACGCGTCTACACCAAGATCTGGCTGCCCATGCAGGAGGAGTTGGGCGCCGGGAACCTTGAACTGCTCGCCTGGCTCGACCTGGTGATCCGCGGCGACTACCGCGCCAAGCAGAGCGAGGTCTACCGCGCGCAGCAGCGCCGCCTCGGCGAGATCGTCGAGCGTGGCGGCGAGCCGGCCCTCGAAGGGGAGATCGCCGAGCTGTACCGGCGCGGCCGGCTGCTCATGCGGGTGGTCGACCCCGCCCGGGAGGCGGACGCGCACCTCCGCGCGGTCCTGGCGCGCCTGCAGGAGTGGGGCGGGCAGATCACCTTCCCCATCGCCCTGCACCTGCTCGACCTGCTCGACCACGAGCGGGCCACGGCGGCCGAGGTCACCCGCGGGCTGTCGTACGTCGAGAGCTTCCTGGTGCGCCGGATGATCGCCGGGATCCCGACGAACAACCTCAACCGGATCCTCAACAGCGCCCCGAAGGAGCTGGAGACGGACCGGCCGATCGACGAGGCCGTGCACCGCTACCTGTCAGGGAAGCGCCGCTACTGGCCGTCCGACGAGCAGCTGCGGAGCGCCATAAGGACGCGGCCGTTCTACTGGTCCGGCCGTCCGAACCAGCGTTTCTACGTACTGAAGCGCCTGGAGCAAAGCCACCGGTCGAGCGAACCGGTCGATTTCGCGGCGGCCAGGCTCACGATCGAGCACGTGATGCCGCAGACCGTCACGCAGGAATGGATCGACCTCCTGTCCGCCGAAGTGACCGACGAGGACGGCCCCGCCGAACTCCACGCGGAGCTGCTGCACACGCTCGGCAACCTGACGCTGACGGCCGACAACTCCAAGCTCTCCAACAGCCCGTTCCACCGCAAGCAGGAGATCCTCGACGCCAGCGCGCTGCGCATGAACCGCGAGATCGCCGAGGCGCCGGGCTGGGGCAAGGCGCAGATCCTGGAACGCGCGGAGAGCCTGACCGGGCGCTGCGTGTCCCTGTGGCCGGCGCCGCTGCCGGGCGCGTCCGATCTTGAGGACGAGCGCCGCACGTGGGTCCTGCTCCGTCGCCTGCTCGCCGAACTCCCGACCGGCTCCTGGACGAGTTTCGGCGATCTGGCCGCGGTCATCGGCTCGACCCCCGCCGGCGTCGGAGCCTACATGGCCTCCCGTCCCGGCCTGGAGCACGCCCACCGCGTCCTCACCTCCGAGGGGACGGTCTCCCCGTCGTTCAGCTGGCCCGACGGCCGCGCCGGAACGCCCCGCGACGCGCTCGAAGCGGAGGGCGTGACCTTCTCCGGGGGCGGTGGCGCCGATCCCACCCAGCGGCTCACCGCGAAGGACCTCGCCAGGCTCATCGGCATGGACGCGCCCGATGACCCCGACGACGACCGGGACGGGGACCGCTTCGCGGACGAACTGTCCCTCCTCGGCGGCGACGTCTCCGACGCCGTCGGCCAGGCCCTGCGGCACTGGACCGGCCGGAACGGCGATCTCGGCTTCGGCACGGCGGAGACGAGCTGCATCCCCTGGCTCGACCGCCCCGACGCCCGCGGCTGGATCTGGCCCGTCGTCTTCTACCCGCGCAGCGCGAAGATCGAGGTGGTCTTCCAGCACCTCGCGAGACGCCCGCCGTTCGACGACGACGCCCTGCGCGAGGAGTTCCGCCGCCGCCTCAATCTCATCGGCGGCGTGGACATCTCCAGGGACCGCATCTCCAAGCGTCCCAGCATCCCCATCACCGTGCTGTCCGGTGGCGGCCTCAAGCCGTTCCTGGAAGCCCTCGACTGGTTCATGGACCAGGTAGGCACCGCCGTCCCGCGAGAGGAGGAGACAGCGGGCACCGGAAAGGCAGGCGCGGATCTCGCCGACGAGTTCCACAGCGCGATGCTGCTCCTGTACGCCCGTACCAAGACCGAGGCCGAATACAACGCCTCCGCGTTCCTGGTCATGGTCACCGAGCACGGCGGCGTCGGCGCCGCCAAGCGCCTCCTGGCCTCCCCGCACATCTCGGACGGCTTCACCGCCCTTCACGAACGCGACCGCCTCGACCTCACCGTGGAGACTCACGTCCTCGACCCGCGCTTCATGCCGCTGTTCACCGAAGACGAGCGGGACAGGGCCCACCACCGGCTGGCCGAGGCCGGCTACCGCCCCTGAGGACGGTCGCCGGACCGTTACCGCTTGGACGCGGTGCGGCTTCGGGGCAGCTTCGTCTTGATGTGGTGCCACGCGGTGCGGGCGTAGCCGTTCAGGCGGACGCTGACGCGGCGGGCCGTGGGGAACTCGGTGCCGAGCAGCCCGACACCGGCGAGGATCGCGACGATCCCGGGGCCGGGCAGCACCAGCATCGCGACGCCGGCCACGATCAGGCCGGTCCCGGCGATCGTGACCGCGATCTTCCGCAGCATCCGGACGGGGGCCGGGCGCGCCGGCGCGGGCGCCGTCTCCGCGTCCGACTCGGCTCGCTCCGTCGCGGTCATGGTCACATCGCCCCCCGGGGTCGTTCGGCTTCTCCCCTTTGGGACGACTCGGAACGGCCCCGAAGATCCCGATCGGGCCCCGGTGTGGCCAGCGCCACACCGATCGGGGGCGGCTAGCATTTCGGCAATGAAGATCCGGTTTGCCGCGCCCCGGCCGCGCGGGCGCCCCGGGACGCTGGTTCACCGGATGGTCGCACGGCTGTGGAAACGGCTCGGCGGGCGTGCGCAATGGCGGCTCGCCCGGCTGCGGCACCAGACGTTCCTGGTGTACGCGGGCGGGATCGTCCGCGACGATCAGGGCCGCGTCCTGCTGCTGCGGCACCGCCTCTGGCCCGCCTACCGCGCGTGGGGCCTGCCCGGCGGCTACGTCAACGCCGGCGAGCGGCTGGAGGACGGCGTCGCCCGCGAGATCCGCGAGGAGACGTCCCTGGAAGTGGAGGTCACCGGGCGCCCCCTCGGCGTCGCCAGCGGTTTCCGGCACCGGGTGGAGGCGTACTACGAGGCCCAGGTGACGGGCGGGCGGCTCGAACTCGACACCGCCGAGATCCTGGAGGCCCGCTGGTACGCGTTCGACGACCTGCCGAACGAGATGTCCCCCCGCCTCCGGAACCTGATCACGTCGCTGTCGGGCTGACCCTAGCGCGGTGCGGCCCCCTTGACCTCGACCATGCTTGAGATCCCATGCTGGAGCCGTGATCCTCACTGACGACGAACGCGAGTACCTTGCCACCCAGCGCCTCGGCCGCCTGGCCACCGTCGACGCGAAGGGCGAGCCCCAGAACAATCCCGTCGGTTTCACCTACAACACCGAGACCGGCACCATCGACATCCGCGGCTGGCGGCTCGCAAGGACCCGCAAGTACCGCAACCTCAGCGACAACGACCGGGTCGCCTTCGTCGTCGACGACCTGGCCTCGGTCACGCCGTGGCGCGTCCGCGGCATAGAGATCCGCGGACGCGCCGAGACCGTCGTCGAGGCTGCCCGCGGAACGCCGCCACCAGCGGCGACCTGATCCGCATCCATCCGCACCGGATCTTCAGCTGGGGTCTCGATCCGGACACCCAGGGGATGACCAAGCGCACCGTCCGATAGCGGGCGGGCCTCGGCGCGGCGCAATGCGCCTCCGGTGCGCCGCCCGGATCTCGGCGAGGGCGTGACGATCCCGGCCGCGCCCCCTCGAACCTGAATTTTCTGACTTTTCTGTTATCGCCCGTCCTGTCGGGGGTCTGCACCGTATCCACAGGCACCCGACGAGAGGACGTGGCATCACCATGAGCACCCCCCATCCCCCCAGGAGCGGAGGACCGGGCCCGAGGCGGCGGCAGCGGACGGTGTCCGGGCGCGCGGCGGCGTGGACGGCCGCGGGCGCGGCGGGGCTGCTGGTGATCGGCGGGGTCGCCGGTACGGCGAGCGGCGCCTTCGGCGGCGGCTCCGGCGCCGCACCGGCCGCGGGCGACTCCTCGGCCTCCCCCGCCGCGTCGCCCCCGGCCGTCCCGGACGCCGCGGAGCCGTCGCCCACCGCGACCGCGACTCCCACGCGCACACGCAAGGCGCCCCGGAAGACCGCGAAGCCGCGCACGCGGGCGCCGCGCACGACCCGTCGGGCCAGGCCCAGGCCCGCCCGGACGAAGGCTCCGGCCGCGGGGGGTGGCACCGCCGCGAAGGTCATCGCGCTGGTGAACAAGGAACGCGCCAAGCGGGGATGCCGCGCCGTGACCTCCGACGCCGAGCTGGCGAAGGCGGCGCAGGGCCACTCGGCCGACATGGCGCGGCGGGGCTTCTTCAGCCACACCAGCCCGGACGGCAGGGACCCCGGCGCCCGGATCACCGCCACCGGGTACCGCTGGTCCACCTACGGCGAGAACATCGCCAAGGGGCAGCCGACGCCCGCGAGCGTGATGAACTCCTGGATGAACAGCCCCGGCCACCGGAAGAACATCCTGAACTGCGGCTTCGCCGAGATCGGCATCGGCGTGGTGACGTCGGGCGGCCCCGGGCGATGTTCTCCGCCCACGCGCTCCAGCGGAACCCGGCGGCGGTGATGCGGTCCCCCGGGTCGCCGCCGCGGGAGCCCCGGTGGTCGAGGGTGCGCCGCGCGGCCATGTCCGCGGAGTGGCGCCGCGCCGCCCGGTGCAGGGCCGGTGAGACGCGCAGCGGCCGGCACCCGGCCCTGGCCCGCTCGGCGTTGACCAGCCGGACGACCCGCTGCTCGACGGTGGGCGCGGGTGCACGGTCCGGCCGCTCGACCCGGTCCTCGCCCCGCGGATCGGGCGGCGGCGGGGCGTCCCTCGGCGGCGGCGTCCGCTGGACGGGCGCCGCGGGTTCGCGGACGGGAGGCGCCGCGTCCGGCGGCGCGTCCCGCACACCCCAGAAGACCGCGGCGGCGGCCACACCCACCGCGGCCGTCCCGCCACCCAGGGGGTCGCGCCGGACAGCCCGCCCTTACCCCCGGACAGCGCGCCCGCCTTGCCGGCGCCTGCGGACAGCCCGAGCCCCTGCCCCGCGCTCACCGTCGCCTCCGCGCCCGTCAACGCGGCGTGGAGCGGGTGCTCGGCGGGGAACGGCACCATCACCAGACCCGCCAGCAGTCCTTCGGGCGGTGCCAGGTCGCGCTGGCGGGCGGCGCAGGCCCGGCACGTCCGGATGTGCTTGGCGATCCGCTTGCGCCACAGCGGCGACGGCCGTCCGTCCCAGCCGGCGAGCACCGGTTCGAGCGCGTCGCAGCGCCGTCCGCCCACCGCGCGCACGATGCCGCGGCACGTCGTCAGCTGCTTCTTCATCCGCTGCACACGGACGGCCGCGTGCGGGGCGGACAGCCCCAGCCCGTCCGCCAGCTCCCTGCGCGTGAGGTGCCCGGACGCCTCCAGCCACCACAGCCCGAGCAGTTCGCGCTCGTCCGGGTCCAGCCACCGCGTCGCCTCGGCGATCTCCCGGCGCTGCTCCGACAGCTCCAGCCGCAGGACGGCCGCCTCGGCGAAGTCGGCCTCGGCGCCCGCGACCCGGGCCGTGTCCTCCGGATCCAGCGGAGTCCTGCCGCGCTGCGCCCTCCAGCGGTGACGCACCTGGTTCATGGCGATGGAGATGAGCCACGACCGGAACCGCTCCGGCTGCCGCAGCCCGCCCAGCCCGCCGAGCGCCCGCAGCACCGACTCCTGGACGACGTCGTCCACGTCGGCGTGGCCGCCGAGCGCCCAGCCGACCACGTTGTAGAGCAGCGGCAGATGCTCGGCGACGAGCCGCTCGCGGGCGTCCTCGTCCCCCTCCTGAGCCCGCCCGGACGAGCCGGTCCACTTCCGTGCCCACACGCATCGCCGTCCTCCAGAGCCTCACCGCTGATCCTTCTGGAGAGGTCCCAGAACACCACAGATAACAAGAACCCACCCAATTCTCCCGAGAACCGGGTTCTTCGCTCTCGACGCCACCCGGACGACGCGCGCCGCGCAGATCACCGGCCGCACCGCCGCGGGCTTCGTCCGCGGTCACCGCCGCGCTGCCCGCGCCGCCCGGCCCGCGCATCGGGCCGCGGACGTTCGGGGACGTGGCGGCAGCCTGACAGCCGGGTCGTGCTCACGGTTGCGAGGTCCCGGGCGCACACGTGCGAGGTGACCTTCCAATTCCGCATGCCACCATTCCGAAACCGCCATCCCCCTGCTTCGCCTGGATGAGGCGGGATACCGAGCCCGACTGGGCCGCCCATCTC
Source organism: Actinomadura sp. KC345 (assembly GCF_004348515.1). Lineage (GTDB taxonomy): Bacteria > Actinomycetota > Actinomycetes > Streptosporangiales > Streptosporangiaceae > Spirillospora. The sequence goes on along the minus strand of NZ_SMKH01000043.1, from coordinate 12,753 downwards.
GACCCGGGGCCACGCGTCCACTTGAAGCAAGGGCTGGCGTACCTGTCCCGCTGCAGCCTGGAAGGCGAGTTCCCGACCACCCGGACCGACGGCGTCCAGATATCGGTCCACGTGCAGACCAAGGGCGCCCTTCCCGCCCTGCACCTCCCGTTCCCGGTTTTCACCCGAAGCGAATGGCCCCCGAATCCCCCGGGCCAGAGCACCGGGCCACTCGTCACCGATGCGCCCTGACACCCGGCAGAACGGGTAGCTGCCGGGGTCGAGCGCACCGTCCCGCGCGAGGGCACCGCCGCCTTACCTTCGGGACGCCCGCAGGCGCTCCGAGGCCTCGCGCCAGTGGAGATGCGCCAGGTCCTCCCCCAGTCCCACATGCTCGTCGCAAAACCACATCACCCATGGGGGATGGCGGCCCAGCCCTCCCGTTCCCGCTCCCGCGCGAGCGCTTCCTCGTCCGCGTCGAGGGCGAACCTGACGCCTTCGAACAACGAGAACTCATCCTCGTCCTGAGGGACTCGCATGCAGATCACGCACATCGGCGGCATCACGGGGGCTCCTTCACCGGTGGGGCGCGCTACTGGGTGGCCGCGGGACGCCCCTCGCAAAGGGCGGTTTGGACGGCGGCCTCAATTCCATCGCTCTGCGCGTCCGGACCGCCAGGGCCCAGGTTCGCCATGACCGTCGCCTGGCGGCCGGCGGCCGTGGCGCCGCCCGCGGTCTCGAAGCCGGGGAAGTCTCCGGTGTGCCCCCAGTACAGACCTCCGCAGGGCAACGGAGTGCTCTCCAGGCCGAGGCCGTAGGCGCGGCCGTCGGGGGCTCCGGTCGGCCGGGCGGTCATCATCTGCTCGAGCTGGGCCGGGGGTAGCAGCCTGCCGCCGACGAGCGCGCCCAGGAACCGGTTGAGGTCGGTGCCGCTGGAGATCAGCTCACCGGCCGCGCCGCCGACCGAAGGATTGATCACGGTGATGTCGGTGAGGGGCGCGTCCGGCCCTGGCCGTGCGTACCCGTGCGGATGCGGGCCGGGGATCGCCGGGGCGTCCCCTGGTACATGGGTCTCGCGCAGGCGGAGCGGTGCGATGATGCGCCTGCGGATCTCCTGGCCGTAGGTGCGGCCGGTCACCTCTTCGATGAGCATGCCGGCCAGCAGGTAGCCGGTGTTGGAATAGCGCCAGCCGGTCCCGGGCTCGAAGGTCGGCGGGTGGGCCAGCGCGATGTCCAGCAGGTCGCGGACGTCGTGGTGGGCCAGCGGGTCCTTGAGGGTCTCCTGGGGGTCGAGATAGGCGAGGAAGTCGGGCAGGCCGCTGGTGTGCTGAAGCAGCTGGCGGACGGTGATCAGCCGCCCGTCGTTGCCGTGTCCGCGGATGACGCCCGGCAGATAGCGCTCCACCGGAGCGTCCAGGCCGACGCGGCGTTCCGCCACCAGTTGGAGCACGACCGTCGCCACGAAAGGCTTGGTCATGCTGCCGATCCGGAACCTGCTGTCGCGGTGCACCGGCGTGGGGCGCCGCACGTCCGCGACGCCGCTGGTCAGCACCGTCGCGCCGCGCCGGTTCCGTACCTCGGCGAGCGCTCCGGGCGCGCCGTCCGCCGTGGTCAGCCGCCTCAGAAGTTCGCGCAGGCGAGCGTGCCCGGCGGTGTCGGCGGCCCCGGCGACGGTGACCGTGGCGGCGGCGTCGCGCCGCGGTACGTCGTCGATCGCGAGCGCTCCCAGGGTGAGACCGGCCGCCACGGTCAGAGTGAGTGCGCCGCCCACCGCACGCCGTCGCTGGATCACGCGTGCTCCCTTCGATCGTCGAGAGCCGTCACGCTAGAGACCGCGGGATTCATCGCGCATCGCTCGCGAGAGCCACCAACGGCGTCGTACCAAAGGGGGGCCCGGCACCGAGCCGACGGCACCGGCGCGGCACGCCGATCTCACGAGCGCGGCCGTACCGGGTCGGTCACAACACCGCGGTGGCCTATGGCCGGCGGCCGCGCTGGCGGACGGCCTCGTACAGCGCGACCGTGGCGGCGCTGGCGGCGTTGAGCGAACTGGCCGCACCGCCGATCGGGATCCGCGCCATCGTGTCGCAGCCCTCCCGCCAGCCCGCGCTCAGCCCGGCGGTCTCGTTGCCGATCACCAGCAGCACCGGACCCGTGAGGTCGACCTCGGCGATGTCGGCGGCGCCGTGCTCGTCGGTGCCGACCACGGTGAGCGGCCGCCCGGCGTCCCGTTCCCGCCGCACCCAGTCCAGCACCTCGCGGTGGGAGCGGACGCGGACCACCGGCACGGCCAGGAGCGATCCGGTGGAGGCGCGCACCGCCTTGGGGTCGTAGGGGTCGGCGGCGTGCCCGGTGACGATCAGCCCGGCACCGCCGAACGCGTCCAGCGAACGCACCGTCGTGCCGATGTTGCCGGGTCCGCCCGGCCGGTCGAACACCACGCCCAGCGTCGACGGCCCCACCGGGATCCGCGCCAGGTCATCGTCCGGCAGCGCCACCACGGCCACCAGCTCGACGGCCTCGTCCTCCTTGCCGCTCAGCCGGCTCAGCAGCTCGGGCGCCATCGCCACCCGCTCGGCCCCGGTCCGCTCCAGAATCCCGGCCGCCCACCGCGACGGCGGCCGCTCGGCATCGTGGATCAGCGCCCGCACAGGCCAGCCGCGCTCCACCGCCAGGCTGATCGGCCGCACACCCTGCACCAGGAACTCCCCGGCCCGCTGCCGCTTGTTCCGATTGCGCAGCAGCGCCTCCCACTGCTGGAACCGCGCGTTGGGCCGCGAAATCCGCAGCACACCTCCCACCCAGAACTCCAGTCCTCGCATCCGCCCGGCGAACGCCCCAGTCTTCCACACGACGATCTGGGCCAGTCCTGCCGTTGATGACGCATGCCCGGACGCCGCCCTCGGTGACCGATGAAAGAACCGGCCTCCGTCCAGGGACGGAGGCCGGCGACCTTCAACGCGGACAGGGCCGAGCGGCCCGCCCGCAGCGGCTCGGATCGCGTGCCGGTGCGGTCACGGATCCATGAGGCTCCTCATGTGGCTGTACAGGTCGAGCCCGCGCAGCCCCCGTCGATGAGCGTCGATCACCGCATCGGGGTCCACGCGGTTCTCCTGCGCCTCCGCGCAGCAGTAGAGGTCGGCGTCGCGGAGGCCCCGGTCGTGCGCCTCGAGCAGCTTGGCGATGCCGAGGCCGCTCGTGAGCGCGAACCGGATGGTCTCCGGGTGGACCTCCTTGCCGTGCAGGACGAGGAGCTGGTCGGGCGCCGCGCCGCGCTCCAGCAGGTCGATGTAGCCGGACCCGCCGATGCCCCAGGCGAAGGCCGGGTTCTTGGCGATCTTCTTGGCGTGCGCCTCCATGATCTGCTCATGGGTGGCCTTCGCCTTCAGCGCCCTGACGTACAGCCAGGGCAGGATGCCTGCGGCCACGGCGGCGTGGATGTTCTCGTCGGAAGCGCCGGCCTCCAACGCGTGAACGTAGTCGTCCAGACTGATGTTCGCGGCCTCAGCGGCACGAAGGCCGCCGATGGTGGCGCATTGCCGCTGTGCCCGGTCGAGCAACTCCTGGCGACGTTCCCATCCCCCGAGGAAGCGCTTGTAGACGTCTTCCACTGGAAGCTCCTTTCGAGGCTTTGGTTTGTAGGTGCACCTCTGACCGTCCGCCACCGCAGGAGATCTGCAGTACGGTGCCCGCGCTCGTTCAGTCCGGCGGGGCCGCAAGCCTGCGGAACGCCCCGGGAGCGCTCAGGGCGGCGGACGCGCGACCCCGGACGGGCATCGCGCGTCGTCCCGAGGGCACGGCGGTGGGACGGGCCGGCACCCGGTCGCGGGAGTGGTCAGCGCCCGGTCGCGCCGTCGATCAGTTCGCGGAGGATGTCCGCGTGGCCGGCGTGGCGGCCGGTCTCCTCGATCATGTGGGTGAGTGCCCAGCGGACGCTGGGGGCGGGTCTGCGCGGTCGTGGGCGGGGCACCGGTGCGCCGAGGTCGGCGCACCCGTCCAGCACGTCGTTCGCGCGCTCGACCGTCTCGCGGTAACGCGCGACGACGTCGGCCACGCCGTCGGCCGGTGCGGCGTGGAACGTCGCCTGCCAGTCGGTGACCTCGTCCCCGAGGAACGTGCTGCGCTCGACGTGGGTGAGGTGATTGAGCAGCCCGAGCAGGTTCGTGCCGGACGGCACCGCCGCCGTCCGGACCTGCGGTTCGGGTGCGCCGTCGACCTTCGCGGCGATCGAGGTCCGCAGGTGGTCCAGGAAGCCGCGCAGGACCTCGGTCTCGCTGCCCCCGGTCCGGGGCGGCGGGGTGTCGCGGCGGCGGCCGGCGGTGGGCATGGCGGTCTCCTTCGTCGGGCGGTTCAGGCGATCCGGCATACCGGACACGGTCGGCGACCTCGCCGGGGTGCTGTCGGTGGAGATGGCCGGACTCTTTCTCACCCACGGTTCGGAGGGTGAGTGGCTGGACGAGATGTCCGGCGCGCAGCGGGAGGTCTTCCGGCACCTTGTGAAATCCCTGCAGGGAGGGACGTGCTGAGGATCGACCCGATAATGTGCATTTGTGAGATCCGCGGTTAATTTAAGGTACGGCCCGCCGGACGTGGTCCGGATCGCCGAGGTGGACAAGCCCTCAGTCGGAGACAAGGACGTTCTCGTCAGGGTCCACGCGACGACGGTGAACCGGACGGACTGCGCCTACCGTGCGGCCAAGCCCTTCTTCATGCGGGCTGTCACCGGGCTCGTCCGGCCACGGCGCAAGGTGCTGGGGACCGAGTTCGCGGGAGTCGTGGAGTCGGTGGGCGCCAGCGTCGCGTCCTTCGCCGTGGGTGACAGGGTCTTCGGATACAACGAGGGTGCGTTCGGGACGCATGCCGAGTACCTGTCGATCGCGCAGGACGGCGCGATCGCGACCATGCCGGCGGGCATCTCGTTCGGGGAGGCCGCTCCCGGTACCGAGGGTTCGCACTACGCGCTCGCCTCCATCAGGAAGGCGCAAATCGAAGCCGGGCAGGACGTCCTGGTCTATGGCGCGACCGGCGCCATCGGCTCGGCGGCGGTGCAGTTGTTGAAGCATCTCGGCGCCACGGTGACCGCGGTCTGCGGCACCGCGAACCTTGAAATGGTGCGCGGCCTGGGCGCCGACCGGGTCGTCGACTACACGGCCGAGGACTTCACCGCGGACGAGCAGCGATACGACGTGGTCATCGACGCGGTCGGCAAGACCACGTTCGGGCAGTGCAGGCGGCTGTTGAAACCCCGCGGAATCTACGTGTTCTCGGACTTGGGGCCCTGGTGGCAGAATCCCGTCCTTGCGCTCGTCACGCCGTTGTTCCGCAGGAAGAAGGTTCAGTTGGCGGCCCCCCGGCAGGACGCGGAGATGGTGCGGTACATGCGGGAACTGATCGAGTCGGGTCGGTTCAGACCGGTCATCGACCGGCGGTATCCGCTGGATCAGATCGTCGAGGCCTACCGGTACGCCGAGACGGGCCAGAAGATCGGCAACGTCGTCATCGACGTCGTACCTCCGACCTGACCGCCCCGCCTGACCGGCCCGCCTGACCGGCCCGCCTGACCGCCCGATGCACCGGGATGAGCGCCCCCGGATGCACTACCTCAACGCCGCCGAGAACACCGGGAAGATCAACATCGGCTATCTCGCCCCGCATCTCCCGGTCACGTCGACCGGCCGACCGACCGGCGCGGCGGGATGGGCACCTCTCCGATCACGAGCGGCCGGGCGCCGTGGTCGCGACAACCGTGAGCGGCAGACGAACGTACCCGAATCCGCAAAAGGCAACCCGCCGATCGGCAGAATTCACGCGGCGGATTCAGGCTCAGCGTGAGTTCGAGCCTTTGTCCCAGATAGCGGCACGGCGTCCAACGGCCCGCCCGGTGGTCGGCCACTCCGTCCGCCGGCGCGTTGCGCCGGGCAAGCCCACCCGGGTCTTCTCTGAAATTGTTCCTCAAGTGGCGTGGACACGAGCTGGGACACGTCCTATCCTCCAAACCCGAAAGTGCTTGCACTGAAAGGACCGAACCCGCCGCTCCCCGAGATCCGAAACCCGATGCCAGGTAACGGTGAAGCATCGGTTTCATTATCACGCTGCAATGCACGGCCATCTGTTGACGCCACAGGAAAGGTCCAGTCATGGCGGAGCCTCCGGCCGACGGCATCGAATCCAAAGGCGATCCGTCCAAGGGCGATCCGAACGACTCCATGCCATCGCGTGCGGGGGAAGGCCCGCTCGCCGAGCTCGCCCGCAGACTCGGTCTGCGCACGGACCCCACCATCTTCTTCGTCTCGGCCGGACTGATGATCGTGTTCCTGGTCGTGATGCTTCTGCTCCCCAGCCAGATCAACGACGTCTTCACCGCCGGACGGGACTGGATCGTCACCAACCTGGGCTGGTTCTTCATCCTCGGAGTGACGACGTGGCTGGTCTTCCTGGCATGGGTCGCTCTCAGCCGGTTCGGCAACCTCCGGCTCGGCGGTGACGACGCCCGTCCCGCGTACGGGAACCTCTCCTGGTTCGCGATGCTCTTCGCCGGCGGCATCGGCACCGTGCTGATGTTCTGGGGGGTCGCCGAGCCGATCTCGCACTTCGCCGAACCACCGATGGAGGGGTTGGAGCCGCACTCGGTCGAGGCGTCCCGCGAGGCGATGAACTTCTCGCTCTACCACCTGAGCCTGCACACCTGGGCGATCTTCACCCTGCCCGGCCTCGCGTTCGGCTTCTTCATCTACCGGTACAACCTTCCGATGCGGGTCAGCTCGGTGTTCTACCCGGTGCTGAAGGACCGGATCCACGGCCCGATCGGGAAGACGATCGACATCTTCGCCGTCCTGGGCACCCTGTTCGGCCTCGCGGTCTCGCTGGGCCTGGGGACCTCGCAGGTCTCGGCCGGGCTCGGCGCGCTGACGCCGCTCTCGGACAACGTCGGCACCCGGGTGCTGGTGATCACCGTGCTCACCGTCGTCGCGGTCGGCTCCATCGTGGCCGGCCTCGACAAGGGCGTGAAGCGGCTGTCGAACCTCAACATCCTGATGGCCGTCGGATTGATGATCTTCGTGCTCGTCGCCGGGGGCGAGACCGTCTTCCTGCTCCGGCAGATCTTCGAGAGCACGGGACGGTACCTGGAGAGCCTCGTCGGGCTGTCCCTGTGGAACGACTCGATGGCCGGCTACACCAAGGACGGCGGCTGGGGCTGGCAGGGCGGCTGGACCGTCTTCTACTGGGCCTGGACGGTCACCTGGGCGCCGTTCATGGGCGTGTTCCTCGCGCGCATCTCCAAGGGCCGCACGATCCGGCAGTTCGTGGGGGGCGTCCTGCTCGCCCCGTCGCTGTTCACCGTGGTCTGGTTCGCCATCTTCGGCTGGTCGGCCATGCGGATCGACGGCATCGGCGGCAGCGGCGGGGATCTGACCCGTGAGGTCATCGTCGACGAGCAGATCCCGCTGGCGATGTTCGAGTTCTTCTCGAACTACCCGGCGGTGACCCTGATCCAGGGCATCGCGATCCTGGTGGTGGCGCTGTTCTTCGCGACGTCCTCGGACTCGGCGTCGCTGGTCGTGGACATGCTCTGCGCCGGCGATTCCGACGCCGGCCCGGTGCGGCAGCGCGTCTTCTGGGGGACCTCCGAGGGCGCCTTGGCCGCCTCGCTGATCGTCCTCGGCGGTGACGAGGCCCTGAAGGCCTTGCAGCAGGTCATCACGGTGATCGGGCTCCCGATCTTCCTCCTGTCCTTCCTCATGATGTTCAGCCTCGCCCTGGGACTCAAACAGGAGTCGCACGCCGCGTACGCCGCGCAACTCGCGAAGATGCAGCGTCGGTCCGAGCCGCCGGCCGAGTCGAAGCCGCCTCCCGAGGAGGTGTCCAGCGGCTCCAAGTAGCGATCGACCTGGGGTCGAGCATCGCGGCGTCCGCCGGCAGGCGCCTGGTCCACCGGCCTGAGGGCCGCGGCGAGAGCGGGTCGGGCCGGAGACGAGCGGGCCGCGTTCGCGTCCGCTTCCCGGCCTGCGTGGTCGGCCCGCGATTCCGCCGTCCAAGCCCGATGACTTTCGTCCACGCCGGCGGTCACCACCACTGATCTCCTACTCCAGCGGAAGGACGAGTCCGATGGCCCAGAGCGCGTACGCATCGGTGAACGGCATCGAGCTCTACTACGAGGTGCACGGAGCCGGCCACCCCGGCCCTCCGCTGATCATGCTGCACGGCGGCGTGCACACGTTCCACCTGAGTTTCGACGCGCTTCTGCCGGAGCTGACCGGCGACCGTCAGGTGATCGGCGTCGAGTTGCAGGGGCACGGCCACACCGCCGACCGCGACGGGCCGTTCAGCATCGGGCAGTGCGCGGCCGACGTGCTCGCGCTGCTGGACCACCTGAACATCGACCGGGCCGACTTCTTCGGCTACAGCATGGGCGGCCTGGTCTCGACCGAGGTCGCCACCAGCCACCCCGACCGGGTCGGCCGGGTGGTGCTGGCCGCGTCGCACTTCCACCCGGACGCCTACTACCCGGAGATCACGGCGCCGGAGCAGGACTCGCCCCGGCTGCCGACCGAGGAGGACGGCGCGGCCATGTATCAGGCCTACATCGAGGTGGCGCCCGACCCGGATCACTTCGAGGCGTTCCTGGAGAAGATCCAACCGGCCGCGCACGGCTTCGAACCATGGACGGACGAGCAACTCGCCCGCCTGACCATGCCGATCCTGATGATCATCGGCGACACCGACTTCGTGAGACCCGAGCACGCGGTCGAGATGCACAACCGGCTGCCGGACTCGCAACTGGCCATCCTGCCCGGAACGAAGCACATTGAGGTCACCGCGCGGGCAGATCTGGTGCTGCCGATGGTCAAGGCCTTCCTGCGGCGTTGACGGGGTCAGGTGTCCGGGTCAGATGTTCGGGCCGTAATCGGTGCACTGCGGCCTGAACCCCGGGGTGTCGGGGCCGAGCGCGTTGAGGATGATCTGCGTGACCGGCCCGTCGAACCACAGTCCGGAGTGGCCCACCGGGTCGTCCGGGCAGAGATCCTGCACGAGGATGTTGGTGGAATCGCCGCCGTGCAGGAACGAGTTCGTCAGCGGGGTGACCGTCGTGTCATGCGCGGTCGCGATCGTCACGTACCGCACCCCGGGAACCGTGTCCCCGTCGGCGAACAGCGCGTTCTGGAAGTCGGAACCCTCCTCCTGCTGGGGGTAGGCGGGTGCCCCGACGAAGCGAAACGCGTCGTTGACCAGCCCGAGCACGTTCATCGAGCGGGCGATGTCGACCAGGCCGCCCATGGTGGTGCCGTGGTTGGTCGGGGCGAGGCCGATCATCGTGCGCACCCTGGCCGCGCCGCCCAGACGCTTGACGTAGTAGTTCGGCATCATCCCGCCCTGGGAGTTGCCGATCACATCGACCTGGGCGGCTCCGGTGGCGTCCAGCACCCTCTGGACGAAGGCGCTCATGGTGCGCGCCGACTCCGCCACGTCGCCGAGCCCGTACACGCGGCCGAAGCTGGAGAACGTCTCGCCGTAGTTGAACCCGTAGACGCAGTATCCGGCGTTGGCCAGGATCGGCGCGAGCCTGGCCCCCGAGAAGCCGAGATTCGACGTCGTACCGTGCACCAGGACCACCGGAACGGGGTGCTCGCCGGACGGTTCGCATGTCCAGTCGTTCGCCCCGGCGACAGCGTCCGGGCTGAACAGGAAGTTGCCGACCGCCGTCGTCAGGTCGCCCACGGGATGGGCGGTCTCCGCCACCGCGGGCGCCGCCGAGGCGGTCCCCGCGCAGAGCGCCGTGCATGCCGCCGTGACGGCAGCGGCGAAGCCGCGCCGGAATCGGTGTCCTCTCATATGAACAGAGATATCTGTTTAAGAACCTTCCGACCATGCAGCCGACTGACAACGAACCCGGCCGGTTTCGTAGATCGTGCCAAAAGTCGAGGCCGTGTGGGAGTAGAACGGGCCGTTGCTCCAGGTGTGCGTGCCGCCGGGTCAGGGACCACGGCCGCGGCCCTTGCCGGTTCGTCGGCCGGCGCCGGTCATGTGTCGGTGCGAAGCTCGGCTACCGCCTTCATTGCGTTTGTGGCCGGCCTGGGGAGAAATGCAGGCACGGTCTAGATGATCCAGACGTAGTGGGACGAACGAGGGCTCGGTCTCTGCGATCAGTGCTCGACTGCGCAGTAGAACTGCACCTCGTCCAGGGCGCTGGTTCCGCCTGGCAGCGAGGTGGGGCCGAACTGCTCCGCCGCGTCGGGACAGTCGCCGCCCTTGTAGCGCTCGTCCGTCGAGATCTTGACGATGCGGTAGGTCGAGCCGCGCTCACTTCCCTTGCACGGGAGCTCGGCGCCCATGAGCCGCAGGCACGCACGTATGTCCACCAGCAGGTCGGTGTCATCTATGCAGTCGCTGCCGCGCAAATCGGGCACCGTGTCGTCCAGATAGCGCGACAGCACCTTGGCCACTGCCCGCCGGTCGTCACAGGCGACCTCGGGATAGGCCGTCTCGGTGCCCTTCTTCTCCGCGTACGAGTCATCCCGGTCGAGGTAAAGGTCGCCGATGACCGGCGATTCGGTGGCCGGTTCCGTGTTGGGGCTGCTCGCCGGCTGGGAGATGTCGGCGCGCGGTTCGGGGTCCCCGCCACCGCAGCCGGCCGCCAGCATCAGGCAGAGCGCCACCGGCACAGCCCATCGACGACTCATGGCAGGCCCCCGGCGTGGAGTGAAGATCGACAAGACCATTCTGGACTTTTCGGGCGTCGGGCGGAAGTGTCCGGTGCACCATCACCTCTAGAGCAGACCTTCACCCCCGCGACCGGCCGCTTCGCCTTGACCGGCCTGTATGACTCCATGATCCTCCTGACGCGCGAACGGTTGTCGCGCGGCCACGCTGGCCCTGCTGCTGCAACGCCTTGAACCTGCCGCGCGAATCGTCGGCGTCGACCCCGCCCCCGACACGCTGGCGATAGCGGGGCGCAAGGCCGGCCGGTCCCCGCCGACGGTCCGTCGCCGGAGTGGCGGTCCGGAATGGGGCGATGCGCTGGTGGAGGTTCTGGGTGAATCCTCAGTGGACACCGTCGTGTCGAGCCTCGTCCTCCATCAGTGCCCGGTCGCGATGAAGCGGGCGATCCTCGCGTCGATACACGCGGTCCTACGGCCCGGCGGCAAGCTGGTGATCGCCGACTTCGGGCTCCAGCGCACCAGGCTCATGCGGCTGGCGTTCCGGATCGTCCAGCTGGCGGACGGGAAGGAGGACACCCAGCCCAACGCCGACGGCGTCCTGCCCAAGCTGATGTCGAAGGCGGGATTCGCCGACGTGCGCGAGGCCGAGGTCGTGTCAACGCTGAGCGGATCGATCTCCATCTACCTTGCGCGTCGCCGACGAGCGCAACACCGGCAGCACTGTTGATGGCGTGACGCCCATCATCTGGCGCATCTCCCGGCTGAGATGGGCCTGGTCGGCGAACCGGCCGTGATCGCCGCCTGGGCCGGCGGCTTGCCATCGCGCAGCGCCTGGGCTGCAGCGGCCAGACGCCGCCACAGGCGAAGGCGCGCGAGCGGCATGCCCAACTGACCGCGCGCCAGGCTCCGCAGGCGCTGCGGCGACAGCCCGCCTGGGCCGCGATATCGGGCATCGTCTACCCCGCCAGCAGGGTCATCGCCTCCAGCAGACGCGGATCGAGCCCGCTTGCCGGGAGCGCAGAAGTGGGCCGGACGTCGTCCTCACCCAGGTCCCGCAACTCCGGCGCCGCGGTGATGCCGTCCCCGCAGCGCTCGCGCAGCCGTTCCGCGAACGCGCAGTGCGGCTCAATGAAGAACGTGCGCGCTGCCGTCACAACCATGCGATGGCGCACCGTCGGGGCACGATCAGCGCCGCAGCCCGGTGCTCCATTCCGGCGGCATCCACCATCGTCGCCCCCGAGGCGACCTGGAAGGCCGCATGCCAATGCAGGGCATTGTCCGTCAACAAACCTGCGTAGAACGCATAGCCGTCACCGATCCTGAAACAGGGCTCCACAGCCTCAATCCTGTCCGACCCACACCTCGGCCCGACCTCGGCCCGCGTCGCGAGGTCGTTTCCGTCACAACCGATGCGATCAGGGAGGCCGTGGTGGCCGAGGACGCCAAGCCAGCAGTCGACTCTGTCGCACCCGTGAGGATGGTGGCACGGGTCGCCCATCACCCCGGTCGGGCACAGGCTCCCAGTCAGGCCGACTATTGCCGTCGGACGGCTACACATCGCTAGATCGGCACATTCGTGTATAAAGCCTGACAAACGAGACCTGGCCGTATCTATTGAATAACAAGTGATCGAACCGTTGAAGGGCTTGTATTCAGCGCAATAGGGAGACGAAGTCATGCCGAAACCGCCGCGACACGATGTAGGACGCGGGTAGCGCGCCGGACGGTCCATTTCGGCACGTGCAAAGTTCGGGAGTGCGCGATTACATGGTGCCGGTGTGGCTCCGGCGTCAGCCCCGCGCGTCAAGGCACACACCCCGTGCGAGCCGTCCGACCGATGCCCTGAGGGGCGGTTCGCCTCCCCCAGGGAAAGGGCCGCGGGCGTGGGCGTTGAAGACACCACCAAGACCGACACACGCACGGAGACGTCCGACAATCCCGCCTCCCAAGAGCGCCCCAACACCCCGCCGCCCGACAACCCCGGCTCGCCCGGCCAGCCGTCCCGTCTGGAAAGCCTCCGTCGCGCCCGCGAACAGCAAGAAGGCAGAGCGCAGCAGACCCAGGACAAGGACGCTGGCACCAACCCCGCCGACGAACGCGACGACAAGACCACTAC
>NZ_SMKH01000439.1 GCF_004348515.1 Actinomadura sp. KC345 | reverse complement strand
GGGCTTGGGTGGGACGTGCGGAGTACGCGGCTGGTCTGTCATGAGCCAATGGTATTGACATCGGCTGCCGCCGCATGCGATTTGACGGCGCCGACGCGGCGATCACCTCCACCGCCGGGGGCAGGCCGTTCCGGTAGCGTCGGAGACCCTTGAAGAGTGGAGGACGAACATGGCGGATAAGGGCGACATCGGCTGGAAGGTGCTCGCCGGTGGCGCGGCCTTCGCGGGCGGCTTCGTCGCGAAGAAAGTGATCACGCTGGCCTGGAAGAAGACCACCGGCAAGGAGCCGCCGACCAACCCCGAGTCCCCCGACGTGGACATCCTCGAGGCGCTCGGCTGGGCCGTGGTGATGGGCGTCGGCATGGAGATCTCGCGCCTGCTGGCCACCCGCGCCGTCGCGCACCAGTGGAGCAAGGGCACCGGTGAGCTGCCCGCCCACCTCAGGAACCTCAAGAACGACTAGCGCGGGGTTCCGGCTTCGGTACGGGCGACCGGGGGCCGTCGCCCGTACCGAACCGGCCCGTGCCCGGCCTAGTCCGCGGACTTCAGGGGGCGGGAGTGGTCGCGCGGCAGCGGGGGCGTGTGGCCGGCGGTCTCGCGCAGGTCGTTGCGGACCTTCATCGCCAGGGCCTTGGTCGCGGACCGGTTGAGGGCGGCACCGGCCGCGGCGCCGGTGAGGAAGGGGCCCATGGTGCCGAGGCTGCGGCCGAAGGTGCGCAGCATGCGCTTGCGCAGGGCGGACTTCGCGGCCGTTCCCAGGGCGCTGGTGAGCGAGCCGGTCTCCAGGGGGTTGATGCCGCGCTGCCGTGCCCAGGACGTGACGAACGCGGCGCCGCGCACGGTGCCGGACCCCTGGACGCTGATGCCGTAGACCTCGTGCAGCTCGGCGATCATCTTGACCTCGATGGCCGCGATCACCAGGGTCTCGGCGGCGAGCTGGGCGGGCGCGGTCAGCAGCAGCGGCGGGGCGGTGAACTGCACGGCGGCCAGCGCTCCGCCGGCCGCACCCACGGCGGTGGTGCCGTTCCCCGCCACCTTGACGAGCTTGTCGGCGAGTTCCTCGCCCATCAGGCCGGGGTGGTGGGCCTGCAGCGTCTCAAGGTCGCGGATCGGGATGTGGGGTGCGGCCTCGACGAGCAGGTCGCCGAGCCATCGCCCGCGCGCGGCACCCGCGGCGCCCACCTTGCGGGCGCTCTGGCCGAGAAGCCTGGCCAGTCGCCCCAGCAGGCGGCCGCGGGTCTCGCGGTCCATGTCCTCGTCGCCGGCGAGCCGGCCGATGAGCTCACCGAGCTCCGTGGAGCCGTCGCCGCGCGTCGGCTCCACGTCGTCATGACGTCGTTCGATCTCGCCCGTCACCCGCGGCCACTCCCGGTCAGGCGGCGCATTCGCGGCAGACCGGCTGGCCGTTCTTCTCGGTGGCCAGCTGGCTGCGGTGGTGCACCAGGAAGCAGCGCGTGCAGGTGAACTCGTCGGCCTGCCGCGGAACCACCCGGAAGGTGAGCTCCTCGTTCGACAGGTCGGCGCCGGGCAGCTCGGCGACCTCCCCGGCGTCCAGGTCCTCATCGATGATGCTGGCGGCCTTGTCGGCGCGCCGGGCCTGGAGCTCCTGGAGGCTGTCCTCGCTGAGTTCGTCGTCGGTCTTTCGTGGGCTGTCGTAGTCGGTCGCCATCTTCTATCTCCATCCCCCTCAGTGCTTTATGCGCCCCGTCGCGCGGATCTAACGCTCGGGGGACCGTTCTTGTGCCCGATCCGGGCGGGAAATTCTGTCACGGTTGGTGACCTGCGACACACGAGGCGCGACCGCTCCCACGAGTGACTGCGGTCACCCGGATCTCTTCCTCGTGGATGTGTCTTCCGTCACAAACCTGACAGCCGGTCCCCGGCGGATCCGGTACCGGAATCCACCCGCCGGGGATCCCGCGGCGGCGGGATCATATCGGTCCCGGGGGCGTTGCGCGCGCCGCGGGCCCGGCGCGTCGGGCCGGACACATCCGGCCGGGCGACGGCTGAACCAGACGCTTCGGTGAAACGTCTGAACTAACGCGATATCGTGCCCGCCTGAGGTTGGGGGCGGGCCCCCTGCGGGGTCAGTCCGGCGATGGCCGGGGGATGGCCCCGCGGCGGAGGTCCGGCGCACACTATCGCGGGACATCACTGCGGGTCACTGGAGGGTCAGATGCCGGATGCCGCTCCGCTGGAGCCGGGCGATCCTAGGGCACTGGGACAGTACGAGGTCGTCGGAAGGCTGGGCGCCGGCGGTCAGGGCGCCGTCTTTCTCGGCAAGGCGCCGGGAGGTGAGTACGTCGCGGTCAAGCTGCTGCACGCGCAGATGGCGAACGATCCGGCGGCGCGTGCCCGGTTCACCCGCGAGGTGTCGGCCGCGCAGAAGGTCGAACCCTTCTGCACGGCCCGGGTCTTGGAGGCGGACCTCCACGGCGACCAGCCGTACGTCGTCAGCGAGTTCATCGACGGGCCGTCGCTGCACGACGTGGTCGCGCACGACGGGCCGCGCGGCGCCGCCGAGCTGGAGCGGCTCGCGATCGGCACGGTGACCGCGCTCGCGGCCATCCACGAGGCCGGGATCGTGCACCGCGACTTCAAGCCGAACAACGTCATGCTGGCCTCGGACGGCCCGCGCGTCGTCGACTTCGGCATCGCGCGGACGGTCAACTCGCAGGAGAGCGCGGTGACCGCCACCGGAATGGTGGTCGGCACCCCCGGCTACCTGGCGCCCGAGCAGCTCACCGGAGCGCCGCTCACCCCGGCCGTGGACATCTTCGCCTGGGCGGCGACCATGGTGTTCGCCGCCACCGGGCAGTCGCCGTTCGAGGCGGACACGCTGCCGGTCATCATCAACCGGATCCTCAACGAGGAGCCGGACCTGTCGGCGCTGCCCCCGGGCCCGCTGCGCGACCTGATCGGGCAGTGCCTGTCCAAGGACGCGGGCCTGCGCCCGCCGGCGCCGCAGCTCCTGCTGAACCTGCTGGGCCATGCCGGCGCCGCCCCGGCGGGCCAGGGCGGCGGGGCGGACCTGCTCAACCAGGGCACCCGGATCGCCTCGCAGCTTCCGCCGCCTCCTCCGGTGCCGCCGGCGCCGCAGGCGCGGCCGCAGCAGCAGATCACGCCGCCTCCGATGCCGATGCACCAGGGCCCGCCGCAGGGCCCCACGACGCCGCCCCCGCAGC
The DNA here is from genome assembly GCF_004348515.1 of Actinomadura sp. KC345. Taxonomy (GTDB): domain Bacteria; phylum Actinomycetota; class Actinomycetes; order Streptosporangiales; family Streptosporangiaceae; genus Spirillospora. The sequence continues at coordinate 1,605 of NZ_SMKH01000439.1, read as the reverse complement.
CGATCACGCCGCCTCCGATGCCCATGTACCAGGGCGCGCCGGGGCCGTCGACGCCGCCTCCGCAGCAGATGGGGATGCAGCAGGGCGTCCCGCCGGGGCCGCCCCGGCCGCCCGGGCCTCCGGGGCCGGCCTACGGGGCGCCGAAGCAGTCCAGCTCCGCCGGGCCGATCATCGCCATCGGCTGCGGCGTGCTGGCGCTGATCACGATCATCGCGATCGTGGCCGTGATCGTGATCGCCGGCAGCGAGGACGAGGCGGACGACCCGTACCTGCCGCCCAGCACCTACACCCCGAGCGACCGGCCGACGTCCATCACCACCGGCGGCGGCCTCCTCGGCGTGTACGCGGGCAACGGGAGCCAGCCCGGCGCCAGGGCGGGACACACGACGTTCGAGGTCCGGTTCGCGCTTCTGCGCACGAGCGGCACGGCGCGGTACGAGTACCCGTCCGGCGCGCAGGACAACTGCTACACCCGGCTGTCGCTGCTGTCCGGTGACGAGGGCAGCGACGAGATCGAGTACCGGGAGGAACCGATGGCGGGCATGGAGGAGAGCGAGTGCGCGTCCGGTTACATCAAGTTCACCCCCTCCGGAACCGGTGACACGATGCGGTGGGAGTGGCGGGAGAACCAGTCCGACCCGACCGCTGCGGCCTACGGAACCGTGAGCAAGTGACGGCGGCGGTCACCCCCCTTCGCGAGGGTGATCCGTCCCAGCTCGGCGACTACCGCCTGACCGGCCTCCTCGGGGAGGGCGGTCAGGGCACGGTCTACCTCGCCGAGGACGAGGCCGGCCACCGCGTCGCCCTGAAACTGCTGCACGCGCGGTTCAGCGGCGACCCGAAGGCCAGGTCCCGGTTCGCCGCGGAGGTCGCGGTGGCCAAGCGGGTGTCGGCGTTCTGCACGGCCCGCGTCCTGGACTCCGACGTCGAGGGCGACCGGCCGTACATCGTCAGCGAGTACATCGAGGGACCGTCGCTGTCGGAGGTGCTGTCCGCACGCGGCTCGCGGAGCGGCGCCGACCTGGACCGGCTGGCGATCGGGACGATGACGGCGCTCGCCGCCATCCACCAGGCGGGCGTCGTGCACCGCGACTTCAAGCCCGCCAACGTCCTCCTCGCCCCGGACGGCCCGCGCGTGATCGACTTCGGTATCGCGCGGGCGCTGGACGCGACGGGCACGATGTCGAGCACGGCCGTCGGCACCCCCGCCTACATGGCCCCCGAGCAGATCTCCGGGGCCACGGTCGGGCCGGCGGCCGACGTGTTCGCGTGGGGCGCCACGATGGCCTACGCGGCCAACGGGCGCCCGGCGTTCGGCCAGGACTCCATTCCCGCGGTCATGCACCGCATCCTCAACCTGCCCCCGGACCTCGGGGACCTGCACGAACCGCTGCGCCAGATCGTGACGGACTGCCTCAGCAAGGACCCGGCGCTCCGTCCGGCGTCCCCGCACGTCCTGGCGCACCTGCTGGACCTCGCGGGGAGCCTGCCCGACACCGGCGCCCGGCAGGACGGCCAGGACGCCCTGATGCTCACCCAGGGCGCCGCGACGGCGGCGATGGAGTCGGCCCGGCTGCGCGCCCAGCCGGCCCCGCCGCCCCGGAC
>NZ_SMKH01000438.1 GCF_004348515.1 Actinomadura sp. KC345 | reverse complement strand
GAACTCATCGACTTCCATGGCGGCTGGTCCAATGTCATGGACGTGACAATCGCCACGATGGAATGGGTGGCGTGGTATAACACCGAAAGGATACATTCTTACTGCGGGAACATTCCCCCGCGCGAGTACGAGGAAGCGTTCCACCGGTCACGCGGCACAACGGCCCAGACCGGCTGAGAACCAACGACCCGAGCCTCCAGCATCGCCGGGGCGGTCCAGATCTTCACGCCCCGACCGTCGTAGAGACCGACGGTGTGCGTGCGCAGCAATTCGTAGTAGAGATCGGGGCTGGGGATCTGCAGGGCGAAGCCGCCCTGGCCCATCGCCGCAGCGATCAGGCTGTTCGGGCTGTGGCGGCCACCCGGATCCCAGGCGGGGGCATACTCGCCGAGTTGCCGGTTCTGCCAGATCCGCACGACCCAGCGTGCGATCAGGTGTTCCATCTGCTCGATCGTCAGCACCGCGTCGACCTCCGGGTCGGTGCCCCGATCGGCGACGTCAACTCCCCGGTAGCCGGGCAGTTTCTCCAACAGCAGGCTCTGGATGGCCCCGAAGGCCCGCTCGACCGCCTGCTTGTCGGTTGGGCGCAGCACCCGAGCGGGAAGGATGTTGGCGCCGATCACCCGCTGCACGTCCACGAGCTGGTGATTCTTATAGACGGCACCGTGATCGGTGGTAATGGTCTCCGGGGCGAAAAACGGCAGAGCCGCCACCCTGTGGCCGACGAACTCCGCGACCAGCGTCGCCGGAACACCGGGGTAGGGCCATTCCATGTCGTCTCCCCAGCCCTCCCGCAGCGGCAGCGGCATCATCACATCGCGCACCAGCATCGCCACGTCCGTGGAGGTGTCCGACACCAAGGTCAGCCGGAACGCCACGATCGAGTGGCTGTAGACGTCCAGAGCGAGCGTCAGATGGACCGAGACAGGTTCACCAAACACGCTCTCGCGGACCAGGACCGGCAGCACGGTGGTGTCGAGCGCGACGACCTGGCCGGGGCGGTGCACCACGATGTGCTGCCCGGTCGGTTTGTGCCGCGCGCCGCTCGCGGCGTATCGCTGTCGTGCGCCGCCTGGACCGAACCACTCCCGCCATACCCGCCACAACGTCGAGTACGAAGGGACCACCACCTCCTCCTCGGTTTCGAAGCGCTCGCGGACGTATTGATGGATCAGCGCTTCCTTGGACTTCATGCTCATCCTGGCCCGGTGCAGGGACTCCTCCCGGACGGCGAAGATCGCCTCTCGGATCTGCGGGGTGACAGTCGGCCTGTCGCCGGTGCGCCGCAGCCAGTGGCCATCGATGCAGCCCGCGAGCCCGAACCGGCGGGTGTTCACCGCCCACCGCATGAGCGTCCGGACACTGATCAGGTGCAGGCCCATCGCCCGGGCCTCCATTTCGGGAAGCGCCTTGAGCTCGGCCACCTTCGCGGTCCGGCGCTCGGTCAGCGTGGTCAGGTCCGGGTCATAGGACGGCTTGGGCTCTTCCGGTGCGGCTCGAAGCCTGTCCCCGCTCCGGAAGCCGGTCTCGGCCTCCATCAGGTGCGCGTAGCGGATCAGGACGATCTCCCGTTGCCGGTCGGTCAGGTCGCCCAGCCCGCCCGGCTGACGGCCACGGTGGATCGCCGGCACGGTACTGCCGCTGGTCGAGGCCAGACAATCGGGATGGTTCACCAGCGCGCGAACCGTGGTCTGCATCTCCTGGCCCGCGTCGCTGCACAAGTGGACGTGCCCGAGCTGAGGCACGAACGAGGTCACCTCCCATTCCTCGCCCGCCAGCACCAGCCTGCTCCCCTGCGACAGGTCCAAAAGCCCGCCGGCGCTGCTCATCGGTCGGCGCTCCGGCTCGCGGCCCACACCAAACAGCGATCCGACAGAGGAAATCGCAGATCCATGCCCAGCCGACGCCGCCACAGCAGATGAACAGCGTGAGCTCTGCCGATCGCCGGGTAAGGCACCTGGCCGACCAACTCTCCGAAAGGCAACGGCTCCCTTCGCGCGACCGCCAGCAGACGCTCCTGCAAGCCCAGCGGATCCTGGAGCTGGCGCCTCGCAGCCGACAGAGCGTCCAGGGTCGCCTGGACCTGCGACCACCAGCCCGCAACAACGATGTACTGCCACCCGCAGGCCAGCGCCAGCTCCGCCGTAGCGGCGAACTTGACGCGGTCCTCGGCTCCGATCAGCCCAGCTGGCCGTACATCCAGCAGCCAGACCCCGCCGCCGGTGACGACCAAGAAGTCCGGAGTGTGAGCTGCCGAACCCGTAGGGCTCGTCGTGAAACGCAACGTCATCGGCTGGGAGAGCAAGTTCTGAACGTCACCGAGAAAGTCCAAAGCGAGCAGCAGCTTGCGCTCGTTGAGGCTTTCGAATCCGTGCAGCCGTCCAGTTCTGACCATCGCCGCGAGACCCGGGCGGTGAGACTGATCGGTCCGCCAGGAGAATGAGCGCACCGGCCGGCAGACCTCCACTGGGACCTCAGCCGCGTCCCGGACGGCACAAACCAGCTCGCCGTCAGCGGTCTTCCACCTCATCACCCAGCGGCGAGTCCAGCCAGGGGCCAAGTCCAAGACGCCCCGGTCGTCGGCCTCCACGCGATACCGCGGATCCAGGAGGTCCGACAAGACGCACGAGTTCGAAGGCACCCTCAACGAATCTCCGCCACGGTCCGGGCCAGGCCGCACATCTACGCCAGTCCGATCGATCACGCCACGAGCCCCCGCACCGACATGTCATAGACAGTCCGTCACGCATCGGTCACCGGGACCGAATCACGGATCCATCGGCGCGATCAACCTGGACATTGCGCGCGTCAGAACGGCAGAGATGCCAAATCAGCTGAAAACGCGGTGCCAACTCGGAAGAAAAACCGAACCGTCACCCCAGGGCAAGGTGCCGCGAGGTGCCATGTAGCGCGAAAAGTCTCACTGGTCACGACGTTGCCGAGCGTCCGCATGCAGGGCGGCCCGCCGCCGGCCGACGTCTTCGCCGCCCACCCCCTCGCCCGTGAGGCCGACGCCGGCGCGGTGACGTCCGTCCTCGCCGCGCTGGCGGGATACCTCGTCCGGGAGGGCCGGCAGCCTCCGCCTCCGGGCCTGCCGACACTCCGCGACTTCCAGAAGGCTCAGGGCGAGGTCGCCCTCGACTGGCTACGGCGGCGCATGGGATCGTCGCCCTGAGATGATCGCCGACAGACGGGAAGCCGGCATGACCGACCGCGTGACCGTGCACGTTCACGAGGGAGTCGCCGACGTGCGGCTCAACCGCCCCGACAAGCTGAACGCCCTCGACATCGCCACGTTCGAGGCGCTCGCCGAGACCGGGGACGCGCTCGCCGCGGACTCCTCCGTCCGCGCCGTGGTCCTGTCGGGCGAAGGCCGCGCGTTCTGCGCCGGACTCGACTTCGCCAACTTCGCCGCCATGGCCGGTGACGCGGCCCCCGACGAGGGCAGCAGCCGGTTCCGCAGGCTGGCGCTCGACATCACCGCACGGGAGCCCGGACGCATCACCAACCTCGGCCAGCAGGCCGTGCACACCTGGCGGGAGATGCCGCAGCCCGTGATCGCGGCCGTCCACGGCCACGCCCTCGGCGGCGGGCTGCAGATCGCGCTCGGTGCCGACATCCGGATCGTCGCACCCGACGCGAAACTGTCGGTCCTGGAGATCCGCTGGGGCCTGGTGCCCGACATGACGGGAACGGCCGCCTTGATCCGTCTCGTCGGCGAGGACGTGGCGAAGGAGCTCACCCTCACCGGACGCATGATCAGCGGCGAGGAGGCCGCCCGCATCGGCCTGGCCACCCGCACCGCCGCCGACCCGCGAGCGGAGGCCGCCGAGCTCGCCAGGGAGATCGCCGGCAAGAGCCCCGACGCCGTCCGCGGCGCCAAGCGCCTGCTCAACCGCGCGGCGGACGTCGATCTGGCCGGCCAGTTCATCGAAGAGTCCCGGACGCTGGGCGAACTTCGCGGCACGCCCAACCAGGTCGAGGCGGTCCAGGCCTACTTCGAGAAGCGCCCGCCCGCTTTCACCGATCCGGAGTGACTCGATGGGCGGTTCGTGTCCGAGTCCGCTCGCGGCGCCGGAACCGGGCGCGGCCGAACCGCCGTCAGGCGGCGAGGAAGGAGCCGAACGGCAGGTTGCGCACCAGCCAGAAGAGCAGGACGGCGCCGAACAGGGCCCAGATGAGCGCGGGACGGGCCGCCTTCGTCCGGGTCGGCCGGTCCCGGGCGCGTGCCTTCGCCCACCGGAACCAGAAGAAGGCCAGCGCCGGTATCGCCGCCAGGACGAGCACGTTCAGCCCGAGGGCGGTCTGGACGTCGCCGTGGGCGAGGGCGTGGATGGTCCGCATGGAGCCGCAGCCCGGGCACTGAAGTCCGGTCAGTGCCAGGAACGGGCAGGTCGGGTAGCGCCCGCTCTCATTCGGGTCGACCGCGGCGATGTAGGACACGACCGCGGTGGTGAGAAGCAGGACACCACCCGGCCGCAGCAGCCGTAGCGCCACCGCGGCCGCGGGGCAGCCGCGGAGCCCGCCCCACCGCCCGGTGAGAGGCCCGCCCGGCTGAAGCTGGGCGGACCGTCGCTCGTGCGTCATCGATGCAGGAGCCGGCAGCTCGCCATGGACAGCTGGACGACAAAGGAGATGACGCCGACGATGACGCCCGCGACCGCGGACACGATCGCCCAGGTCTTCGCCTTCTCGGACGCCTTCTGGGCCCCGCCCTGGTCGCCGGCGTTCCACTTGGAGTTCACCTGAGCGGCGAACACGATGGACACGACACCGGCGGGCAGGCAGCAGAAGATCGTCGTCAGAATCGCCCACACCAGGT
>NZ_SMKH01000437.1 GCF_004348515.1 Actinomadura sp. KC345 | reverse complement strand
GGGGGCGGGGGCGGGCATCGTGATCATGTACCGGCAACCTCGGAAGACGATGCGCCGGGGCCTGGTGCAGGAGGCCGACGCGGACGTTGCGAGCGATTTACAGTTCTAGATAAAAGTCTATACTGACGTCGATGTCAATCATGGGTGCCGGGCGAGGGGCGGCGTTCCGGGCCGTGCGGCGATACGTTCGCCGAGTTGAGGAGCGGGAGTTGCGCCATGAACCAGAGCTGTGAGCCGAGGTGGCCGAGCATCGCGGCCATGACCGCGTCCGCGGCGGAGCGCTTCCCGGACCGGACCGCGATCGTGGACGGCGGCGAGCGCGTCACCTACGCGGAGCTGTACGCGGAGGCGCGCCGGTTCGGGGCGGCGCTGGTGGCCGCGGGCGTCGAGCCGCGCGACCGCGTCGGCATCTGGGCGTACAACGGCCGCGAGTGGATCGTGGCGCTCCTCGGGCTCTACCAGGCCGGCGCGACGCTGGTCCCGGTCAACACCCGGTTCAAGGGCCTGGAGGCAGCCGACCTCGTGCGTCGCGGCAAGGTCAAGGTCCTGGTGACGGTGACGGAGTTCCTCGGCAACGACTACGTCGAGATGCTCACCGGCACGGGCGTGGACCTGCCCGACCTGCGGACCATCGTCATCGCCGCCGGCAAGCCCTCCGGACCCGGCGTGATGTGGGCCGACTTCATGGCGCGTGCGACCGCGGACGGCCTCGCCGAGGTCGATCGCCGGAGCGCCGCCCTCGGCCCTGACGACCCGTCCGACGTGCTCTTCACCTCCGGCACGACGGGAACCCCCAAGGGCGTGCTGATGACCCATCGGCGGACGATGGGCGTGGGAACCGACTGGGTGAGCATGACCGGTCTCTCGGCCGATGACGGCTACGTGCTCGTGAACCCCTTCTTCCACATGTTCGGCTTCAAGGGCGGCATCCTCGCCTGCGTCGCCGCCGGCGCCACCATGTTCCCGCAGCCCGTCCTGGACGTGGACAAGGTGCTCGGGCAGGTCGCCGAGGAGCGGGTGACGGTGCTGCCCGGGCCGCCGGCCCTCTACCAGACGATCCTGGAGCACGCCGACCGGAGCCGCTACGACCTGACGAGCCTGCGCGTCGCCGTGACCGGCGCCGCCGACATCCCGGTCGAGCTGATCCGGCGGATCCGTGACGAGCTGCCGTTCTCCGTGGTCGTCGCCGGCTACGGCCTCACCGAGGCCGGGACCGCCAGCTCGACCTCGCCCGACGACGACCCGGAGACCATCGCGGTGACCGTCGGGCGGCCCCGCCCCGGCTTCGAGATCCGCGTCACCGACTCCGCCGGCGCCGACGTCGCGCAGGGAGAGGTCGGCGAGATCGTCCTGCGCGGCCCGACCACGATGACCGGGTACCTCGACGATCCGGAGGCGACGGCGGCGGTGCTGTCCGAGGACGGCTGGCTGCGCACCGGAGACCGCGGGCGTTTCGACGAGCGCGGGTGCCTGTGCATCGCCGGACGCTCCAAGGACATGTTCATCGTCGGAGGGTTCAACGCCTATCCGGCGGAGATCGAGGCCATGCTCCTCGAACATCCGGGCATCGCGCAGGCCGCGGTCATCGGCGTCCCCGACGAGCGCCTCGGCCAGGTGGCCATGGCGTTCATCGTGCCCCGATCGCTCGAACCGGCCGGGCGGTCCGGGCTGGACGGCGCGGCCGTGATCGCGTGGTGCCGTGACCGCATGGCCAACTACAAGGTCCCGCGCTTCGTCGAGCTGATCGACGAGCTGCCGCTCACCGCGAGCGGGAAGGTGCTCAAGACCGCCCTGGAGGCGCGGGCCGCCGGCGGCTCGGGCTGAGCCCCGGAGCCGCCTCGCTCCCCATCGTCCGACTGAGCGCGGTCCGGCGCCTGCGACATCCTCGTCGAAGCGCGGGTCTCGCCGTCGTATGTATTGACATCGACATCGATATTCAAAAACCCGCGACGCACGCGCGGTGCGGGAAGCTGGAAACGGAAGGTGGCCCACGTGGCAGCTCATGATCTCGCCCCCTTGCTCGACGCGGTCCGGGACTTCATCCGCAAGGAGGTCATCCCGCGCGAGGCGGAGATCGACGAGAACGACGAGGTGCCCGCCGCCCTGCGCGAGGCGGCCAAGCGGATGGGCCTGTTCGGCTTCACCATCCCGGAGGAGTACGGCGGGCTCGGCCTCGGCATCGTGGACCAGTGCCGGCTGCTGATCGAGGTCGGCCACACCACCCCGGCGCTGCGCTCGATGTTCAGCACCAACGTGGGCATCGCCGGGCAGGTGATCATGGACGGCGGTACCGCGGACCAGAAGGCGGGATGGCTGCCTCGGCTGGCCTCGGGCGAGGTCGTCGCCTCGTTCGCGCTCACCGAGCCGGACGCCGGCTCGGACCCGTCCGACCTCCGGACGAGCGCCGTCCGCGACGGGGACGCCTGGGTCCTCAGCGGCACCAAGCGGTACATCACCAACGCGCCGATCGCCGACGTCTTCATGGTGTTCGCCCGGACCGACCCCGACGCGAAGTCGTCCCGCGGCATCTCGACGTTCATCGTCCCGGCCGATGCCCCGGGCGTCTCGGTGGGGCCCCGCGACCACAAGATGGGCCAGTTCGGAGCCTGGACCGCGGACGTGTACCTCGACGACGTGCGGCTGCCCGCCGACGCGGTCGTGGGCGGCGAGTCCGGCGTCGACACCGGCTTCCTGACCGCGATGCGCTGCCTGTCCAACGGGCGCCTGCTGCTCGCCGCCGCCTGCGTCGGGATGTGCCAGCGGCTCGTCGACGAATCGGTGGCGTACGCGTCCGAGCGCAGGCAGGGCGGCCGCCCGATCGCCTCCCACCAGCTGGTGCAGGCGATGATCGCGGACTCGGTGACCGAGACCATGGCCGCCCGCGCCCTCGTCCTGGAGTCGGCGCGCGCCTACGCGGACGGCTCGGACCGCCGCACCGGCCCGGCCGCCGCCAAGTACTTCTGCAGCGAGGCCGTCGGAAGGGTCGCCGACCGCGCCGTCCAGGTGCACGGCGGCGCCGGATACATGCGCTCGGTGGCGGTCGAGCGGTTCTACCGCGACGCGCGGCTGTTCCGCATCTACGAGGGCACCAGCCAGATCCAGCAGCTGATCATCGCAAGGCAGACGATCGGGGCGGCCGCGGGCTGAACGCCCGCGGCCGCCCGGGCCCGGTCGTCGCGGTTCCCGTTCCGGCCGGATCAGATGATCAGGTCGACAGGACGGAGACCGCGGCGACGCCGGGAGCGCCGTACAGCTGGGCGAGGCCGACGCGCGGCCCGTTCGGTACCTGGCGCTCGCCGGCCTCCCCGCGCAGCTGGAGGACCAGCTCGCGGACCTGCCGCAGGCCCGAGGCGCCGACCGGCTCCCCGTTGGCGATCAGGCCGCCGTCGGTGTTGACCGGCAGGCTCCCGCCCAGGTCCGTGGCACCGGAGGCGATGAGCTTGTTCTGTGCGCCGTCCTCGCACAGCCCGACCTCGGCCATGTGGATGACCTCGGCGCCCGCGTCGGTGTCCTGGAGCTGCGCGATGCCGACGTCCCCGGGGTCGACGCCCGCCGCCTCGTAGGCCGCCCGCGCGGCCTCCACGGTCGGCGCCGGGACGTGGTCGGCCGCGACGGACGCGGACGGGGTGTGCACCTCGAACGCTCCGTAGCGACGGGTCCGGGTGACGACGCTGCGCAGGTAGACCGGTTTGTCGGTGTAGCGGCGCGCCACGTCCGCGTTGCAGACCACCAGCGCGGCCGCACCCTCGTTCGGGCTGCAGAACATGTACTGCGTCAGCGGATGGTTGACCATCCGGGACCCGAGGATCTGCTCGCTCGTCAGCGGGGTGCGGCGGTGGGCGTTGGGGTTGAGGCCGCCGTTGCGGTAGTTCTTCTCGGCGACCGCCGCGAGCGTCTCGCCGGTGATCCCGTGGTCGTGCATGTACCGGTTGATCTTCATGGCGAAGAACTTCGTGGTCAGGAACAGGCCCATCTCGCCGTACCACGGCGGGCAGCCGTACTCCTCGGGCTCCGCCGTGAACGCGCCCGGCTGGTGCTTGTCCATGCCGAGGACGAGCCCGACCTCGTGCTCGCCCAGCCGGATGGTCTGGCGGGCGAGGGCCAGCGCGCTGCCGGCCGTCGCGCAGCCGTTGTAGACGTTGGTGAACTGGACGCCGGTCAGCCCGAGCTCGGCGACGACGGCGTCGGGCTGGTCCACCTCGTAGCTGCCGCCCACGGCGAACTGCATGTCCGCCCAGGACAGCCCGGCGTCGGCCAGCGCGTCCCGGGCTGCCTCCGCGCCCATGGCCAGGGCCGGCTTGCCGGGGAACCGGCCGAACCGGTGGATGCCCACCCCGATGATCGCAACGTCAGGCATGGCCTGTCTCGTCTCCTTCTCCGGGTCCGAAAGCGAACGTGATGATCTCGCGGCCGTCCTCGTCCGTGCGGAACGGCATGGTGACGACCCGCATCGGCATGCCGATGGCCAACTCGTCCTGGGAGCAGCCGGTGATGAGGCCCTCGACGCGCAGTTGGCCGGCCAGTTCGACCACGCCGACGAGCCACGGCTCGAACGGGTCCGTCCCGGCGAACTCGCCGCGGAACGGCGCCTTCGGCGGGAAGCCCTGGGTCGTCCACGACCAGAGTGTTCCGGAACGGTTCAGCAGCGTCCGTTCCACGGCGGTCGCTCCGCAACGCGGGCACCCGGCCCGGAGCGGGAACACGTGCGCGCCGCATTCCGCGCACCTGCCGCCGATCAGGCCGGGCTCGTCGTCGGACCAGGTGAACAGATCATCGGCTATGGGGACCGGGGACATCTCTTCTCCTTGCTTCTCCCGCTCACCGGGACCGGCGGGGCGGGGGCTCACGGGGTC
>NZ_SMKH01000436.1 GCF_004348515.1 Actinomadura sp. KC345 | reverse complement strand
TCTCGCGCTCCAACTCGGCGATCCTTTGCGCGTCGCTGGTCGTGGTCCCCAGACGCTGCCCGCCATCGACCTCGGCCTGCCGAATCCAGGTCCGCAACGCCTCACGATGCACCCCGAGCTGGTCGGCGACTCGGGCGATCGTCCCGGTCCTCTCACCTGTCTGCTCACGCAGTTCAAAGACCATCCGGATCGCGCGTTCACGCAGCTCAGGGGAGTACTTCCTCGGGGGTGCCATAGCCCCTCACCCTTCCAGGTATCAGGGCCTCCACCCAACCCGGGGCGCTCCACCGTCGGTGGCCGTTGCGCGGTTGGCTGGGCAACTTCAGGTGGATGCGAAGGTGATCGGGTCGGGGAACTCAGCCGTGCTGCTGTTCGAACTGGTCGAGCCATTGGTCGAGGACACTTAGTGCCAGGCCGTCGTCCTGTCTCAGGATTCTGACGAGTTCCAGACCGCGCAGCAGCGCCAGGAGTGACTCGAAGGTGACGCGGGCGGTTTGCGGGTCGTCGATCCGGGCGGCGCTGTCGAAGATCTCGCGCAGTGCGTGACCCAGGCGGCGTTCGGCGGGCAGGAGCGCCTGGCGCAGCTCGCTGTCGGTACGTGAAGCCGTCCACAGCTCCATCGCGGCCTGGAACGCCGGTCCCGTCATCGATTCGTGGAACGCCAGGACCACCCGGCGCAGGGCGTCAGGGCCTTCGCCCACTCCGGCGGACAGCGCTCTGATGTCCTCGATGCGCATGTCGGCGATGTGGTGCACGGCGGCGGCGAAGAGCTCGGCCTTGGAGCCGAAGTGGTGCAGGAGCGCTCCCCGAGACACCCCGACGCGCTCCTGGATCCGCTGCGTGGTGGTTCCGGCGTAGCCGTGTTCCACCAGGGACATCATCGCTGCGTCGAGCAGGCGCTCGCGGGTCTGCTCACGCTGCTCCTTGCGAGTCAGAACCGCCATGCATCGGACTCTACCCCGCAGATCACGGACTCTGACCACGGCCGACCGCCGGTCAGGGCGCTGGGGACTTGACCGCAGATTTCATTGACCGTCCGGACGGACTGTGAAAATGTGGCGAATCCGGCCTGGCCGTGCCTGTGTTCACCGAGCGGGCGCCAGCGGCGAAAGGAGCAGCTCCATGACCGTCAGCACCAACACCATCAGCTATGAGGTGCGTGATCATCGCGCGTACATCACGCTCGATCGTCCGGATCGTTTGAACGCGATCACCGCCGAGATGGGCCGGGAGATCGCCGCCGCGGTGGCCGCCGCGAACGCCGACGACGGCGTTCGCGTGATCATCGTTCAGGGAGCCGGCCGCGCCTTCAGCGCGGGGTACGACCTCAAGTTGTACGCCGAGCAGGGCGAGGACGTGCAGCCCGAAGTCTGGGATCCGATCAAGGACTTTCGGATGATGAAGGCGAACACCGACAACTTCTTCACCTTGTGGCGGTCGGCCAAGCCCACCATCGCCAAGGTGCGGGGCTACGCCGTCGCCGGCGGCAGCGATATCGCGCTGTCCTGCGACTTGGTGGTGATGGCCGAGGACGCCCGCATCGGCTACATGCCGGCCCGGATCTGGGGCTGCCCCACGACCGCCATGTGGGTGTACCGGCTGGGCGCCGAGCGCGCCAAGCGGATGCTGCTCACCGGCGACACCATCACCGGGACGCAGGCCAGGGAATGGGGCCTGGTGATCGACGTCGTCCCCGAGGCCGAGCTCGACGACGCCGTGGAGAAGCTCGCCGAGCGCATGGCCGGAGTCCCGATCAACCAGCTGATCATGCAGAAGATGATGATCAACCAGGCCTACGACAACATGGGCCTGCAGACCACGCAGAACCTCGCGGTCCTCTTCGACGGTGTCACCCGCCATTCGCCCGAGGGGCGCTGGTTCGTGGACTTCGCCCAGGAGCACGGGTTCGCCGCGGCCGTCCGGTGGCGGGACCAGGGCCGCTTCATTCCCGACGGCGGCGGCCCCGTCCCGACCGCCGCCGACGTCGCCGACCTCACCGGCCCAAAGGAGTGAGCGCCGTGTCCGCGCCTTTTCCGCTGACCCGATCCCTCTACCCGGCCGACACCTCACGCCCGGTCCTCGACCTGTCCGTCGGTGACCTGCTGCGCCAAGCGGCCGCGGAGGTCCCCGACCGGACGGCGCTCATCTCGATCGCCCCGGACCGAGGGCCCTCGACGTGGAGCTACGCCGAGCTGCTCCGCGACGCCGGGCACGCCGCCGCATGGCTGCTGGAGCGGTTCGAGCCAGGCGACCACATCGCGGTGTGGGCGCCCAACATCCCCGAGTGGATCGTCCTGCAGTACGGCACCGCTTTGGCGGGGATGGTGCTGGTGACCACCAATCCGGCGCTGCGCGAGCAGGAACTGGAGTATGCGCTGCGGCAGTCGCGGTCGGTCGCGGTCGCCTATGCCGAGTCGTTCCGCGGCACCGACATGGCCGCGCTGGTCGCAGACGTCCTGCCGAACCTCCCGGGCATCACGGCGATTCCGTTCACCACCTGGTTCCAGGACATCCGTGCCGTCGACCCTTCAGGTGTGAGCTTCCCCGACGTCGCCCCCGGACTCCCGACCCAGATCCAGTTCACCTCCGGCACCACGGGCCGGCCGAAGGCCGCCGTCCTGAGGCACCGGTCCATGGTCACCAACTCCGACTACATCCGCACCCGCTGCGGTTCTCCCGGCGGCGCGGTGTGGGTCAGCGCGATGCCGCTGTTCCACACGGCCGGCTGCGGGATGGCGGGTCTGGGCAACCTCGTGCAGCGCGGGACGCTGGTCTTGGCGCAGATCTTCGATCCCGCCCTGATGCTGTCCGCGGTCACGGCCTACGAGGCCGACGTGCTCATCGGCGTCCCCGCCATGCTCAAAGCGCTTCTGGCGCACCGTGACCTGGGCTCATTCGACTACTCCAGCCTCCAGGTCATCGTCTCGGGAGGCGACGCCGTGCCGGCGGACCTCGTCGAGACCTGCGAGAAGACCTTCGGCGCGGGTTTCAGCACGGTCTACGGGCAGACCGAGCTGAGCCCGATCGTCACGCAGACCAGTCCGCAGGACTCGGCCCAGGACAACCGGTCCACCACCGGCCGGCCGCTGTGGAACGTCGAGGTCGCCATCCTCGACGCGGCCACCGGCACGGTCACCCCTGTGGGAGTCGAGGGAGAGATCTGCGCCCGCGGCTACCAGACGATGATCGGCTACCTGGACATGCCCGAGGAGACCGCCGCGACGATCGACGGTGACGGCTGGCTGCACACCGGTGACCTCGGCTCGATGGACGAACGCGGCTACGTCACCGTCACCGGCCGACTCAAGGACATGATCATCCGCGGTGGCGAGAACATCTATCCCGCCGAGATCGAGGCCGTCCTCCTGGACCACCCCGCGATCATCAACGCCGTCGTGGTCGGCGTCAAGGACGAGGAGTGGGGCGAGAGGGTCGCGGCGATCGTCGAACTCGACCCGGACGGTGCCGTGCCCAGCGAGCAGGAGCTGCACGACCTCGTCCGGGCGAGCCTCGCTCCGCACAAGACCCCCAAGGCCTGGTACGTGAGCAGCGATCTGCCGAGGAACGCGATGGGCAAGCTCCAGAAGTTCCGCCTCCAAGACCGGATCGCGGCCAACGCACTGCGGTGCCTCGGCGACTGAACTCCACCGCCGTCATCGGCACGAAGAAGGCGAGCGGACGAAGCGAGCCGACCGGGCTCGCAGGCCCGGTCGGCGACGCCGCCACCGCCCGCTCCACCGGACATCGCCTGCGAAGGACGACGACATATGAACAACGCCACCCCAGCACACCACCGCGAGCGAGGCATCCGGACCCTGCGGGACAAGGTCGCCGTCGTCACCGGAGGCGGCAGCGGCATCGGCCGCGCTCTCGCACTTCGGCTCGCAACCGAAGGCGCCCGCGTGGTCGTCAACGACATCGACGCTGATGCTGCCGGCCAGGTCGCAGCCTTGACCGGTGGGATCTGCATCGTCGCCGACCTTGGCACCCCCGAAGGACCCGGTCAGCTGGTCCGGCAGGCCCTGGCGGCGTTCGGCCGCATTGATGTGTTCTGTGGGAACGCCGGCATCGGAGCCGGTGCCGCCCTCGAGACCGACGACGCCACCTGGGCACGCGTCCTGGAGGTGAACGTGATGGCGCACGTGCGGGCGGCACGGGCGCTGGTCCCGCATTGGATCGAGCACGGCGGCGGCCACTACGTCTTGACGGCCAGCGCGGCCGGCCTGCTCACCATGATCGGCAACGCTCCCTACTCGGTGTCCAAGCACGCCGCGGTCGCGTTCGCCGAATGGCTCCACATCGAATACGGCGGCAGCGGCATCACCGCCCAACTCGTATGTCCCCAAGGTGTCGATACCCAGATGCTCCACGCCTCCGGTGCCGTTGAGCAACTCCTCAGCCGCGACACCGCCCTCACCCCCGAGGCGGTCGCCGATGCGGTCGTCACCGACATGGCAGCAGGCACCTTCCTGACCCTGCCCCACCCCGAAGTCGCGGGCTACTACGCAGCCCGCGCGGCCGACACCGACACTTGGCTGCGCGGCATGCGCACCCTGCACGCACGCACCTTCCGCAACGCCGGGTGCGGCCAACCGTGAGCGGACGACGACCGACCAGGCACCGGCACGCTCCACCGACGGCACCCGAACCAGCGCGCCCTCGCGGCCGCCCACCCCGACCGCACCAGCGCCGCGATCGGGGCCGGCATGGTCTTCTACTCGCTCGGTTCCGCGCTGGGAGCGGCCGCGACGACGGCGCTGTTCGACGCCACCGGCCGGCTCGGTCCCGCCGCTCTCGCGCTGGGCGCGCTGGTCACCTGGTCGTTCTTCTCAGCGGGCGGTGGGCGCCGGGGTCGACGCGGGGG
>NZ_SMKH01000435.1 GCF_004348515.1 Actinomadura sp. KC345 | reverse complement strand
CCCTCCCCCGGGAGTGACCTTGCGAAGAAGACTTCTCCCCGTCCTCCTGCTCCCCGTCCTCTGCTCCCTCTCCCTGCTCGTCCCGCCGCCGGCGGGCGCCGCCCCCTCGCCCGCGGCCACCAAGCACGCCGCGCCCTACCTCTACATGGGCTGGGGCGACCCGCCTAACCCCTCCACGGTCATGAGCACGACCGGCGTCACGTGGTTCACGATGGCGTTCATCCTCTCGGGCGGCGGTTGCAGCCCCGCGTGGGACGGCACCCGTCCTCTCCAGGGCGGCGTGGACGCCCAGGCGATCGCCCAGATCCGCGCGGCGGGCGGGGACGTCCTGCCGTCCATCGGCGGCTGGTCGGGCAACAAGCTGGGCCCGAACTGCGCGACCCCCGAAGCCCTCGCCGGCGCCTACCAGGAGGTCATCGACGCCTACGGCCTCAAGGCCATCGACATCGACATCGAGAACACCGACGAGTTCGAGAACGCGGCCGTCCAGGACCGCATCCTGAACGCCCTGAAAATCGTCAAGCAAAACAACCCCGGCATCCAGACGATCGTGACGTTCGGGACCGGCACCGGCGGCCCCACCTACTGGGGCACGCGCCTCATCGACCGCGCGGCCGAGCTCCAGGCCGGCGTGGACGTGTTCACGATCATGCCGTTCAACTTCGGCGGCTCGGACATGTACGCCGACACCGTCAGCGCGTCCGAGGGCCTGAAGAACGCGCTGACGTCGGCGTTCGGATGGTCGGACGCGACCGCGTACTCGCACATGGGCATCTCCGGCATGAACGGCCTGTCGGACCAGCGGGAGGTCACGGACCCGGCGACCTGGACCCGGATCCGCGACTGGGCCAGGACGAACGGCCTGGCCAGGCTGGCGTACTGGTCGGTCAACCGCGACCGCCCGTGCCCCGGCGGCGGCGTGACGGCCAGTTGCAGCGGCATCGACCAGGAGCCGTGGGAGTTCACCAGGATCACCGCCGGCTTCTGACCCCTCGGACGGCCCGCGTCCCACCCGGGGACGCGGGCCGCGCCTTGACGTCATCCGCCCTTGAGGTTCGAGACTGGAACCATGTCCGAACTCAAGATCGGCACCGGGGTGCCCATGACACTGGACGGCGCGGACGACCCACGGCGTCCGGCGGTCACCGACGCGGCGCGCGCCATCGAGGAGCTGGGGTTCGAGTCCCTCTGGGTTTCCGACCTGATCATCGGGGACGGGACGCCCACCCTGGAGGCCGCCCTGGTCCTGGCCGCCGCGGCGGCGGCCACCGAACGCATCGACCTGGGCTTCAGCGTCCTCACCGTCCCGCTGCGCCCCGCCGCCTGGATCGCCACACAGATCGCCACACTCCAGGCGCTGTCGGGGGACCGGCTCCTTCTCGGCGTGGGCTCGGGCGGTTTCCCGGACTCGCCGTTCTGGCAGGCGCTGGAGGTGCCGAGCCGGGAGCGGGGCCCCAGGACCGACGCCACGCTCCGGGCTTTGCCCCGCCTGCTGGCCGGCGAGCCGACCGACCTCGTCCCGGACGCGCCGCCACTGACCCTGGGCCCGTCGACGCCAATGCCGCCCGTCCTGGTCGGCGGGAACTCCCCGGTCGCGATGCGGCGGGCGGTGGAGTTCGGCGGCTGGTTCCCCTCATTGATCTCCCCCGACGACCTCCGCCCGGCCGTCACGCGGCTGCGCGAACTGGCGGACGAGCGCGGCATGCCCGCGCCGAGCGTCACCGTGGGCGGGCATCTCATCGTCGGAGCCGACGAGTCGGCTCGCTCTGCCCGCGAATCCTTCGTCCGCAACCTGGTCGAGGCCCATGGGATGTCCCCGGAGGTCGCGGCGAACGTCCCCATGACGGCGGCGTCCCCCGCGGAACTCGCCGACGTCTTCGCCGCCTACGAGGCCGCGGGCGCCGACCGCATCGTCACCGGCCCGGACAACGGCGACTACAGAGCCGGCCTCCAAATGATGATCGAGGCCCGAACCCTGCTGAACTGATTTGCGAATGAAACACCGAAAACGCCAGGGCAGCCCGGGGGTAGTGCTAGCACCACCACCCGTTTAGGCCCTAGCTCTATCGTGGCATTCCGGTGTACTGACAAATAGTGGTGGTCGTCAGCGAGCCGAAAAAGGCTCAACCCGATCACAGGGGGAAAAGAAGTGTCACGCCTCACCCGCAAGGCCGCCACCACCGCACTGATCATCACAGTGGGATTCGGCGCCCTCGCTTCCACGGCCGTCCAGGCCACCGCCGACACCGGCCGGCCGGGCGCCCAGACCGCCCAGACGGCCCAGAACAAGGCCGGTGCACCGGACCGCTGGAACATGTGCTGGATGGCTCCCGCGGGATCCCTGGCCATGGACTTCGCCACCGGCGACGCCAGCGTCTGCTTCAGCGGAAGCGGCTACACCGACGACTTCGACAACGACGTCCTCGCCGAGGTCAACACCGGAAACAACGTCGGCACCCTGTGGCTGGACACGAACGGCGCGGCGTGGGAGAAGCCTTTCTCCCGCAACCAGACGTTCACGGTGCCGGCCGACACGAGGGTGACCGCCCTCTCGATGAACTAGCGGAAGACCCGGCGACCACTCGAACCCCTGCACGCAATTCCAATGCGTGCGGGGGCTCACCCGTGTGATTCAATCCGGCCTGCTCCCCAACCGCGCTCAACCGATCGGCGGCACCAGCCCGTGGCCGATGGCCCAGCTCTGGACCGTCCATGCCGCCGAAGTATGTTCTGAGTGCCCGCATCGACGACAAGGAGCGCGACCATGGCCGTGACGCTGATCAACCCCGACGGACTGCCGAAGCCCGACGTGTACCGGCAACTCTCGATCGCCACCGGATCGAGGATGGTGTTCCTCGCCGGGCAGGTCGCGCGGGACGCCGAGGGCCGGAAGGTCGGCGAGGGCGACTTCGCGTCCCAGGTCGAGCAGGCCTATCTGAACGTGGGCACAGCGCTCGCCGAGATCGGCGGGTCGTTCGACGACGTGGCCAAGCTGACCATCTACGTCGTGGACTGGAGTCCGGACAAGATGCCCCTGCTGGGCGAGGGAGTGGCGCGGGCAGCGCAGAAACTGGGCGTCGACCCGGTCAAGCCGATCACGCTTCTCGGGCGTCGCGGCCCTGGGCGAGCCCGACCTCATGGTCGAGGTCGAAGCCACCGCGGTCCTCGACTAGGGCGCGTTGCTGAACGGCAGCCATGGGTGAGGGCTTCGCGTCGACAGCGTCGTCCTTCACTGGCCGAGTTGACCGTCGAGCCAGGTGCGTAGGTCGTCGAGTGCAGCACTGGCCATGGCCGTCGCGTGCCCGGTAAAACCATGAGGCGCGGCGGGGTAGACGCACAGGTCGACTTCGACGTCGGCTGCGGAAAGCTGCACGGCCATGGCGAGGTTATCGCGCAACAGGGTGTCCTCTTCTCCGACGACGATCAGCACCGGTGGCAGGTTCGCCGGGTCGGCGTAGATCGGGGAAAAGTCCGGGTGGGTGCGGTCGGGCGCCTGGCCTGCGTAGGCCTCGATGAAGTACTCGTCGGCGATCAGGCGTCCGCCGGGTGTCCGCCCGCTGAGGTCGTAGGTCCCGAACTGCAGCACGGCGGCGTCGAACGCGGCCACACCGCGATCGCGGAGGCGAACGAGGGCGGTCATCGCGAGGGTGGCGCCTGCGGAGAACCCGCCGATGGCGAGGCGACCTGTTCCGAATCGGTCGGCCGCGTGTTCTGCGAGCCATAGTGCTGCGGTCTCGCAGTCGTCGGGCGCCGCCGGCCACGGATTCTCCGGCGCGAGCCGGTAATCGACGCTGACGACGACGATGCCGAGCGTGTCGGCCAGCTCACGGTTGCGGACATCGCTTCCTGCCGCAGATCCCATGTAGAACCCACCGCCGTGGATGTCCAGGAACACACCCCTGGGGGCGATCGACGTGGGGAAGTGGATCCTCACCGGGACCGTGCGGTCGCCGCGGCCGACGACTTCGGCGACCGCGGGAGGGCTCGATGGCGCGGGAGGTTTCGCCGCATCGCGGATCGACCGGAGCTCGTTCCAGCTGCTCGGGCCCCGGCCCATACCCCGTTTCTCATAGAACGCGCGGGTCGAGTCGATCAGCGGAATCAGCCGAGGGTCGAACAACTGCGACAGACCGAGCTTCATAGACCCAACGTAGCGAGCCACCTCGATCAACGACCTTCAACCCGGCGACCGGCGCGTGCTACACCCATTGGAGCACGGCAGCGAGGCAGAGCCCTGCATGGTGGTTGCGAGCGAGCTTGCCTTCCGACGGTGCGCGATCTGGTCGTCGCGTTCGGGGATCGTCGCGGCGGTGCCACGCTCGCGCAGCCACGCCCGGTTCGCCTTCGACGGATAACTCTTGTCTGCGATCACCCGATCCGGTCGGGTCCTTGGTCGCCCGCGGCCCGCGGGCACCCGGATCTTATCGAGGGTCGCAATCAGCATGCTCGTGTCGGCGGCCTGCCCCGGCGCCAGCACGAACGCGAGCGTGCGGCCCCTGCCATCGCAGACCAGGTGATTCTTGCTAGTCAGGCCGCCGCGGGAGTGGCCGATCGCCCCCCTGTGGCGCGCGGAAGGTCGCACCGTGCAGATGCACTCGCACGATCGTGGAACCGATCGACGTGACCCAATCCAAACCCCCGGCCTGCTGCGCGAGGGACCGCACGTTCTCCAGCACCTGCGCCCACACCCCCTGCACAGCCCAGCGTTTGAAGTTCATCAGAGATCACGTCACGCGACACTCATCAAAACTCGCCCGCGCACGGCCAGCATGGGTTTAGCAACACGCCCTAGTCTTGTTCTTTAACCTGGTTGGGTTCTTGGCTGGTGGGATCGGTGGTTCGCCTGACAGAGGGACGGCCTTGGCGTGATCATGTGCGCTGTTGAGGACGCAGTGTGATCACTACCAAGGCCGTGAGGGT
>NZ_SMKH01000434.1 GCF_004348515.1 Actinomadura sp. KC345 | reverse complement strand
TCCTTGGAGTGACCCGGGGGTCGCGGGCATGCTTCCACTCTCCCCGGTCATGGGCGCTGTGACCAGTGGGTCTTGCCTTTTTCGGGGTCAGGATGGCCAGGGGTGGCGGTCCTGGGCGGCGGTCGGACGCAGCTCGCTGGTGTGGAGGGCGCGGGTGATGTCGGTCGGGGTGACCAGGCCTATGACGTGGCCGTCGTCGTTGAGGACCGCGGCGCGGCCGTCCGTGCAGCCGGCCATACGGGGTAGCAGGTCCGTCAGCGGGTCGGACGGGTGGGCCGTCGGGACCTCGGCCGGAGGGCAGGCGATGTCGGCCAGGCTGAGCGTCCGCCGCTGGTCGGGCGGGGTGGCGCGGACGCGGTTCAAGGTCACCAGCCCTGCGAGGCGGCCGTCCTCGACCAGGGGGTAGGTGGAGTAGCGGTGCGTCAGGACGACGTTGTCGACGAGGTCCTGGACCGGCGTCGTCGCGTCCGCCAGGAAGGGGTCGGGGGTCATCACGTCGGCGACGTGGACGTCCTGGAGTGCGGCGTTGACGCGCGTCTGCTGTTCCTCGGCGCCGGCGGCGGTCACGAGGAAGAAGCCGATCAGGGCCAGCCACAGGCCCCCGAAACCGGCTCCGATCACGAACTGGACGAAGCCCAGCGCGATCAGGGTCAGGCCGAAGACGCGGCCCGCGCGGGCGGCGGTGACGGCGGCGCCGGTACGGTCGCCGCGCCGCCACCACAGGAACGCCCGCAGCACCCGGCCGCCGTCCAGCGGGGCCGCCGGGATCATGTTGAAGATCGCGAGGAGCACGTTGATGCCGGCCAGATAGGCGAGCGTCCCCGCGAGCAGGCCCGGCCCGGCGGCGGCCTCCGCCAGCACGGCCGCGACCGCGAAGACCGCGCCCACGGCCAGGCTGGCGGCGGGGCCGACGATGGCGATGCGCAGGTCGGCGCCCGCCGTGCGGGGTTCGCCGCCGAGCTGGGCGACGCCGCCGAGCAGCCACAGCGTGATGCCCGAGACCTCAAGGCCGTTGCGCCGCGCGACCACGGCGTGCGCCAGTTCGTGCGCGAGCAGGGACGCCAGGAGCAGGACGGCGCTGACGATCCCCGCCAGGAGATACGCCCAGGTGCCGTAGTCGGGATACACCTCGGGGAAACGGCCGAAGGACAGCCCGAAGACCAGGATCGCGACGATCACCAGCACGCTGACGTTGAGGCCGACCCTGATTCCGGCGATGTGGCCGAGCCGGATCGACTCACGCATCCCGGTCCCCTTTGTCCGTAATCTAACGGAACGTCCCTTTACCCGTCTGTTGGACGGGTATGCGGTTCGCGGCGGCCTCAGCCGGACAGGCGGCGGCGGAGGTGGTCCTTGCCCTGTTCGGCGCCCTTGCGGCTCTCGGCCTGGGCGCGGCGGAAGAGGTCGGCGAGTTCGGTGTCGCCGGCGCGCTCGGCGTCGTTGATGTAGGTCTCCAGGCGCAGTGCGTTGCTCAGGCACTGCTCGACGAACCAGACGAGGTTGTAGTCCTTGTCCTTCGTCCCTGTGACTCCACCGGTTTCCTGGACCGCGCTCATGTGTCCTCCCTTGTCGTGGGGTTGGTTGCGCGTCCTCTACCCGGGAGGTCGTGTCCCATTCTCGGTGACGGCCCGCCGCAGCGCGTAGACGGCGGCGCCCACGGCGAGGACGGCGGCGCCGGCGGCCACCGAGGAGACCGGGAGTGCGAAGGCCAGGGCCAGGCAGCCCGCCAGGCCGACGACCGGCACGAGCTTGGGCGGCCTGCCCTCGTCCGGCGAGAGGGCCCAGGCGGAGGCGTTGGCGATGGCGTAGTACACGAGGACGCCGAAGGACGAGAACCCGATCGCGCCGCGCAGGTCCGCCGTCGCGGCGAGCACCGCCACCACCGCGCCGATCACGAGTTCGGCGCGGTGCGGCACCTGGAAGCGGGGATGGACGGCGGCGAGGGCGTGCGGCAGGTGCCGGTCGCGGGCCATCGCCAGCGTGGTGCGTGAGACGCCGAGGATCAGGGCGAGCAGCGAGCCCAGGGCGGCCGTCGCGGCGCCCGCCCGTACCGCGGGTTCGAGCGCGCCCAGCCCTGCCCTGTCGACGGCGTCGGCCAGCGGTGCGGTCGCCGCGCCGAGGTCGGCGGTGCCGAGGACGGCCAGGACCGCCACCGCGACCGCCGCGTACACGGCCAGGACGAGACCCAGGGCGAGGGGAATCGCCTTCGGGATGGTGCGGGCCGGGTCGCGCACCTCCTCGCCGAGGGTCGCTATGCGGGCGTATCCGGCGAAGGCGAAGAACAGCAGGCCCGCCGCCTGAAGGACTCCGCCGGGGCCGGCGTCCGAGCCGATGGCCAGGCGTCCGGGATCGGCGGTACCGGACGCCAGGCAGGTGACGACCACGGCGGCGAGCACGGCCAGCACCGCGGCGACGATGACGCGGGTGAGCCAGGCCGACTTGCGCACGCCGACATAGTTGACGGCGGTCAGCAGCACCACCGCGGCCACCGCCACCGCGTGCGCGTGGCCGGGCCACGCGTACGCGCCGACGGTCAGCGCCATCGCCGCGCAGGAAGCCGTCTTGCCGACCACGAACGCCCACCCGGCCAGGTAGCCCCAGAAGTCGCCCAAGCGTTCGCGGCCATAGACATAGGTGCCGCCGGACGCGGGGTAGCGGGCGGCCAGCCGCGCCGAGGACGTCGCGTTGCAGTAGGCGACCACGGCGGCCACGCCCAGGCTGACCAGGAGCCCGGACCCGGCCGCACGCGCCGCGGGAGCCAGGGCCGCGAAGACGCCCGCGCCGATCATCGACCCGAGGCCGATCACCACGGCGTCGAACAGCCCCAGCCGCCGCCGCAGCTCCCCACCGGTCGCAGGACCGCTCATCACGCTCTCCCCGGTGCCTCGGGCGTCACGGGCCGATCTTCCCGCCACCATCCTCCGTCCCGGTTAGCGCGGGGTTCCCAGTGGATGACCACGAAGGAACATAGCCCGGGTCGCCGCCTCGTCGACGTGCGGCGCTGACGTGCGGCGTGTTGTTGCTTCCGACGCGGGCACCAACAACACGCCGCAAGTCAACGCATGCAGCCGGTGAACCCTGTGGACAGCGCATCGGGCGGTTCAGTCTTGGGGGGAGATCCGGATGGCCGTGCGGTTGCCCTCGGAGTCGCCTACCTCGATGCGGACGCCGCCGGTCGTGACGGTTCCGCCGCCGCCGATGGAGGCCGTGAAGCCGGACGGGTCGGTGACCGTGAACGTACTGCCCGCGCTGACGATCGACAGGGGGTCGTTGCCGACCTTGTCGTTGAAGCGGAGCGTGTCGCCCTCCTTGACCACGACCTCGCACGTGCCGTCCCGGCAGGCGTCCAGATCACGGCCGTCCGCGGCCGTGCCGGGGGCCGGCGCGGCCGTCTGACTCGGGGAGGGCGAGGGCGGGGCCGGTGCCGCGCTGGACGGCGGCGCCGCCGAGGGCGGCGGCTTCGTCGGCTCGGTCGCCGCCGAGTCGTCGCCGCCGCAGGCCGCGAGCAGAAGGACGGGAAGCAGCGTGGCGACGAGGAAGGGGGTGCGGGGCATGAGCATCGTTCCCGAGGTCAGAGGTTCTCGCGGGGAGCGTTCGGTGCGACCTCCGAGTGGTCACAGGGTGACTGTAGGCGCTCACTGTGCGCATCGTCGTCACGTTTGTGCCACGTTCCGGAGGGGCGTTTCCTTTGAGCGCGTCGGGCGCGGGCCTCGATGCCGCAGGTCCACATGGGCGAAAAGGATCTTTGTGGCAAATACCTCGTGTTGTGCACGGGTCATTGATCACGACATGTGGCTCTGACACCCTATTGCGTGGTTGTCGCACGGCCCCTTCTCGTGGACCGGTGCGTATGGCTCTGCCGTGCACCAATGCAATGCACACGGGTATCCCGGGGGCCCGCCGCGTCGGCTGCCCGACGCAACGACCGGAAGGACGACGCGAACCGATGAATCGGGCCCGTGGCGACACGGACATGCAGGAACACACGCCATCCGGCGGTGACCGAACGTGAGGTGGTGGAGGCGCAAGGCCACCGCGCCGCCGCATCCGCAGCCGCCGCAACAGGGTGGATGGGGTGCCCCGGCTCATGCACCGGCACCCGCCCACGTCCACGCGTCGCCGCCGGTGCAGGCTCCGCCCCGGACGTCGATGCCCGCCCAGGGGGCACCGGCCCAACATCAGGCCCAGGCGGCGGCCCCGGCGGCACAGGCCCGGGTCCAGGTGCCGGCCGGCGCTCACGCTGCGTCGTTTCAGGCGGCTCCGGAGCATAACGCCTGGCCGGGCGTCTGCGAGCAGTTCTCCCAGCAGTTGCTGCTGCTGACCGAACAGCTCCGCCCGGCCATGGACCAGCTGGAGAGCGAGGAGGATGACCCTGACCGGCTGCAGCTCCTCTACCAGGTCGACCACGCCGTGACCCGGATGCGGCGGGCGGCACGCGAGATGAGCGTCCTCGCGGGGAGCGGCACCGAGGAGATGGGCGGCCACACCGCCTCGCTCGTCGACGTCGTCCGGCTCGCGGAGTCGTCGATCGAGCGGTACACGCAGGTGGTCATCGGGAAGGTCGTCCAGCTGGCCGTGGTCCCCTACGCGGCCGACGACGTGGCGTCCCTGCTCGTCGTGCTGCTGGACAACGCGACCCGGTACTCCCCGTCCAAGGTCACCGTCAGCGCCCACCTCCTCGACAACGGCGCCGTCATGATGCGGATCGAGGACTCGGGCATCGGCATCGACGCCGATCGGCTCCAGGCCGTGAACGAGATGCTCGCCGGTCCCGTCCTGCCGATGGGGCCCGACACCGCGCGGCACACGGGCTTCCCGATCGCCCACCGGCTGGCGCGCAAGCACGGGGTCGGCGTGCGGCTGGCGTGTCGTCCGGCGGCGAGCGGCTCTTCCCAGGGGACGGTCGCGATGGTCGTGATCCCGCCGGCGCTGCTG
>NZ_SMKH01000433.1 GCF_004348515.1 Actinomadura sp. KC345 | reverse complement strand
CCCGCACGTCACGACGCCCTACAAGGGCAAGGACAAGCCCGAGCCGCTCAAGGACGCCAACCGCTCCCACGCCAAGCTCCGCGGACCAGGCGAACGAGCCAACGCCCAGCTCAAGAGCTGGAAGATCCTGACCAAGCTACGTTGCTGCCCCCACCGCGCCGGTCACCTGGCCAAGGCCATCCACGTCCTCCAGAACCGCGAGCTCAACGCACGTTGAAAAAGGTTCAGTGAGCCCGACCGATTTGCCCACACAAACGCGACTTGATCGAGGACGCCTGACCATCGTGTTCGCGTCCTGGCCAGCTTCAGGTGAATCGAAAAGTCATCGGCGGTCGATCCGCAAGCTGGTCCGGACCGCCCGCCGCTACGCTCCGTTGAGATCCAACCGGCCTCCGTCGACCGCTGCCCGATGACCTTCACCACCGCGTTGCAGAGCATCCGTGGCAACGACAGGTGTGCGCCCCTCGTGGCCGCATTTCTAGCGTTGATCAGGGTTTGAGGCGTGCCCAGGCCCACTTGCCGCCGGACGGGTCGGGGGTGTGGCCGCACTCGGCGGCCAGGGCCGCGACTATCGGGAGGCCCCGGCCGCCGTTGTCGTCCCAGTGCTCCTCGGACACGTCGAGGGTGTCGAGTGTCATCTCGACCAGTGGGCGGGCTTGCGGCTTGGCCGGGCTCGCGTCCCACACCGCGATGAGGACGCCGGCGGTGTCGCGGCTGCACTGGTAGCGGATCTCCTTGCCGGGCGTTGCCGTTACGGCGTTGGTGATCAATTCCGAGGCGATCAGGAATGCATCGTCCGAAATGTGCATACAGCCCCATTTGTGTAGACGGTTTTCGGTGAGCGTGCGCGCCAGACCCGGCGCTGCCTTCGAGGCCAGCATCGGGATCAGCAGGCAGTCCGGTGTCGTCAGCATCGATCGCCCGGTCCTTCCTGGAGAGATTCACGTTTCGTGCCTCCAGGGTCACGTCCGGTGACTAAACTGGGGCGTATTCGTAAACATCTCAACCCCCGGGAGATGTCGATGAGCGCCGCCGACGAGCTCGACCCCACGTCCTCGCTCTATGCCTGGTTGGCCTATGACCTGCGGTTTTACCGACAGAAGCGAGGTCTCACCGGCACCCAGGTAGGAAAGATCATCAACTGCGTCCGGTCGCATGTTGCGAACCTGGAAGCTGGACGGGCCTGCATCGACATGGATCAGGCGAAGGCCCTCGATAAGGCATGGGACACAGGAGGGCACTTCGAGCGGCTTCTCTTCTTCGCGCGATCCCTTCACAACCCGGACTGGTTCCGGCAGAGCACCGAGTACGAGGCGAAGGCCAGAATTCTTCGGATCTACCAGGGCCAGACGGTTCCCGTCCCTCTGCAGACGGAGAACTACGCCCGCGCCGTCCTGTCAATGGCTCGCGTCGAAGACCCTGAGAAGGCGCTGCTGGGACGCATGGCGCGGCAGGAGCTGATCGTTGGCAGGGAGGACCATCCTTTGATCATGGCCCTTCTCGACCAGGACTCGCTGGACCGTCCGACCGGAGGCACTACGGTCATGAAGGGTCAGCTTCGGCGGCTGCTCGAGCTGGGGGAGCGTCCGAACGTGAGCATTCGAGTCATCGCCAGATCGGCCGGTTGGCACTTCGGGTTGAACGGGCCGTTCCAGATCATGAGCCTGGAGCGTAGGGACGTCGCCTACGTCGGTGCGTTCCGTGGTGGCCGCTTGGTCCAGGACGCTGCCGAGGTGCGGGAGATGGCCGTAGATTTTGAGTTGATCGGGGTGAAAGCCTCGTCCGAAGGCGAATCCCGGGCCCTGATCGAAAAGCTCATGGAGGGTTTTGATGGAGATCAACTGGCGTAAGAGCTCGTACAGCGGTAGCTCCAACGACGAGATGTGCGTCGAGGTTGCCGAGCTGATCAGCGGCGTCGGGATCAGGGACTCCAGGAATCCGCACGGCGAGTTGCTTGACGTGAGCAGCGCGGAGTTTGCCGGGTTGGTCGGAGGGATCAAGAAGGGTGCGCTCGACCTGGCTTAGCGAGTTTTCGCTGGTCCTGGGGTGGGCGGTTCAACGCCCACCCCGGACCGGCCAAGCGATGGCGGGGGAGTGACGGATGGAGATGGGCGCGGAAGAGGCCGACGTCGGCGGCCGATGAGGTTCGGCGGAACTTGGCGCAGCGCCTCACGACGTTCGCGTTGGCGGACACGCAGGTCCGCGCCGCTGGGTTGTTTCCTCAGCCATCCTGACTAGGGAACTTTGGGATCTCGCCTGCGCATTCGCGGGTGGTAGTGGTTCGCCGACCTGGTCAGCGACTGTATGCGTCGGGCGTGGGGCTGGCACGGGTTTGAGCCGGGTCGGCCTGCCCTGCGGTGGCCCGCTGGGGCCCGTTGTCGTCGATGTGCAACCCGCTTCCGTCCGCGTCACATGGGACGGAGGGATCCGTCGCCCGGAGGACGTCGATGCCCCTCGAACCACTTTTCCGGCGGGTCGCCGCTCTGCACCGTTCCTTCGTAGACAGAGAGACAGCGATCGCCGCCTTCGCCGAGGTGTTAAGCGTCGGGCCGGGCTCGCCGTGCGTGTTCAACGTGGCCGGGGTGGGCGGCATCGGTAAGTCCCGACTCCTGCGGGAGTTGGGGGAGTGCAGTGCCGAGACGCACCGGACCGCGACGCTCGACCTCCAGGTCCCCGCGATGCGGCAGCAGGAGACGCCCTCGCGGTCCTGCGCATGGAACTCGGCCGCCAGGGCGTCCGGTTTCGATCGCTTCGACATCGCCTACGCCGTCCTCTGGCAGCGGCTCCACCCGCACCTGCGCCTCTCCCGCAACGATCTCCCGTTCGTGGACGAGAGCGAGGCACTCTCCCAGGTCCTTGACGGTGCGGCCGGCGTCCCGGTGTTCGGCACAGGCGTCGGGCTGCTGCGCCTGTTGGGCAAGGCCCGAACTTCGCACGCGCCGATATCGAGCTTTCGACGCCGTACATGCGTTCCACACGACCCTCGGGTCGTTGCAGCGCCGTTTCGTCTTCCAGGAGGCACCAAGGCCGGACGGTCAGCGGTTCAGATGCCCGCTATTCGATAAATACACAGATATCCTGTTTGTCGGATTCTGTGTCGAATAGGCCAATTTGCGCCATGTGATCACTCGACGGTAATCGTCGTCCTGACCGGGGGCCCGCGTCCTTCCCCGGGGTGCGAGTCCCCCACCGCCACTCTCACGGCCGCGACAGAGCCGCCTGCCGTCTTGCCGCGCACGTCCACTAGGGAATACCACACGTCGTCGAGGACGTCCCCGGCGACGAACTCGTGACGCCGCGCGATGCCCCCGACCCGCCCCAAGTGCTGGACGATGTGGCGCGGCTGTTCACCCAGTTCACCCGCGTTCCCCGGCTTTCGGACGCCCTCGCCACCTGGCCCGCCAATCCACATGCGCGATAGGCGAGTGACCGTTCGCCCCCAGGGTGATGAATCACTGTAAACGGGTGCTTTGTCAAGTCTTGTCGCAATCATGTAGGTATGCGAAACTTTCTGGCGGTGTCAGCTACCGAAGGTGAGGTCACGTGATGTTCAGGCCATGGGAAGCCGATCACAGCGCGGGGTTCCAGCGACGGCTGGGAAAGACGGCCGCCGAGGTGGGGGATAGCCGCACGACCCAGGACTGCCCCGAGATCTGGGAACTGGACAACGGCGACATCGCGATCATCGGCCGCGATGCCACCGCTGCCTACAGCGATCGGCTTCCGCCAGGCGTGAGCCTCGGCACTGATGAACGCCTCGTGGTCATATCCGGCCGCATGCTCGCGGCTGCCAAGCCGGATATCCGGGACGCATGACCAGGGATTCTGGGTGACGAACCTGCGACCACGCGAGCGCCTGCCATAGCAGCGACAAGCCTGCATGGCCCGACGCGTCCGCGTGGTCGTGGCCCCACGTCCTTCCAGTGAAGCTGTACACACCGCGAGTCCTTCGAAAACGGCTTCTCGGCCCTCGCCGGCCGGTCTATCGTTCGCAAGTGCCTACCCTCCGTGCGCGTCCGAGAACACTCGGTCTCATTGTCCTGACCCTTCTGGTCGTCGGCGTCATCGGCGCTTTCCTCTGGGCCCTGCTCACCTTCGACGGGCCCGCCACTCGCTGGGAGCGACTGACCCTCGGCGCGGCATCAGCGGTCGTGGCCGCCGCCGCTCTCGTCGGGATCGTGGCCACTCTCATCTTCCAGGCGCGCGAGACGAAGATCGCGCGTGAAGAGGCGCGTCGCATCGCGATCGCCGAGCTGCTCAAGATGGCCATGGACGACCCCGACCTCGACGAGGCGTGGGGCCCGGTACCGGCGGGCGAGGACCGCAAGGCCCGGCGCCAGCTCATGTACATCAACATGATCATCTCGGAATGGCAGATGTCCTTCGAGACGAAGGCCCTCCCCGAGGCCCGCCTGCGCGCGATCTCCCGCGAGATGTTCAGCGCCCACCCGGGACGCGCCTACTGGCGCGAGGCCCGCCAGGTGCGCACGAGCACCTCGGAGACCAAGCGCGCCCGCCGCTTCCACCAGATCCTCGATGAGGAGTACAACCGGGCCCCGGCACCTCCACCGGAGCGTCCCCGATCCCAGCGCGCCCGGCTCCTCGGCGTCGGTGGGGTGGCCGGGGCCGTGGCGCTGGCCACCGTGCTCGGCCGCGCCCTCACCCACCGGACGCGCCGCGGACCAAAACGGGCACCAAGGCGCTGAGCGCCGTGCCGGGTGGCGTCCCCGAGGCCGCACCGTACGCCCAGGCTCATCCGCCAGACCGATCCCGGAGTGTTCAAGCTGAGCTGCATCGTGCGCGGTCGCGGCGTGGTGGCACAAGACGGCCGGAGCGCCGATTTCGACGCCGGGAACCTGGTGCTGTATGACACCTCGCGTCCCTACCTGGCCGAGCTTGCATCAGACATTCCAGCCGGTCAGATGCTGGTCTTACGCTTCCC
>NZ_SMKH01000432.1 GCF_004348515.1 Actinomadura sp. KC345 | reverse complement strand
GCGTCACCCCGGTCCCGTCGGCCCTCTCGCCCCCGAGAACGAGCCGCCACCGCCGCAGCCGGTCGTCCCGCCCGCCGGCGTCCTCACCGCTCACGTCGGTCCCTCCTCGCCGTCGGTGCCGTGGTCATCGGGACGCGGCCAGCCGAGGATGCGCAGGGCCGTATCGGCGGCGCGCGCCGCGCGGATCTCGTCGAGGGCCTCTCCGTCCGGGTGGGAGGAGCCGGCCGGGGCCTCGCCCACGCGGCGGAGCCGGTCCCCGATGGACCGGCGCTCGGCGTCGGCGTAGGCGCCGAAGGTGCGGCGCAGCAGGGGGAGCACGTCGGTGAACGAGTCGTCCGGCAGGCCGGAGATCCAGTCGTCGACGAGGCGCAGGAGCGCCTCGTCGTGCATCAGGATCAGCGCGCCGCCGGACAGGAACCCCTCGACCCAGGCGGCGGCGCGGTCGGGCGCGGTGCCGACGGAAACGGCCCGCGCCATCCTGTCCTGGACGTCGTGCAGGCGGCCCGCGTCCAGGAGAAGTCTCGTGAGGCGCCCCTCGATCAGGCCGTGCAGCGCCTCCGGGCGGGCGACGAGGCCCTCCAGCGTGCGGCGCCAGCGTTCGATGTGGCCTTCCTCGGCCAGCAGCGCCAGGGCACCGTGCACGGCGTCGACGTGGCCGAGGAACTCGCGGGCGGCGTCGTCGTCGAGTCCGGTGATCGCCGGCGGGAGCCCGACGCAGATCCGCACGACGAGGCCGTCGACGACCGTGCGGAGCGGCCCCGTGGACGTGCCGCGCACGTCGCCGTACCGGAGCGCGCGGACGAGGGCGGGCATCGCGGACATCAGGTGCGCGACGTCGGTGTCGACCGCGGCGCGGTCGGCGAGGGCCCGCATGACGGCGGGCAGCGCGTCGCCGAGGTCGGCGAGCAGGCAGCGCTCCGCCACGGACGTGAGATCGGCGAGCGCGGTGGCGTGCCTGGCCATCGCCTCGGCGCGGGCCGTGGTCGCGCCGCGGACGGTGGTGCCCCACGCGCTCGCCTCGATCAGCTCGACGTCGAACTCGGGCCGCCACGCCAGCGTCCACGTTTCGCGGAACGTGCCCTTGGAACGGCCCGTCTCGGACGGGACGCCCCAGTCGACGTCCAGCAGCCGGAGGCGGTGCAGGAGGCGGCTGCGTTCCAGGTCGGTGGGTTTGCGCAGGTCGAGGTCCTGCTCCTTGTCCAGGGCGGACGGCTTGAGCCGCAGCCGCCGCTGCTCGGCCTGAAGGTCGCGCTGGAGCGGGACCATGGGCGTCCGTTCCGGGACGGCGCCGAGCCGCTCACCGACGACCATGCGTTCCCGGATCAGCTCGACCGGCAGGCCGGCGCCCTCGCACAGCACCGCCCGGGTCGCGTCGGTGACCTCGTCCAGCCCGGCGAGGGGACGCCCCCGCAGCGCGGCGAGGGCCTCGGCGAGCCGGACCGCCTCGATCACGTGCGCGGAGGAGACGTGCAGGTCCTCCTCGCGCAGGACGCGGGCGGCGGCGGTCAGCCACCGCTCGATCGGACGGTCCCGCGCCGCGAACAGGTGGTGGTACCAGCCGGGGGACCGGACGCCCGCGCCGTAGCCGGAGCGTCCGGCGAGCCGCCCGTGCGTCCACGGCACCCACGTCATCGCGATCCTGGCCTTCGGTAGCCCGCGCAGCGTCCGGTCGTCGTGGGCCGCCGGGACCTTCGCCCGGAGCGCCGGCACGTGCCACGCGCCGCACACGACGGCGACCCGCTCGTGCCCCTCCTTGAGGGCGCGGCGGAGCGTCCGCCGCATGTGCGCCTCGCGCTGCTCCTCCCGCCGCAGGTGGCCGGGCGGCAGCCCCGCCGGCGCCGCCCCCTCCGGAAGCGCGGCGAGCTGCGCGCGCAGTTCGGCCATGGCCTCGGCGATGGCGGGGAACGGCGACGGCCCGCCGCCGCGGTGCTCGACGACGTCGTCCCACCACCGCTCGGCGTCGTCGTATCCGGCCGCCTTCGCCAGCCACCCCAGCGGATCGAGCCGGATGCCCTCCGCCGCCCCTTCCGCCGGGTCCTGTGCCGGCTCCTGTGCCGCGCCCTCCTCGGCCGGGACGAGCTGGTGGGCGGCCGGCAGATCGCAGAAACGGACCGGGACGTCCGCGTCCAGCGCGTACCGGATCGCCTGCCATTCGGGGCTGAACTCGGCGAACGGCCAGAACGCCGCCTTGCGGTCGCCGTCGCCGGGAGCGGGCGCGGGGGAGTAGGCCAGCAGCGCGACCGGCGGCACCATCCCCGGATCGCCCGCCAGCTCCACGATCGGGTCGGCCTCGGGCGGGCCCTCGATCAGCACCGCGTCCGGCTTGAAGTCCTCCAGGGCGCCGCGCAGCGCCCGCGCCGAGCCGGGCCCGTGGTGACGGACCCCGTAGACCTCGACGTGGCTCAAGACACCTCCCGGCACGCGCGGTAGAAGTCACGCCATTCCGGACGGTCGCGGACGACGGCCTCCAGGTACTCCTGCCAGACGACCCGGTCGGACACCGGGTCCTGCACGACGGCGCCGACGATCCCGCCCGCCACGTCCGCGGCCCTCAGCACACCGTCGCCGAAATGCGCCGCCAGCGCCAGCCCGCTCGTGACCACCGAGATGGCCTCGGCGGTGCTGAGCGTCCCGCTGGGGGACTTGAGCCGGGTGCGGCCGTCGCTCGTCATCCCGGTGCGCAGCTCCCGGAAGACCGTGACGACGCGGCGGATCTCCTCCAGGCCCGCCGGGGACTCGGGCAGCTCCAGCCCGGCGCCGATCTGGTCGACGCGCCGCGCCACGATGCCGACCTCCTCCTCGGCGGACTCGGGCAGCGGCAGCACGACGGTGTTGAACCGGCGCCGCAGCGCGCTGGACAGCTCGTTCACGCCCCGGTCGCGGTCGTTGGCCGTGGCGATGACCGTGAAGCCCCTGCGCGCCTGGACCTCGGTGCTCAGCTCGGGCACGGGCAGCGTCTTCTCCGACAGGACCGTGATCAGCGAGTCCTGGACGTCGGACGGCATCCGGGTCAGCTCCTCGATGCGGGCGACCGCGCCCCGCCGCATCGCGTGCATCAGCGGGCTCTCGACCAGCGCCTTCTCCGACGGGCCTTCGGCGAGCAGCCGCGCGTAGTTCCACCCGTAGCGGATCGCCTCCTCCGCCGTGCCCGCCGTCCCCTGCACGAGCAGGGTGGAGTCGCCGCTGACGGCCGCCGCGAGATGCTCCGACAGCCACGTCTTGGCCGTGCCGGGCACGCCGAGGAGCAGCAGCGCCCGGTCGGTGGCCAGCGTCGCGACCGCGACCTCGACCAGCCGGCGCTGCCCCACGTACTTCGGGCCGATCGCCGTGCCGTCGGGCAGGTCGCCACCGAGCAGGTACGTGGTCACGGCCCACGGGGACAGGCGCCAGCCGGGCGGGCGGGGCCGGTCGTCGTGCTCGGCCAGCCGCGCCAGCTCACCGGCGTACTCCTGCTCGGCGTGCGGACGCAGAACCGGGTCTTCGGTCACGGGGACAGCTCCTTCAGCATCTCGTCGCGGAAGCGCAGGGTGGCGATCAGGTCGGTGACGGCCCGCGGGGCGGCGGCGCCCTGCTCGGCCGCGAGCACGTCCAGGCGGGGCGCGGTTCCGGGGTCGAGCCGCTGGTCGGCGAGCCGGCACAGCTGGACGATCAGGTGCTCGTCCCGGCGGGTGGGACGTTCGGCGGACGCGCCGAGGATCGCGACGACCGCCGACGCCAGCGCACCCGACCACGGCCCCGGCACCCGTTCGAGGACCCGCAGCAACTCCGGCCGGCCCTCCACCCAGCGGATCAGGCCGGCCGCCGCCGGGTCGCGCTCCTCCTCGGGCAGGACGGACAGCAGGTCGGCGAGCGCCTCCGGCTCGTCCACCATGACTCCGCCCTTGAGCAGCGCCCGCGCCCACTCGGCGTCGCGCTGGCTCAGGGCGGCACGCGCCCACCCGATGTGGACGTCGCGCCCATCGGCCTCCGGCTCGCTCCCGGGGGGCGGCCCCCCGGCGGCCACGGTGATGGGCAGGCACACGATCTCCATGGGCGACAGGCCGAACAGCTCCGTCCAGGTGGACAGGGGAGTGCGGGCGAGGATCTCGCGCAGCCACGCCGCCCTCGTCCCGACCGGCCCGCCGCCGCCTCTGGGCGCGAACGACCCGCTCGGATGGAAGGGGACGCCGTCACGCGCCATGCCCTCCTCATGGGAGTGCGGCGGATCGACGTGGATCCACGTCCGCCCCCGCCCGGTGCCGATCTTCGAGGGGCGGGTCTCCGGGGTCAGGCAGGCACGGGCACGCGCCGCCATCCGCTCCCCGTACGCCGACCCGGGCAGGCGGGCGAGCAGGTCGGACGCGAGCTGCCGCACGTCCTTCCCGCGGTCCTCCAGGGCCGCTTCGAGGAACTCCTCGTCGGCCGGCGCCAGCCCGTGCTCGAACGTGGCGAGGAACGCCGCGCGGTCGGGCGCGGGCTCCCCGGACCACGTCCGGCGCAGCAGCTCCCGGGCCCGCTCCGGCTCGGTCCCGCGGAGCCCGGTCAGGTAGGCGACCCGCCGGTTGCGGGTCCCGGTCTCCCACACCTCGGGCCCGCCGCCGGGATCGTCGCCGGAGCCGACCAGGTACGCCCAGTCGGTGTTCTGCAGCGCCAGCCACACCCCCCGCCGGCCGGACGCCCGCGCGATCGGCGGCCGCAGCATCCGGTCGCCGCGCCCGCGCTCCAGCAGGTCGGGGAGCAGCTGGGCGGGCACCCGGAAGCCGCGCGCGGCCGCCGCGTCCAGCCACTCGGGCAGCACCCGGATCTGCTCTCCGCCGAGGATCCGCCGCAGTCGGACCGCCGCCGCGTCCGGCACGACGGGGACCTCCTCCACCGGGGCCAGCGCGACCGGAACGGGCGCCGCGGCCGCGGCGGCGCGCCCCGCCCGGCGCCGGACGGCCAGCAGCGCCGCCTGGTCGAGCAGCCGCCCGGCCTTGTCCGCCCTGTCCCCC
>NZ_SMKH01000431.1 GCF_004348515.1 Actinomadura sp. KC345 | reverse complement strand
GGGCGTCGGCGAGGGCCCGCAGGAGGCGGGGGCCGGGTGGCAGAACGGCGGCGTGCAGCGGGCGATCCATGATCTCATCAGGGTAGTCGACCCCGCTGAACGTGTTCGAATCCGCGGCGGGTTGAATGGTGGACGGCCGCCCGCGACCCCGGCAGGGCGGTCACCCTAGGGGAGAGGACGACATGGTCTCGGAGCTGTTCGACGCGGACGCGTGGAAAGAGGTCGAGGGGTTCGGCTTCACCGACATCACCTACCACCGCGCCGTGGACCAGGGCACGGTCCGGGTGGCGTTCAACCGCCCCGAGGTGCGCAACGCGTTCCGGCCGCACACGGTGGACGAGCTGTACCGGGCGCTGGACCACGCCAGGATGTCCAGCGACGTGGGGTGCGTGCTGCTGACGGGGAACGGGCCGTCGCCCAAGGACGGCGGGTGGTCGTTCTGCTCGGGCGGCGACCAGCGGATCCGGGGCAAGGACGGCTACCGGTACGCGGAGGGGGAGACGTCGGAGACGATCGACCCGGCGCGGGCGGGGCGGCTGCACATCCTCGAGGTGCAGCGGCTGATCCGCTTCATGGGCAAGGTCGTCGTCTGCGTGGTGCCGGGCTGGGCGGCGGGCGGCGGGCACAGCCTGCACGTGGTGTGCGATCTCACGCTCGCGAGCCGGGAGCACGCGCGGTTCAAGCAGACCGACGCGGACGTGGCGAGCTTCGACGGCGGTTTCGGGTCGGCGTACCTGGCGCGGCAGGTCGGGCAGAAGTTCGCCCGCGAGATCTTCTTCCTCGGCGACGACTACGACGCCGAGGCGGCGCACCGGATGGGCATGGTCAACGCGGTCGTCCCGCACGCGGAGCTGGAGGCGACGGCGCTGGCGTGGGGCCGCAGGATCAACGGAAAGAGCCCGACGGCGCAGCGGATGCTGAAGTACGCGTTCAACCTGGTCGACGACGGCATCGTGGGGCAGCAGGTGTTCGCCGGGGAGGCGACACGGCTGGCCTACGGCACCGACGAGGCGGCCGAGGGCCGGGACTCGTTCCTGGAGAAGCGGGATCCCGACTGGTCCCGCTACCCGTGGTACTACTAAAAGCCGAACGCGCGGTGTGATCCGGAATACCGTGATTCGGCACGCAGGTCAGGGGGTCTTCCGGGTGCGGGTCTACTCCATCCCGATGCGGACGCGGTTCCGCGGTGTCACGCGGCGGGAGGGCGTCCTCGTCCGCGGTCGCGCGGGGTGGGGGGAGTTCTCGCCGTTCCCCGAGTACGGCCCGGCCGAATGCGCCCGCTGGCTCGCCGCGGCCCGGGAGGCCGCGTGCGACGGCTGGCCGGCGCCCGTCCGCGACACGGTCCCGGTGAACGTGACGATTCCGGCCGTCGGCCCGGAGCGGGCGCATGCGATGACGAAGGAATCCGGCTGCCGCACCGCGAAGGTCAAGGTCGCCGAGCGCGGCCAGTCCGACGCCGACGACCTGGCGCGGGTGGAGGCCGTCCGCGACGCGATCGGCCCGGACGGCCGGGTGCGGATCGACGTCAACGGCGGCTGGGACGTCGACCACGCGGCCCGGATGATCCGGTCGCTGGACCGCTGGGAGCTGGAGTACGTCGAGCAGCCCTGCGCGACGCTGGAGGAGCTGGCGCGGGTGCGGCGGCGGGTGGACGTGCCGGTCGCGGCGGACGAGTCGATCCGCCGCGCGGAGGACCCGCTGAAGGTGCGGGCGGCCGGGGCCGCCGACGTGGCGGTGCTGAAGGTGCAGCCGCTGGGCGGGGTCGCCGCGGCGCTGCGGGTCGCGGAGGCGTGCGGGCTGCCGGTGGTGGTGTCGAGCGCGGTGGAGACGTCGGTGGGGCTGGCGGCCGGGGCGGCGCTCGCCGCGGCGCTGCCGGAGTTGCCGTACGCGTGCGGCCTGGGGACGCTGTCGCTGCTGGAGGGCGATGTCGTCGAGGATCCGCTGCGGCCGGTGGCGGGGGTGATCGCCGTGCGGCGCCCGGTCGTGGACGAGGAGGCGCTGCGGCGCTGGGAGGTCTCCGGTGAGGCCCGTGACGAGGGATGGCGCGAGCGTGCCGCCGCGGCGCAGGCGCGGCTGGGCGGCCCGCCGGTGATCGGGGCGGCGCCGTGAACCCGGCGACGGCTCTGGCGACCGTCCTGGTGGACGAGCTGCAGCGCTGCGGGATGACCGACGCGGTGCTGGCGCCGGGGTCGCGGTCGGCGCCGCTGGCGCTGGCCCTGCACGCCGCCGCGGAGGCCGGGCGGGTCCGGCTGCACGTGCGGATCGACGAGCGGTCGGCGTCGTTCCTCGGGCTCGGCATCGCGAAGCGGTCGGGGCGTCCGGTGGCGCTGGTGTGCACGTCCGGGACGGCGGCGGCGAACTTCCATCCGGCGGTGATCGAGGCGCACGAGTCGGGCGTCCCGCTGCTGGTGATCACGGCGGACCGTCCGCCGGAGCTGCGCGACACCGGCGCGAACCAGACGATCGACCAGGTGAAGCTGTACGGGACGGCGGTGCGGTGGAGCACCGAGATCGGCGTCCCGGAGAACCGGCCGGGCATGGTGGCGTACTGGCGGTCGCTGGTGAGCCGCGCGTGGGGGCTGGCGCAGGCGCCGGGGCCCGGCCCGGTGCATCTGAACGCCGCGTTCCGCGAGCCGCTGATCCCCGACGGGGACGAGACGTGGTGCGAGCCCCTGGACGGCGACGCGACGGGCGCGTGGACGAAGGTGCGGGCGGCCACGCCGGGGTCGGTGCTGCACGTCCCGCCGACGCGGCGGGGCGTGCTCGTGGTGGGGGACGGCGCGTCCAACGTCAAGCGCTACGTGGCGGCGTCGTCGATGGCCGGCTGGCCCGTGCTGGCCGAGCCGCAGGGCAACGCCCGCTACGGCGACCACGCGCTGTCGTCGCACCATTTCCTGCTGGGCGTCCCGGAGTTCGTGGAGCGGCACCGGCCCGAGGTGGTGGTGACGCTGGGCAAGCCGGGCCTGTCGCGGCCGATGATGTCGCTGCTGCGGCGTGCCGAAGAGCACATCGTCCTGGCTCCGGACCTGGCGCACTGGCCCGATCCCGTCCGGTCGGCGACGCAGGTCGCTCCGGAGGTGGAGATCCCGGTGGTGTCGGGGGACGACGCGTGGCTGAAGTCGTGGCGGACCGCGGACCTGGCCGCCGCGGCGGCGGTCGACGCGGTGCTGGACGCGGTGCCGGAGGTCAGCGAGCCGCGGCTGGCGCGCGATCTGGTCGCGGCGCTGCCAGGCGGGTCGCTGCTGCTGGCGGCCGCGAGCATGCCGATCCGCGATCTGGACCAGGTGATGCGGCCGCGGCGCGGTATCCGGATCCTGGCGAACCGGGGCGCCAGCGGCATCGACGGGCTGGTGTCGACGGCGATGGGCGTGGCGCTGGCGCACGCCGGCCGGTCGTTCGCGCTGCTCGGCGACCTGGCGTTCCTGCACGACCAGAACGGGCTGATCCTCGGCGCGGGGGAGCGGCGTCCCGATCTGACGATCGTCGTGGTGAACAACCAGGGCGGCGGGATCTTCTCGCTGCTCCCGCAGGCGGCGCTGGCCGACCCGTTCGAGCGGGTCTTCGGCACCCCGCACCAGGTGGACCTGGAGGCCCTCGCCGCGGCCCACGGCGTTCCGTACCGGCGTCTGGAGGCCGCGGCCGACGTGCCGAAGGCACTGGCGGGGGAGGGGCTGCGGATCGTGGAGGCGCGCACCGACCGGAACGCGAACGCGGTGCTGCACGCCGAGATGCGCAAGGCCGCCCACGCCGCCGTCCGCGGCGTCCTCGCCTGACCGGCCCCGCGCCGTGCCGCGGGTGACCACCCCGGTTACTTGAGCCTTGAAATTACAGTGTAAAGGCGCCGGGCGGTGTCGATGATCACAAGACCTTCAAGACAGGACAACAACAACGCGACCGCATCAGCGGCCGGTCCACAGGTCGTTCAGGTGAGGAGCCGGGTGCGGAGGGTTTCGGTGTCGTCGGCCGTCCAGCCGTGTCCGGACAGCCAGGCGAGCGTGCCGCCGAACTCCTCGTCGACGCGGGCGAAGAGCTTCTCCATGATGGCCGCGTGGGGGAGGTGGCTGTCGGCCGGGCGGGAGTCCAGATCGGCGGCGTAGGTGTCGCTGCCGCGGAGGCGCCGCAGAATCGCCTCAAGCCGTTCGCCGGTCTGGGCGTAGTCGGCGACGATCGCCTCGCGGGTGACCCCGGCGACGTCCAGTGCGAGGGCGCAGACGACGCCGGTGCGGTCCTTGCCCGCCGCGCAGTGCACGAGTGAGGCCCCGTCGGTGCGCGTCATGACGCGGAGCGCGGCGACGATGGAGTCGCCGCGGTCGTGGAGGTAACCGAGGTAGTGGCCGGCGGGGCGGTCCGCCTGGGCGCCGTCGGCGGAACGTTCCTGCCAGGGGAGCGCCTTGTCCACGTCGACGGTGTCGGCGGGCGTGTCGGCGGCGACGTCGGTGTGGCGGCCGCCCTCGGGGAACAGGGACAGCTGGTGGACGGTGACGGAGGGCACGCGTGCGAGCGGTCCGGGGCCTTCGAGGCGGACCTCGGCGTCGCTGCGCAGGTCGATGACGTTCTTGAGGCCGTAGTCGTCGAGGAGGAGCCGTACGTCGGCGACGGAGAGGTCCTGGAGGTTGTCCGAGCGCAGTACCCGTGCCCGCCGTGTGGTCCGTCCGTCGGCGGTGGGCAGTCCGCCCAGGTCGCGGGCGTTGACCGCCCCGTCCAGCTCGATCCACCGGGTCGCGTCGTCCATGAATTGTGACCCTATATGGCTGCCGTGCCCCGTCTTCTGCGCAGGGTCCCGGTTTCTGGGCGGGGGAGCCGGCTCTACCCGAAGAGGGGGTGCTGGGGCTTCTGTGCCGGCCGGGTGCCGGTGGGCAGGCTGGGGCGTGTCCGGTGGTGGCCCGGGAAGGTGAGGTGGTCCGGGGGCCGACCGGGACCTGGGAGCCAGACCTCGGATGGCTCTCCAGTGTGGAGACCGGCCGGTCCCGCGCTGCATACG
>NZ_SMKH01000430.1 GCF_004348515.1 Actinomadura sp. KC345 | reverse complement strand
CTCTACCTCGGCGGGGGTGATCTCTTGGCCGGGGTGCGGGGTTAGGACGGCGTGGGGGCGTTCGCCCCACTCCTCGTCCGGTACGCCGATCACGGCGGCCTCCAGGACGCCGGGGAGTTCGTAGAGGACGTCCTCGATCTCCTTGCTCGCGATGTTCGCGCCGCCGATGATCAGGAGGTCCTTCTTGCGGTCGACCAGGTAGAGGTAGCCCTCCTCGTCCATGCGCCCGACGTCGCCGGAGTGCAGCCAGCCGCCCCGGTTGGTCTCCGCCGTCAACTCCGGGTCGTCCCAGTACGACCGGCTCAGCCACCGGCCGCGCATGATGACCTCGCCCGGCGTCCCGGGCGGCACCGGGCGGTCGTCCTCGTCGACGACCAGCACCTCCACCCCGTACGTCGCCCGCCCGCAGGAGGCGAGGACGCCTTCGCGGTCGGTGCCGACGGCCTCGTGGTCGGCCTTGGTCAGGACGGTCGCGAACGAGCAGGTCTCGGTCATCCCGTACGCCTGGAGGAAGATCGGCCCGAACCGTTCGAGCATCTCCTTGACCCGGGGCGCGGGGATGGGCGCCGACGCGTAGCCGACGGTGGTGAGGCTGCTCAGGTCGTGGTCGGCGTCCGAGGCGAGCAGCCGGAACAGCATCGTCGGGACGAGCTGCGCGTGCGTGATCCGCTCGCGCTCGACCGTGGCGAAGAACCGCTCCGCCTCGAAGCCGCGCACGTCGCCGAGCACCAGCCGGCCGCCCGCCATGAGCACGGGGCCGAACACGTGGTTCACCGAACCGGCCGAGTTGTGCGGGTAGGAGACCAGGTAGCGGGTGTCGGCGCCGACCTCGAAGTCCTTCATCACCGCCATGGCGTTGTCCATGGTCTGCTGGTGGGTGAAGAACACGCCCTTCGGGACGCCCGTCGTGCCGCTCGTGTAGAGGATGCAGAAGCCCGCGTCGTCATCGACGGACGGCTCCAGTGGGCCGGGCGCCGCCCGCGCCAGTAGCTTCTCGTAGTCGAGCCCGGAGCCCGTGCCGTCCAGGAACACCCACGACTCGACCGCGGTCTCCTCGCGGCCGAGGCCCTCAGCCTGGTCCGCGTGGGAGGCGCCGACCACGACGGCCTTCGCCTGGCTGTGGCGGAGCAGGTGAAGGGCCGCCGCGTCGTCCAGCCGGAAGTCCAGCGGGACGAACACCAGCCCGGCCTTCGACGCCGCGACCATCACCTCGACGCACTCCAGGCGGTTGTCCGTCATGAGGGCGACCCGGTCGCCGGACGCGAGGCCGAGGTCGTGGAAGGCGTGGGCGAGACGGTTCGTGCGGTCGTCGAGTTCGGCGTAGGTCAGTGAGTGGTCGTCGTCCACGAGGGCCACCCGGGCCGGGAAGCGCGTCGCGTGCCTGGTCACGAAAGTTCCGTAGTGCATCCGAGGGCCCCTTGGGGTCGGCGGCTTCGTCCGGCAGGAGCACGATATATCTGCACTCACAACCATTCAATGGGCGTGCTTCCGCCCCCGGGTCGCGGGGTCAGTCTGTGAGGAAGGGGGCGACGGCCCGGGTGAAGCGCCGGACGTCCTCGGCGTCCCAGCCGTCCAGGCCGAAGCGGATGTCCCGGAGCCCGGCGAGGGCCGACGCGGTCACCTCCGCCCCGTGCGCGCTGGCGCGGACGAGGCTGACGCGCCGGTCGTGCTCGCTGGCGACGCGCTCGACGTGCCCGGCCCGTTCGAGGCGCGCCACCGTGCGCGCCGCCGTCGTCGGGTGCAGCCGAAGCGCGGCGCCGAGTTCCCCCATGCCGAGCGGGGCCGCGTGCTCGGCCAGAGCCATCAGGACCTCGAACTGGGAGAAGGTCAGGCCGTGCTCGCCCAACGCGGCGGCCGTCCGCCGGACGGCGATCTGCTTCCCCCTGGTCAGCGCGGTCGCCGCGCTGATCTGTTCGACCGGGCCGGAGTCGTGCTCCAGCCAGTTGCGGCGGCCTTCCTCGATCGGATCCATGCGGTGTGTCGGCACGGCCCCAACGTAGCCGCCCAGAAGTAGCAGCGCATTCAATAGTTGATAGCGCAGATATACCGGGTTACCGTGCCCGACATGCGGACGCGGGCCTGACGGCCGTCCCGGCCGGAGCGGAGGGACCAGATGTTGCAGCACACGATGGTGGACCAGTTGCGGCTCAACGCCGGGTCGTTCCCGGACAGGCCGGCCATCGCACGCGCCGGGGCGTCCGAGGATTCCCTGACCTACGCGCAGGCACTCGACCGCGTGCTCCGGCTGGCCACCGCCGTCCGGCGCGCCGCCGACGGGTCGCCGGTCGCGATCCTCGAACGCAACGGGCCGGACGCGGTGCTGGCGTTCTTCGCCTGCCAGCTCGCCGGGGAACCGGCGCTGCCGGTCAACAACCTGCTCGCCGCGCCCGAGATCGACTACATCCTCGACGACTCGTCCGCCGGGGTCCTGCTGCACGGCGCCGAGTTCGACGGCGTCCTCGACACGCTGTCGCCCAGGCGCCGTCCGGAGCCGATCTGCTCCGCGACCCTGACCGGTGACGCCGACCCCTGGGAGAGCTTCGCGCCGAGCGACCCGTCCGAGCCGTTCATCATCGGCTACACCTCGGGCACCACCGGGTTTCCCAAGGGGGCCGTGTACGACGGCCAGGGCATGTACGTCCAGTACCTCCGCTGGGCGCACCAGTTCGGCCTCA
Organism: Actinomadura sp. KC345; assembly: GCF_004348515.1. Classification (GTDB taxonomy): domain Bacteria; phylum Actinomycetota; class Actinomycetes; order Streptosporangiales; family Streptosporangiaceae; genus Spirillospora. The sequence goes on along the minus strand of NZ_SMKH01000430.1, from coordinate 2,350 downwards.
CCTCGGACACGACCGTCCTCACCCCCGGGCCGATGTTCCACAACTCCTACGGCGGGCTCTCGATCCTCGCGCTGCTGGTCGGCGCGACCAACCGCGTCATGACCTCCTTCGACGCGGGTACGGCGTGCGACGAGCTGGCGGGACGCTGCACGTGGGCGTTCCTCGTCCCCTCGATGCTGACGCAGATCATCGACGAGTGGCGCGGGCGCGGACGGCCCCCGCTGGCCGCCGCCCGCTTCGTGCTCTCCTCGGGCTCGGCCGCCGACCCGGCGCTGCTGGACGAGGCGTTCGACGCGTTCCCCAACGCCGTAGTCGGCGAGGCGTACGGGTGGAGCGAGGGCGGCTGGGTGACCTACGAGGCCAAGACCCGCGGCGCGGTCGTGCCGCAGTGCGTCGGCCGCCCGATGCTCGGCGCGGACGTCGCGCTGTTCGCCCCGGACGGCTCGCGCTGCCCCGCCGGGGAGACCGGCGAGATCGGCGTCCGCAACGTCACCCCGTTCCTCGGTTACGTCAATCCGGCGAGCCGGCTGGAGAGCTCGGCCGACGGCCGCCACCTGCTGTCCGGCGACATCGGGCGGTTCACCGAAGACGGGCGGCTGCTCGTGGTGGACCGCAAGAAGGACATCATCGTCACCGGCGGCGAGAACGTGGCGTCCGGCGAGGTGGAGCGCGTGCTCGCCGACCACCCGGCGGTCCGCGAGACGGCGGTGGTCGGCCGGCCGGACCCGCGGTGGGGCGAGGCGGTCACCGCGGTCGTCGCCCGGACGCCGGACCGCGAGGTGGGGGAGGACGAGCTCCGCGCGCACTGCCGCGCCCGCCTGGCCGCCTACAAGGTCCCCAAACGGTTCGAGTTCGTCCCGGAACTGCCCCGCAACTCCATGGGCAAGGTCCAGAAGTTCCTGTTGCGCGCATCGGAGGCATCCTGATGGACGACGTCGTGATCACCGGATGGGGTGCGGTGTCGCCGCTCGGCATCGGCGCGGACCGGATGCTCGCCGGCCTGCGGGACGGCGAGGTGGCGATCGGCCCGGCGCCGTGGTCGGGCAAGCCCGGCGTGCCCTTCGGCTGGTGGGCGGGCGTGCCCGGCTTCCGGCCGCACGACTGGATGGACGAGAGGGTCGTCGCCGGGACGGACCTGTTCGCCCAGTTCGCGCTCGCCGCCGCCGTCCAGGCCGTCGAGGACGCCGGGCTCGGCCCGCTCGATCCGGAGCGGACCGCGGTCGTGCACGGCACGAGCATCGGCGGCGGCCGGGCCCTGCTCAAGGCCCAGCACGACTACGACACCGGCGGGACGGCGGCGGTCGAGCGCAAGACGATGATCCAGATCTGGCCGAACATGGCGGCCGCGCAGATCGCGATGCGGTGGGGTCTCCACGGCCCCCAGCTCACCGTGTGCACCGCGTGCGCGTCGTCGCTGGACGCCATCGGGCTCGCCCGGACGCTGATCCGCGCGGGGCAGGCCGACGTCGCGATCGTCGGCGGCACCGAGGGCGGGCTGCCGCTGGCGAGCGGGGAGGCCGACGGCGACTTCGTCCCCGCGATGTTCGTCGGCCAGGCCGCGTACGGGATGACCACGGCCGAACGCGATCCGGCGCGGGCCAGCCTGCCGTTCGACGTGGACCGCTCGGGCATCGTCACCGGCGAGGGGTCCGCCGCGCTGGTCCTGGAGTCCGCCGGGCACGCGCGAGCCCGCGGCGCGCGGGCACGGGCGCGCGTCGCGGGCTTCGCCACGCTCGCCGACGGGCACCACCCGTCCTCGCCGGAACCGCACGGCCTCTGGGAGGCCCGCGCGATGCGGTCGGCGCTGGAGGACGCGGGCCTGCCGCCCGCCGAGGTCGGTGCCCTGGTGGCGCATGCCACCGCGACGCCGAAGGGCGACGCGGCCGAGATCAAGGCGATCAACAGCGTGCACGGCGGCGCCCACGGCGGACGGGCGGAACCGCTGCCGGTCACCTCGCTCAAGGGGCATCTGGGGCATACCGGCGCGGCGTCGGGAGCGATGGGCGTGATCGCCGCCGGGCACGCGATGGACGCCGGGGGCCTCCCGCACGTCGCCGGGACCGCCCGGGTCGAGCCGGAAGCGGAGTTCGACGTCATCATCGGGCGCCCGATCGAGCTGGACGTCGGCGTCGCGCAGATCAACGCGTTCGGCTTCGGCGGGCAGGACGCATCGCTGGTTCTCTGCCGTCCCTAATTTCTGACCTGGTGCCTTCGCGGCACCCCTGGCGGTTCCGGACGCAATGAGACCCTTGACACAGTCAGCTCCGGCCGCGATATTTGACGCTGACGTCAAACATCAGTTGTTCGTCCCCAAGCCGCCCCTCGACATCCTCCTCGCGTGGACAAAGGA
>NZ_SMKH01000042.1 GCF_004348515.1 Actinomadura sp. KC345 | reverse complement strand
TCCCACTGAGGGGCGTGCCCGCCCGCCCGCGCCCCGTAGGCGGTGATCAGGTCGCGGGCGAGGGGTGCCAGCGACCAGCCGTCCCCGCCGATGTGGTGCATGAGCAGCAGCGCGACGTGCTCCTCCGGCCCGACCCGGAACAGGTGGGCGCGCAGCGGCGGCTCGGCGGAGATGTCGAAGGCGTACCCGGCGGCCGTGGCGAGCCGCGTCGGCAGCTCCGCCTCCGTCGTACCGGCGACCTCCAACTCGGGACGGGCCGCGGCCGGGTCCAGGACCAGCTGGTACGGCGTCCCCCCGCTGTCGGGCAGGATCGTCCGCAGCGTCTCGTGCCGGCCGACGAGGTCGCCGATGGCCGCGCGGAGGGCGTCCACGTCCAGGGGGCCGTGGACGCGCAGCGCCAGCGGCATGTTGTAGGTGGCGGACGGCCCCTCGAACCGGTTGAGGAACCAGAGCCGCTGCTGCGCGTACGACGGCGGCACCACGCCGGGACGCTCGCGCCGCTCCAGCGCGGGACGGCCCGGCTCGGCGCCGCCGCCGAGCAGGGCGGCAAGGCCCGCGACGGTCGGGGCCTCGAACAGCGCCCGGACGGGCAGCTCGGTGTCCAGGACGCGGCGGACGCGGCTGACGACCCGCATCGCGATGAGCGAGTTGCCGCCGAGTGCGAAGAAGTCGTCGTCGGCGCCGACCCGCGCCACGCCGAGCAGCTCGGCGAACACGGCCGCGACCGCCTCCTCCGCCTCCCCGGACGGGGCGCGGGACGCGGGCGCCGGCGCGGGCGCGAGCTCCGGCTTCGGCAGCGCCTTGACGTCGACCTTGCCGTTCGGGGTGAGCGGCATCTCGTCCAGGACGACCACGGCCGCGGGCACCATCGACTCGGGCAGGCTCCCCCGGATGTGGGCGCGCAGCTCCTCGGTGTCGAGCGCCTGGCCGGGGGCGGCGACCACATACGCGACCAGCCGCTTGTCCAGCGGACCCTCGACGGGCGTGGCTGCGGGGAGCTCGGGCAGGCCGGGCAGGTCGAGGCCGCCGACCGTGGCGGCGGCCTTCGTGGCGACGACGGCCTCCAGGGTCCGCCGGTACCAGGCGGTGAGCCGCTCGGCGGTCTCCCGGTCGAACAGGTCGAGGGCGTATTCGAGCGTTCCGGTGAGGCCGCCCCGGCCGTCGCGGGCGTCCTCCAGGAGGAACTCCAGGTCGAACTTGGCGACCCCGGCGTCCACCGGCTCGACGGCGACGTTCAGGCCGGGCAGGTCGACGGACGCCTCGGGGTTGTTCTGCAGGGTCAGCATGACCTGGAACAGCGGGTGCCGGGAGAGGGACCGCGCCGGGTTCAGCACCTCGACGAGCCGCTCGAACGGGACGTCCTGGTGCGCGTACGCGGCGAGGTCGGCCTCGCGGACGCGGGCGAGCAGTTCGGCGAACGACGGGTCGCCGGAGGTGTCGGTCCGCAGCACGAGCGTGTTGACGAAGACGCCGACGAGATCGTCCAGGGCGGCGTCGGTGCGGCCCGCGACGGGCGAGCCGATCGGCACGTCGGTCCCCGCGCCGAGCCGGGTGAGCAGGGCGGCGAGCGCGGCCTGCAGGACCATGAACAGGCTGACCTGGTGGTCGCGGGCGAGCGCGGCCAGTCCGTCCGCCAGCTCCGCCGGGACGTCGAAGACGACCTGCCCGCCCCGGTAGGACGCCCGGTCCGGGCGGGGCCGGTCGTGCGGCAGCCGGATCTGGTCGGGCAGCCCGGCGAGGGCGTCCCGCCAGTAGGCGATCTGGCGCGCGGCGAGGCTGCCGGGGTCGGACTCGGAGCCCAGCAGCTCCCGCTGCCAGAGCGCGTAGTCGGCGTACTGGACGGCGAGCGGCGCCCACTCGGGGGCGCGGCCGTCGCGGCGGGCCAGGTAGGCGGTGATGAGGTCGCGGGAGAGCGGCGCCAGCGACCAGCCGTCCCCGGCGATGTGGTGCAGGACGACCAGGAGGAGGTGCTCGTCCTCGCCCAGCCGGTACAGGTGGGCCCGGATCGGCGGTTCGTTCGCGAGGTCGAAGCCGCGCGTGGCGTCCATGAACAGGGCGCCTCGCACGTCGCCGGTCTCGCCGATCGTCAGCCGCGGCTCGGCCTCCCGGGGCGCGAGGAGCACCTGGTGCGGTTCGCCGTCGGCGTCGCCGAACAGCGTCCGCAGCGACTCGTGCCGGGCGACGACGTCGCGCAGCGCCTCCCGCATCGCGTCGTGGTCGACCGCGCCGGTCAGCCGCAGCGGGATCGGCATGTTGTAGGTGGCGGTCGGCCCTTCGAGGCGGTTCAGGAACCAGAGGCGCTCCTGCGCGTACGACACCGGCAGCGGGACGGGGCGCTCGGCGGGACGCAGCGCCGGGCGCCCGGCGGCGGACCCCGCCGCGGCCTCCGCGCCGATGCGCTCGGCGAGGCCCGCGACCGTGGGGGCCTCGAACAGCGCGCGGACCGGCAGCTCCACGTCCAGCGCGGCGCGGGCGCGGGCCGCGACGCGGGTCGCCTTCAGCGAGTCGCCGCCGTGGTCGAAGAACCCGTCGTCGATGCCGACCCGGTCCAGGCCGAGGACGCCGGCGAAGATCCCGCAGAGGATCTCCTCGCGGGCGTCGCGCGGCCCGCGCGAGGCGGGGGCCGCCGTGAAGTCCGGTTCCGGCAGCGCGGACCGGTCCAGCTTGCCGTTCGGGGACAGCGGCATCGCGTCCAGCACCATGATCGCGGACGGCACCATGTAGGCGGGCAGGGTCCTGGCGGCGAACGCGCGCAGCTCGCCCGGATCGACCGCGCCGACGACGTAGCCGGTGAGGACGCCGTCGCCGACGGCGTCGCGGCGGGCGGCGACGACGCTCTGCGTGACGGCCGGGTGCGCCGACAGCGCCGCCTCGATCTCGCCCAGCTCGATCCGGAACCCGCGGACCTTCACCTGGTGGTCGAGGCGGCCGAGGTACTCGATCTCCCCGGCGTGGTTCCAGCGGACCAGGTCGCCCGTCCGGTACATCCGCTCGCCCGGCGCGCCGAACGGGCACGCCACGAACCGGTCGGCGGTCAGCGCGGGGCGGTGCAGGTATCCCCGCGCCAGCCCGTCCCCCGCCAGGTACAGCTCACCGGGGACGCCGACGGGGACGGGCCGGAACCGCCCGTCCAGCACGTAGAGGCGCGTGTTGGCCATCGGGCGGCCGATCGGGGCGATCCCCTCGGGGTTGCCGTCGTCGTACCAGCCGGTGACGAAGATCGTCGCCTCGGTGGGGCCGTAGATGTTCGAGATCCGCGCGTCCGGGAGCAGCGCGCGGGCGTCCTGGACGAGCTGGGGCGGCAGCGCCTCACCGCCGAACGCGATGTCGCCGACGTCCAGCCGGAGCCCGCCGCGGCCCAGCAGCACCGCGAGCGCGGAGGGCACGCCGCTGATCAGCGTCCCGGACCAGCCGCCGCGCTCGGCGATCTCCAGGAGGTCGCGCACGACCTCGATCTCGCCGCCGCATGTGAGCGGCACCAGCCACTCGAACAGCGACACGTCGAAGTTCAGCGACGTGGAGAACAGGACGCGGCGCATCCTCTCCGCGCCGTAGCTCGCCATGGACTCGGCGCAGAAGTCCAGGACGTTGGCGTGGGAGATGACGACGCCCTTGGGGCGGCCCGTCGAACCGGACGTGTAGATGATGTACGCCGGGTTGGCGGGGCGGAGCGGCCGGACGCGCTCGGCGTCGGTGACGTCCGCGCCGGAGTGGCCGTCCAGGGAGAGGGCGTCGAGTTCGACGCGGGGCGTCCCGCCGGGCAGCTCCGCGTCCCGGGTCGTGATGACGCAGGCGGGGGCGGCGTCCTCCAGCATGTAGGCGATGCGGTCGGGCGGGTACGCCAGGTCGATCGGCTCGTACCCGGCGCCCGCCTTCATGACGGCCAGCGCCGCGACGACGAGGCCGGCGTCGCGGGGCAGGGACAGGGCGACGAAGTCCTCGGGGCCGACACCGCGCTCGATCAGGTGCCGGGCGAGGCGGTTCGCGCGGTCGTTCAGCTCGGCGTAGGTGAGCCGGGTCTCCCCGGCGACGACGGCCGTCCGGTCCGGTGTCGCGGCGGCCTGCGCCTCGAACAGGTCCGGGACGGCACCGGGCGCGACCGGCAGGGCCGTGTCGTTCCACTCCTCCAGGACGCGGAACCGCTCGGCGTCGTCCAGCAGCTCCACCTCGTGGAGCGGCGTGGACGGGTCGGCGTCCCCGAGGGCGTGCAGGAACCCGACGTAGCGGTTCAGGTGCGCGGAGACCTGCTCCTCCGTGTAGAGGCCGGGGTGCGCCTCGAAGTCGACGCGCATGCCCGCGCCGTCGAAGTTGTCGTAGATGTTGATCGACAGGTCGTCGACCGGGCCGGTCGTGATGGCGTGCGCCCTGGCCGGCAGGCCGGCGAAGTCCAGCCGGTAGTCGAACGGCATGACGTTGATGACCGGCCCGTACAGGCGGTGGCGCTCGCCGAGCAGCTTCAGGTCGCGCAGCAGGTCGTCGCGCCGGTACCGCTGGTGGCGCAGCGCCCGCGCGGTCGCCCGGGTCGCCGACCGGACCAGCTCCTCCACGGTCATGTCCGGGTCGACGCGCACGCGCAGCGGCAGCACCGTGGACAGCATCGCGGGGGTCTCGCGGGCGGCCTCGGTGGTGCGGCAGGCGGCCGCGAGACCGAGGATGACGTCCTCGGTGCCGGTCATCCGCGCCACGTACGCGGCGGTCGCGGCGATCGCCAGTCCCGGCGCCGCGGTGCGCAGCCGGCGGGCGCCGGCCGCGAGCCTGCCCGTCTCGTCCGGCGGGATGACGGTGATGCGGCTCAGGTAGTCGGCGGTCGGCTCGGCCATCGCGTCCGACAGCGACACCGCGACCGGCTTGTCGGCGAACCGCTCCGTCCAGTACGCGCGGTCGCGCTCGAACCTCTCCGACGCGCGGTAGTCCTCCTCCTCGGCGAGGACCTTCCGGAAGTCTCCCAGCTCTCCCGCCTCGTACTCGCCGCCGGAGGCGAGGAGGGTGTAGACCTCCGCGGCGCGGCGGCTGATCAGCAGGCCGCCGTAGCCGTCCAGGGCCACGTGGTGGGCGCGCACGAACCACCGGTGCCGCTCGGGCGACAGCCGCAGCAGCGCCGTGTGGAACAGCCGCTCGCCGTCCGCGGGCAGCGGCTCGGCCATCCGCGCGTCCGTCCACGCCCGCGCGGCGGCCTCCGGGTCGGGCTCGCCGGAAAGGTCCACGAGGGGGATCGACGCGCTCGCGTCCGGGTCGAGAATCTGGTGCGCGACGCCGTCGACGTCGGCCAGCCGCGCGTTCTGCGCGAGTGCCTCGTGCGCCGCGATGCGCGCCACCCGGTCGAACAGCCCGTGGTCGAGCGGCCCATCGATCTCGATGTACTGCGCGATGTGAATCGGCGTTTCGGGAGCCAGCTGCTGCGCGTACCAGACGCTCCGCTGAGCGGCCGAAAGAGGAACGTACTCGGTGGACATCAAGCGGCACTTTCCCGGTCGAAGGGGGTTTGCTTTACACCCGAAGTCGGCACCGGCCCGGCGCCGACGGGCAGAAAATGAAAGAGAATGACCACAGAAATCGGGCTGTTCCCCGTCCCCTTTCACCCCGAGTCCCTTCCGGGAACGCGATCGCCCCGCGTCCACCCGGGAGCCAACGCACCGTGGTCCGGTCAATACAGAGCGCCGCCATGTTCCGCCCTTGCCCCGGACCGCCCTGGACCCACGTTCTACTCAGGAGTAGCGGAGCCACAGTCAACCAGCCTGTCACATGCCTCGCAATCCCCTCAAAAGCAGAACTTGGCCCGGCCCATTGCTAACAGGAGTGACAAAGCAGGCGGCGGTCGACCCGCCGTTCATGGCCGCCGACGCTCGCCGGTTGACAAAGGTTCACAACACATTCGACCCAGGACGGTTACGAAGAGTGATGATTCACCCGGCCGGGTACTCGTGCACGACCACCGCGGCGGCCCCCACCGACGGGTGCCGCTGCAGCACCGCCTCGATCTCGCCCAGCTCCATCCGCACCCCGGCGATCTTGACCTGGCGGTCGACGCGTCCCAGGTACTGGAGGGTGGGCCGGTCCTCGCCGCCCGCGCCCGGCGGCAGCAGCCGCACCGCGTCGCCCGTCCGGTAGAGGCGGCCCGTCGGGGAGTCGCCGAACGGGTCGCGGTAGAAGGCCTCGCGGGTCCGCTCGTCGTCGCCCAGGTAGCCGCGCCCGACGACCACGCCGCCGACGAACAGCTCACCGGTCTCGCCGATGTCGCAGGCGGACCAGGTGCCGTCGTCCTCCTCGCGCAGCACGTGCAGGCGCGCGTTGACGATCGGCGTGCCGATCGGCAGGCGGAGAAGGTCCAGGTCGCCGGCCGTGACGGTGTGGTGGGTGACGTCGTCGGAGCACTCGGTCGGGCCGTAGGCGTTGAGGAGGCGGGCGTGCGGCATCGCGTCCAGCCAGCGCCGCGACAGCTCCGCGGGCAGTTCCTCGCCGGTGGCGATCATCCAGCGGAGGCCTTGCAGGGGCCTTTGCCCGGGGGGCGTCCCCCCGGAACGACGGAGCCCGGGGGCCAGGTCGTCGAGGAGGTGCCTGACCATGGTCGGGACGAGTTCGACGACCGTGATGCCCCGCTCGTCCACGGCCTGCGCGAACGCGACCGGATCGTGCGCGACCTCGTCGCCGACGACCTCCACCCGGCCGCCGAGCAGCAGCGGGCACAGCATCTGCCAGATCGAGATGTCGAAGCCGAGCGGGGCCGTGAACGCGACGACGTCCGCGCCGGTCAGCCCCATGTCGATGATCTTGGCCCAGAGGTGGTTGACCATGCCCTGGTGCTCGACGACCGCGCCCTTGGGGCGGCCCGTCGACCCCGAGGTGAACAGGACGTACCGGGGCAGACCGAGAGTGTGCGAGCGGGGTTCACCGGCCCACGGCCGGAGGCCCTCCGCCGCGGCCGCCCGCACCACCCGGCAGCCCGTCTCCGCGGCGCCCTCGGCCGGCGCGCCCGCATCGTCCGCCATGACCAGCACGGACGCGCCCGCCTGGGCGAGGACGTCGCGGACGCGCCCCGCCGGCCACGCCTCGTCGGCGGGCACGTACAGGGCGCCGACCAGCTCGATGGCGAGGAACGCCGCGATCACGCCGGCGCTGCGGGGCCCGCCGACGCCGACCACCGTTCCGGGCTCGACGCCCTCGTCCACCAGCAGCGCGGCCAGCCGGCGCGCCTCCCCCGCCAGCTCCGCGTAGGAGAGCGTGCGCGCCCCATCGGTGACGGCGGGACGGTCCCGCTCGGCGGCGAACCGCTCCACCCGCGCGACCACGGGATCGGCGAGGTCCACGCTCTCCTCGCGGAGCATGCCGTGCCGGGCGGCCAGCTCCCGGGCCCGCTCGACCTGGGCCGCGGGCACGTCGAGGGCGGGCAGCCCGGCCAGGGGAAGCAACCGGTCCACGGCGGGCCCGCGAGCATTCATCATTACTCTCCGTGATGTAGAACTTCTCCACCGTCATCACCAAAACAAGCGGAGGACATACCTTATCCGTGGTATGCCAGAAGCATCTCGCATTCGCCACTACCCGTCGGTAAGTAGGGGGTTGCGTGGAGAAGATGCACGCCGGTACCGTGATGCTTCGCCATGGCCGGGCGCGAGACCGCGGCGAACTCCGGGGGACGATGAGGGATTTGTTTCTTCATTTGAAGGTGGCAGTGTGCCGATAATCACCGCGCCGCAGGATTTCAATGTCGACGACCTTTACGTCGATCTGCGGCATGTCATCGATCGCCCACTGTACCTCAAATGCGAGGGATTCAATTTCGCGGGGTCGGTCAAATTGAAGGCCGCCGCCGCAATGGTGGAGGCGGCCGAGGCGGAGGGCGCGCTCACCGAGAATTCGATCATCGTCGAGTCGTCGTCCGGAAACCTCGGCATCGCGCTCAGCCTGATCGCGGCGAGCCGGGGGCTGAGGTTCGTGTGCGTCACCGACCCGCGCTGCAACCCCGCGTCCATGCGGGTCATGCGGGCGCTCGGCGCCGAGGTCCGGGTCGTGTCCGACCGGGACGCCAACGGCGGCTACCTCGGCGGCCGGATCGCCCACGTGCGCGACCTGTGCGAGTCCGGCGCCGAGTACGTGTGGCTCAACCAGTACGCCAACCGCAACAACTGGCTGGCCCACTACCGTGGGACCGCTCCATCCATCGACCGGGAGTTCCCCGGCCTGGAGGTCCTCTTCGTCGGCGCGGGCACGACCGGGACCCTGATGGGCTGCGCCCGCTACTTCCGCGAGCGCAACCGTCCCGTCACGATCGTCGCCGTCGACGCGGTCGGGTCCGTCACCTTCGGCGGCATCCCCGAACGCCGCATGGTGCCCGGCCTCGGCACCAGCAGCAAGCCCGGCCTGGTGGACGAGTCGCTCATCGACGACGTGGTCCACGTCCCCGAGCCCGACACGATCCGGACCGTCCGCGCCCTGTCCTCGCGGGGGTTCCTGTTCGGCGGCTCCACCGGCACCGTCGTGTCCGGCGCGTCCCGCTGGCTGGAGGCCAAGTACCCCGGCGAGGACCCGGTCGCGGTGGCCATCGCCCCCGACCTCGGCGAGCGCTACCTGGACTCCATCTACGAGGACGGCTGGCTCCGCGAGCACTTCGGCGCAGAGCTGCCGGATATCCTCGACGCCTGATCACCCCAGAACACCACGGAGCATTTTCGATGACGCAGGCCCCCTCTTTCGCCGTGATCTCCGGCGCCCAGATCCACGACGCGGTCGCCGGGCGGGAGGAGCAGGTCACCCGGATGGTCGAGGACGCCTACCGGCTGCACGGCGAGGGGCGGACCGTCAACCCCGACTCCTACTTCCTGCGCTTCCCCGACCGCCCGTCCGACCGGATCATCGCCCTGCCGGCCTCCGTCAAGGGCGACGTCGGCGTGCACGGCATCAAGTGGATCTCCAGCTTCCCCGGCAACGTCGCGAACGGCATCCCCCGCGCCTCCGCCGTCCTGATCCTCAACGACGCCGAGACCGGCTACCCGTTCGCGTGCCTGGAGAGCTCCATCATCAGCGCCGCCCGCACCGCCGCGTCCGCCGCCCTCGCCGCCGCCACCCTCGCCGACCGGCGCGGCGACCGGCCCCGCCGCGTCGGCTTCATCGGCGTCGGCATCATCGCCCGGTACATCCACACCTACCTGGCCGGCAACGGCTTCACGTTCGGCACCCTGGGCATCCACGACCTCTCTTCGGAGCACGCCGAGGGCTTCAAGGGCTACCTGGAACGCTCGGAGAAGGGCGAGATCACGATCCACGAGTCGGCCGAGTCCCTGATCCGCTCGTCCGACCTGGTCGTCTTCGCCACGGTCGCCGGGGAGCCCCACGTCACCGACCCCGCCTGGTTCGCGCACAACCCCCTCGTCCTGCACGTGTCGCTGCGCGACCTCTCCCCCGAGATCATCCTGTCGTCGTGCAACATCGTCGACGACATCGAGCACTGCCTGAAGGCCGACACGTCCCCCCACCTGGCCGAACAGCAGGTGGGCCACCGCGACTTCGTCGACGGGACCCTCTACGACGTCCTCACCGGCAGGACCACCCCGTCCGCGGACAAGCCCGTGGTCTTCTCCCCGTTCGGCCTGGGCGTCCTGGACCTGGCGGTGGCCCGCTACGTCTACGACGAGGTGTCGTCCTCAGGCGCTCTGACCACGGTCCCCGACTTCTTCCACGAAATGAAGCGCTACGGCTGACGCCTCAGGCGAACCCGGAGGTGTCCAGTTCGATCTCGAACGGCTCGGGCAAGGGGAGAGCCTTGCCGAACGGCACCTGGTCCGTGTGCCTGTAGGCCGTCTCGTCGGGTCCGCTGAACAGCGTCACCGTCTCCTCACCCCGGTCCACCAGCAGGTAGAGCGGGATTCCAGCCCGCGCGTACCCGTACCGCTTGCTGCCCCGATCAGGCCCTGGCCTTGAGGACGTCACCTCGACGACCATGGCGACACGATCGGGGTCGGGACGCAGCCATTCGGGAGTCCCTCGGAAGAAACGCAGCTCCGCGGGAGCAATGATCATGTCCGGGATCACGCGGTTCTCCCGGCCTTCACCGTCACCAGGGATGATCAATCCCTTCTGACCGGCCCAGTGGAATCGCCGAGGGGAGTCTCGGACGATCTGCAAGGAGATCTCAGCGATCCAATCCTCATGGTCGCCAAGGGGGGGTGGGGTCACGACGATCTCTCCGTCGATCAGCTCGGCTCGGAAGCCCTCGGGGGTCTCAAGGGCGAGGAAACCTTCCAGGAGAACGTCGGTGTCCTCGTGCGACAGAGGGTCATGAACCATCACAGTCATGCTCTGCTCCTTTCCTCGCGGGCGAGTATATGAGCAGAGCGCCACCTTCCGCATACAGATCGTAGTTGTATGAGCGTACGTCTCCAGCGTACGGCCCGGGTCCCGTTCGCGGCAGGTAGAACGGGCCGGGAACGGGCACGGTTCGTCTATGGATGAGCGAGAGTTCAGGCGCGGGGACGTCCAGGAGCTGTCGGACTTCGAGCTGGCCGTGTACGAGACCGTCGCGACGATCGACAAGGGCGGGGGCGCGGCGGACTTCGACACGATCGAGGAGCTCGTCGGAGCGCCCGAGGAGGACCTGTGGGCCGCGCTCGGGCACCTGGTGGAGGCCAACCACCTGCATTCGACCAGCAAGGGATACGTGCTCGGGCCGCATGACTGGGCGCCCTGACCGTCCCGGTGGGCGGGAGCGCGTGCGAGCGGATGAGCGGGCTGCGGCATGATGGCCGGGCGGTTCAGGACATGTGGGGAGGCCACCCGGATGCAGCTCGTCGTCACGGAGGAACAGCGGGAGCTGAAGGACACGCTGCGGCGGTTCTTCGCCGACCGGTCCCCTTCCGCCGAGGTGCGGCGGCTCATGGAGACGGCCGAGGGCCACGACCCCGGGGTGTGGGCGCAGATGGCCGGGCAGCTCGGGCTGCAGGGCCTCGCGATCGGCGAGGAGCACGGCGGCGCGGGGTTCGGGATGCGGGAGCTGGCCGTCGTGTTCGAGGAGATGGGACGGGCCGTGGTGTGCGCGCCGTTCCTCGCCACGATCACGGCCGCGGCGGCGCTGGAGGCCGGAGACGGCGGGCACGACCTGCTGGCGCGGATCGCGGACGGGTCGACGATCGCGACCTTGGCGGTGGCCGAGGACGGCGGGAGCTGGGATCCCGGGTCCGTGGCGGCCACGTTCGAGGACGGAAAGCTGCGCGGAACGAAGAACTTCGTCCTGGACGGGCACATCGCCGATCTGATACTCGTCGTGGCCCAGGGCGCGGACGGCGTCGGGCTGTACGCCGTCGAGGACGTGGCGGCGGTGGAGCGCAAGGTGCTGCCCACGCTTGACCAGACGCGGAAGCTGGCGCGGATCGAGTTCGACGGCGTCGCGGCACGCGAGGTCGGTGGAGAGGACGCCGTCAGGCGGGCCCTGGACGTCGCGGCCGTGGCGCTGGCCGCCGAGCAGCTCGGCGGGGCGCAGGCGACCCTCGACATGACGGTGGAGTACGCGAAGGTGCGGCACCAGTTCGGGCGCCCGATCGGGTCGTTCCAGGCGATCAAGCACCGGTGCGCGGACATGTTCGTGCTGGTGGAGTCGGCGCGGTCGGCGGTGCTGCACGCGGCGGCCGTGGCCGACGAGAGCCCGGAGGAGCTGGCGCACGCGGCGGCGCTGGCGAAGGCGTACTGCTCGGACGCCTTCTTCCACACCGCCGGCGAGGCGATTCAGTTGCACGGCGGCATCGGGTTCACGTGGGAGCACGACGCGCACCTGTACTTCAAGCGGGCCCAGGGGTCCCGGCAGCTGTTCGGGACACCCGACCGGCACCGCGAGCGGCTCGGCGAGATGGCCGGGCTCACGGGTGCAGGCGCAACCCCTTGAGGACCTTGTCCACGCCGTTCTTCGGGCCGTGGACGCAGAACCCGACGAGCGGCATCTCGTCGGCGGAGACCGCGCGGACGGTCTCGCGGTTGGCCTCGTCGTGGCCGGTCTTGAACATGTCCTCGATGTAGACGGCGGTGTCCATCTCGCGGGTGCGGGCCCGTGTGTGGGCCTTGCGGATCTCCTCGGCGCCGGCCTCGTAGACCAGGACGGGCTGCCGGAACATCGCCATGTAGGTGTTGCCCGACGCGTCCTCGTACGGCTCGCCGATGACGCCCGGGAAGCGGCCCGCGACGGCGCTCGCGAGGAACGCGGTGACGTTGAGCCGCTGCCAGGCGGCCAGGTCGTCCCGGACCACGATCCCGATCTTGGTGTCGAAACGCATGGCCACGAGCGTGCCCGGGGGCGCGCGGGATGTCTTGAACGCTCGTGCGCGGCAGACTGGGCCACGTGGAATGGAGCAGGTACTGGCGGTCGGCCGACCGTCCGCTGGAGGCGATGCACGCGCGGTTCGAGCGGCACGTCTACCACCGGCACAGCCACGAGACGTACTCGTTCGGCGTCACCGAGGACGGCTACCAGGCGTTCCGGTGCCGGGGCGACGCCCACACCAGCGCGGCCGGGATGGTCCTCGCGTTCAACCCCGACGACCCGCACGACGGCCACCCCGCCGACGAGCTGGGCTTCACGTACCGGATCGTCCACATCGGCCCGGAGCTGGTCTCGGATGTGCTCGCCGACATCACCGGCCGCCCGGTGGGGCCGCCGCTGTTCGACTCGCCCGTGGTGGCCGATCCCGTCCTGGCCGGGAATCTGCGCGGCCTGCACGCGGCGCTGCTGGACGGCGCGTCCGCGCTGCGGCGCGACGAGCTGCTGACCGCGACGGTCGGCTCGATGGCCGGCCGGGCATCGACGCGGCCGCTGCGCGCCTCGCCCGCGACGGGTGCGGTCGAGCGGGCGCGGCGGCGGCTCGAGGCGCTGGACGACGTGGGCGCCGACGAGCTGGCCGAAGCGGCGGGGTGCAGCAGGTTCGCGCTGTACCGCGGGTTCCGGCGGGCCTACGGGATGGCGCCGAGCGACTACCAGCGCCAGCTGCGGCTGCGCGCGGCACGGCGGCTGCTCGCCCGGGGCGAGGCGATCGGGGACGTCGCGGCGGTGACGGGGTTCGCCGACCAGAGCCATCTGACGCGCTGGTTCGTCCGCTGCTACGGCATGACGCCCGCCGGTTTCCGCAGCGCTCGTACCGACTGAGGCAGAATGCCGCCCATGAGAAGGGCGAGCGGGGCGATGTTCGGAACGGCGTACGGGGACTCCCTCGGCGCGCCCACCGAGTTCCTCACCATGAAGCAGATCCACCGCCGTTTCGGCGAGCACGGGCCGACGCAGCTCAACGGCGATCCGGCGCTGGTCACCGACGACACGCAGATGGCGATCGCGGTCGGCCTCGCTCTCCTGGACGCTTTGGAGAACCCTCCTTTCACCGCCGATCTGATCACGCCGCTGTGGCGGCGGCGCTTCATCGACTGGCTCGACAGCCCCGACAACGACCGCGCGCCGGGCCACACCTGCCTGCGCGCGTGCAGGGGCCTGGCGTCCGGGAAGCCCTGGGTGGAGGCCACCGTCGCGGGCTCCAAGGGCTGCGGCGCCAACATGCGCGTCGCGCCGGTCGGCCTCGCTCCCGGCCTCACCGACGAGACCCGGGCGGGCGCGTCCCAGCTCCAGGCCGCCCTCACCCACGGGCACCCGACCGGGCTGGCCGCCAGCGAGCTGACGGCGTTCGCCGTCCGGTGGCTGGCCGACGGCATGGACCCGTCCGACCTGCCCGCCGCGCTCCGCGCCCGCTGCCACGACCAGCGCACCGTCTACCACGAACGCTGGCTCGGCGCGCTCTGGCAGCAGCCGGGCATGGACGCCCCCGAGACGTTCATCGCCCGCGGCTGGGACGAGTGCCTGGCCGTCCTCGACCACCTGGACGAGGCCCTCGGACGCGGCGACCGCGCGTCCGACCCCTGCGAGATCACCGGGGCGGGCTGGACGGCCGAAGAGGCCATGGCCACCGGCCTCCTGTGCTTCCTGCTGTTCCCCGAGCAGCCGGTCGAGGCGATCTGGCGGGGCGCCGCCAGCTCCGGCGACTCCGACTCGATCGCCTGCCTCGCGGGCGCCTTCGCCGGCGCCCACCTCGGCATGGACGCCTGGCCCGGCGAGTGGTCCACCCGCATCGAGTACGCCGCCGACCTCGCGAAGATCGGCGGCGCCTGGGACTGACGCATGGGCCCGACGCCTACGACGCCGCCCAGCCGCTCAAGCCGTCGATCGTGACGGCGATCACCGGACCCTCGGGCGGGCGGTCGCGGTACTGGGGGTAGCGGTCGGCGAGCAGACGGACGGGCTCGGCCGTCCTCGCGGCGTCCTCGACGACGTACGCGTGGCCGTCCACGCGAACCCACCAGAGGCGGTTCCAGTCGTCCTCGTAATGGTCGGCCAGCAGGGCGACGCGCGGATTGGCGCGGATGTTGGCCAGCCGCCGCAGGTCGCGCGTGCTCTTGGGCTTGTGGTCGACGGCCGTGTAGACGGTCCCCCGGTGGACGGCGAACGTCACCGGAACGAGATGCGGCCGCTCGTCCTCCCCGACGGTCGCCAGGCGCACGACCGGGACCGTCGCCAGCAGCCGCCGCGCGTCGTCAGGCGAGAGCTTCGGCACCCGCTCAGCCTGTCACGCCGGCCGCCGTCCGTCAGTCCTTGAAGTCCGGGGGGCGGTTCTGTTTGCGGGCCTTGATGGCCTCCTCGAAGTTGTGGGTGGTGAGACGGACGTAGAGCTGGGCCAGGCCCTCCTGTCCCATGTGGGCGTCCAGGCTCGCGGCGTCCAGGCTCGACCACAGCATCCGCTTCGTCAGCTCGGTGCCGGGGCGGCTGAACCCGGCGATCCGCTCGGCCAGCTCGTAGCACGAGTCGAGGAGCTTGTCGGGCGGGACGACCCGGGACAGGAGCCCGATGCGTTCGGCCTCGGTGGCGTCCACGTCGCGGCCGGACAGCATCAGCTCGAAGGCGCGGGACGACCCGATGGCGCGGGGCAGCAGGTAGCTGAGGCCGAGTTCGCTCGCGGTGAGGCCGTTGTTGATCCCGGCGGCGCGGAACAGCGCGGTGTCGGCGCCGAGCCGGATGTCGGCGGCCAGGGAGAGGCAGAGGCCGCCGCCGATCGCGGGGCCGTTGACCGCCGCGATGACCGGCTGGTGGACGCGGCGCATCGCGCGGACCACGTCGTCGAGGAGTTCCATCGAGCGCAGGGCGATGGTGGGGAGCGTGAGCCCGTCGATGCCGGGGATGTCCCCGGCGTTCTCCAGGTCGGCACCGGAGCAGAAGCCGCGCCCGGCGCCGGTGATGACGACGACGCGGGTGTCGTTGTCGCGGCTGACCTCTTCCAGCGCCTCCCGGAACGGGACCATGACGTCGAACGCCATCGCGTTCATGCGTTCGGGCCGGTTGAGCGTGATGAGCGTGATGTGCGGGCGCGGCCTGTCGATCAGGACGAAGGGCAAAGCGGACCTCCCACGGTGACCTAACAAGCGTTAGGTTACACGCGGGAACTCCGGGGGCCGCAGGCCGCGCTCCACCACCGCCGCCAGCTCGTCGCCGGTGAGGACGCGGGGCTCGCCGATCGCCTTGGCCCGCACGTAGACGCCGCACAGCCATTCCAGGAGGCGGGCGTTCTCGAACGCCTCCTCCAGGTCGCGGCCGATCGTGACGCCGCCGTGGTTGGCCATCAGCGCCGCGCGCTTCCCCCCGGCCATGGCGGCCCGGACGTTCTCCGCGAGCTCGGGCGTCCCGTAGGTGGCGTATTCGGCGACCTGCACCACGCCGCCCAGCAGGAGGGTGTTGTAGTGGATCGGCGGCAGCTCGGACATGGTCGTCGCCACGACGGCGCCATAGGTCGAGTGGGTGTGGACGATGGCCGCCGCCGGGGTCGTCTCGTACAGGGCCAGATGCATCGGGGTCTCGGACGAGGGCGCCCGGTACCCCTCGACCAGCCGGGCAGACATATTCACCACCGGGCAGTCCGCGGGCTCCATCCGGTCCAGCATCATTCCGCCGGGCGTGACCGCGACAAGGTCGCCCGACCGGACGCTGATATTGCCGGCCGCTCCGGTGACCAGGCCGGTTCCGGCCAGGCGGCGGCCGATCGCGCACAGCTCGTCCCGTTCGTCCCTCAGCAACATACGAATACCTCTCACGTTTCCCGGGCCTCACCGCGTACGCTACGACCCTGACGATCTTCAAGGGGTCTGGTCATGACGGTTGTAACACTGGGCGCGCACATCCTCGACGTGCTCGCGCGGCCCGTCGAGGGCATCCCGGACGGTCAGGGCACCGTCGTCGTGGACGAGATCAGGGCCACCGCCGCGGGCGCCGCCGCCGGGACCGCGGTGGCGCTCGCCAGGCTCGGCAACGACGTCGTCTCGGTCGGCGCGATCGGGGACGACGACCTCGGCGACCTGCTGGTGGCCGTCATGACGCGCAACGGTGTGGACGTGCGCGGGCTCGTCCGGCGGACCGCCGACCAGACGAGCGCGTCGATCCTGCCGATCCGGCCGGACGGCGGGCGCCCCAGCTTCCACGTCCCCGGCGCCAACCTGACCCTCACCGCCGGCGCCGTCGGCCCCGGGCTGCTCGCCGCGGCGAGCGTCGTCCACCTGGGCGGGCCGGACGTCACGTTCGGCCTCAACGACCCGGCCTTCTTCGAGATGCTCGCCCACGCCCGCGAGACCGGCACCGTGGTGACGATGGACCTGCTGTCCAGCATGCCCGACCTGCTCGACGGCGCCGCCGCGTTCCTGCCGCACGTCGACCATTTCCTGCCCAACGAGGAGCAGGCCGCCGCGATGACCGGGGAGAGCGACCCCGAGAAGGCCGCCGCGGCGCTGCTCGGCAGGGGGCCAGCGACGGTGGTCGTCACGCTCGGGAGCGAGGGCAGCCTCGTCGCGACGGCCAAGGGCGTGCAGCGGCTGCCGGTCGTGCCCGTCGAGGTCGTCGACACCACGGGCTGCGGCGACGCCTACTGCGCCGGGTTCATCACCGGGCTCGTCCAGGAGCGGGACGTCCTGGAGTCGGCGCGCTGGGGCACCGCGGCGGCGGCGACCGTCGCGCAGGGACTCGGCTCCGACGCCTGCCTCACCGACCTGGACGGCGTCCTCGGCCTGTTGAAGTGAGCCGGGTCAGAGGGCGGAGTCTCCGGCGCGCTCGCCGGTCAGGACGGCGTCCGCCGCGCCGGCGAGCTGCTCCAGGCGGGACACCTCCGTCCGGTGGAACGGCGGCGCGCCGGTCCGGGCGACGACGAGCGCGGCGCTGCCACCGGTGATCGGGCACACCGCGTAGTGCGTGCCGTCCGGCGCCGTGAAGGCGCGCGGCCGCAGCGGCAGGAGGCCCGGGAGATCGGCCCCTGCCTGGCCGCCGACGCTGGCATACACGATCACCGCCTCGCCGGGGTCCCCGCCCTTCGGCTCGGCCAGCACCGCCCAGTCCGCGCTCAGGATGGCGGGGACGGCGTCCGCGAGGATCTCGGCGCCGCGTCCCGGACGGGCCGCGACCTGCCCGATCACGGCGGCCTCCGGGCAGCCCTGGGGTTCGGCCGTCGGCCATACCCCGGCGACCTCCACGCCGGGGACGGCCTCCAGCCCGTCGATCAGCCGCTCCAGCCCCGCCCCGGCGGGCCACGCGACCGTGAAGTCGTCCATCGCCCGGCCGTTGTCCCGCTCCAGCACCGACATCTGGACGACGTCGGCGCCGGCCGCGCCCAGCGTGCGGGCCACCTGCCCCAGCGATCCGGGGCGATCGGGCAGCCGGACACGTATCCGCAGCAACATCGCGACCTCCGCTCTCCGCTGCCATCACCTTCGGCGAAGCCTGTTTCCACGGCGTTACCCGGAGGTCTCGCCACGACAAAACCGCGCCGTTGGCGGTGCTGGAATGACGGGTACGGGTCAAACTAGAGTCCAATGAAGGTCATCAGCAGGCCTATCGCCTCATGCCACCCAGGATTAAGGTAACTCCACGTGTCGAGGGACGGGGACCCCCCAGTCAACGAGGACTCCGGAGCCCAGCCGGAGCGCGCGCCCGGAAGGGACGCCGGGGACGAAGCGGCGGCCACCGCCGTACGCGGCACCGCCCCGCCCGGCCCGGAGGGACCGGAGGGCGAGGCGTTCCGCTCCGACGTCAGGGACGCCCTGGCGGGGCTGGCCGCGCGGCTCGACCGCGAGCACGAGCGCGCCGCGCACCGCGAGGCCGTCATCGACCGGCTGCACGAGGAGAACCAGCGGCTGCGGCGCGGCGAGCTCCAGGCGATGCTGGAGCCGGTCCGCGCCGCGCTGTACCGCCTGCACGACCAGGCGCGCCGCGAGTCGCGCCGGCTCTCCGCCCCGGACATGACCGACCCGCCGGACCCGAGGCAGACGGCGCTGCTGCTGGAGGCGGTCGCCGACGACGTCGCGGACGCGCTGGCGCGGCTCGGCGTGGAGCGGTTCGCGGTCGAGCCCGGCGCCCCCTACGACGCGTCCCGCCACCGGCCGGTCGCGGTGACGCCCGTCGACGACCCGCTGCGCGACGGCACGGTGACGGCCGTCCGGTCCGACGGGTTCGAGCAGAGCGGGAAGGTGCTGCGCAAGGCGGCCGTCGCGGTCGCCAAGCTCGACGGCGCGCAAGGCGGCGGCGCGAAAGACAAGGTGGACGACGACCCCGAAACCGGGTCGAACGGGGCTGGTCCCGAGGTCGGGACCGGCTCGAATCGCCTGCGCGGGACGGGGCGCGGCGAGACGATGAACAGCGGACTCGGTACCGATAGGTGAGGGACATGGCTGTCTACGGGATCGACCTCGGAACCACGTACTCCTGCATTGCCTCCATCGACGATGTCGGGCGGCCGGCGGTCCTGCGCAACCTGGAGGGCACCGACACGACCCCGTCCGTCGTCTACTTCGAGAGCGGCGAGAACGTCATCGTCGGCGCCACCGCGAAGGACACCGCGGTGCTGGAGCCCGACAACGTCGTCAGCCTCGTCAAACGCGACATGGGCCGGGACGTGACGCGCCCCATCCACGGGATCGACTTCACCCCCGAGGAGCTGTCGGCCTTCATCCTGCTGAAGCTCGCGACGGACGCGCGCACCACGACGGGCGAGGAGACCCGCGACGTGGTCGTCACCGTCCCCGCCTACTTCGGCGCGGCCGAGCGCGACGCGACCCGCAAGGCGGGCCGGATCGCCGGGCTGAACGTCATCGACATCGTGTCGGAGCCGATCGCCGCCGCGATCACCTACGGCGTCCTCAACCCCGAGCAGGACAGGACGATCCTGGTGTACGACCTGGGCGGCGGGACGTTCGACACCACGGTCATCACGCTGCGCGACGGGCACATCGAGGTCGTCTGCACCGACGGCGACCACGAGCTGGGCGGCGCCGACTGGGACGCGCGGCTCGTCGAGCACCTGGCCGAGCGGTTCCGCGCCGAGCACCCGGACGCCGGCGACCCGCTCGACGACAAGCAGACCGAGCAGCAGCTCCGCCGCGACGCCGAGGACGCCAAGAAGGCCCTCACCACCCGCACCGCGCACACCGTCCGCGTCATGCACGCCGGGCGGGTCGCGTCGGTCGAGGTGACGCGGGAGAAGCTGGAGGAGCTGACCAAGGACCTCCTCGACCGGACCGTCGAGATCACCGGCCGGACCCTGGCGACCGCCTCCGACAAGAACGTCGACGACTACGACGACCTCGTGCTGGTCGGCGGGTCCACGAAGATGCCGGTCGTCGCGGCGCGGCTGGAGACCGAGCTGGGCCTGTCCCCCCGGCTGCAGGACCCCGACCTCGCGGTCGCCAAGGGCGCCGCCCTGTACGCGTTCGAGGAGACCTACCGGCGGCTCGTCCGGGAGGGCGCGGCCGAGCGCGCCGAGGAGATGGCGAGCCGCGCGGGACTGTCCGCCGAGCAGCAGAAGCAGATCGCCGGGCGGCAGATCAAGACGGTCGCCTCGCACGCGTTCGGGATCGTGGTGGTCGACCGGGAGACCGGCGCCGAGAACGTCGCGCATCTCGTGCACGCCAACGACGAGCTGCCCGCCGCGAAGACCGAGGACTTCTTCACCGTCTACGACGACCAGGCGTCCGCCGACATCCGGGTGATGGAGCAGGCCGGGGTCGTGGAGTCCGCCGACCTGATCGACAACACCGAGATCGCGACCGGGGAGATCCGCGTCCCGCCCGGCAAGAAGGCCGGCTGGCCGATCGGGGTCACGTTCGCGCTCGACTCGTCCGGCCTGCTGAACGTCACGGCCGTGGAGAAGGAGACCGGCGAGCGGCTGGAGCTGAAGGTCGACGTCGGCGGCATGTCCGAGGAGGAGGTCGAGCGCTCCCGGAAGGCCCTCTCCCGGGTTCAGGTCAGCTAGCGGCCCGCGGCCCCGGAGGCGCCCGTGACGTTCGACGACGACTACCGGCGGGAGGTGCTGGAGCCCGCGCGGGAGGCGGGCGATCAGCCCCCCGAGGACCTGCGCGTCCGGTACGCGCTGGCCGACACGCTGGCCGACCCGCGGGCGGCGCCGGCGGTCGCGGCGCGGGTCAAGGAGGTCAGGCAGTGCTGGCGGCGGGCCCGGGGGCAGCTGAAGTACCGCAAGCTGATCGACCGGCTGGAGGCCGAGCACCGTGAGCTGGCGCCGCTGTTCAGCGCCGCCGAGCGCGGTGACCTGCGCCCGCTGAACGCGCGGCTGCGCGGCGGGCGCGAGCGCGGCGAGCGCCGCCGCGCCCAGGCCCGCGCCCGGCTCGCCGACGCGGCGGGGACGCTGAGGATGGCGACGCCCGCCGAGATCGAGGGCATCGCCCGCACCGGCGGCGTGACCCGCGCCGAGCTGGAGGGGCTCGCCGCCGGCGACCGCATCGAGATCCGCGAGCCCGACCCGCTGCCGACCGCCACGCCCTATCCGGCGTACCGGAAGGTCCAGGAGTCGCTGGACGTCCTGGGCAAGCGGCACCTGGCCGACTTCCTGTTCGGGGCGCGTCTCACCGGGCCGGTCCGGCTGCTGGACGGCTTCGCCGCGCCGGGCGCGAACCTGCGGCTCGACGCCGACGCGGTCGCGGCGGCCGGCGCGGAGTGGGCCCGCCGCAGCCGCGACACCAGCACCACGCACGCCGACACGATCCTGGCCGCGCTCCGATCGGGGGCCGACCTCCCCGAGCTCGTCCTCTACGACGTGGTGGAGCGGCTCCGCGAGCGGCTGCGGCAGCGGGCGTCCGAGCGGGCGCTGCTGCGGTTCGCGACGGAGGACCTCGGCATCGACCAGGGCGACGCGCGCCGCATGGTGTTCGCCGTCGTCCGCGAGTCCGGGCCCGGCGGCGGCCTCGCGGGACGCCTCCGCGCGCTCCTGGACGCCGGCGAGGTGTTCGCCGCGTCCGAGCTGGCGGACGCCGCGAGCGTCCCCCGCGCGTCCGGGGGCCCCGAGGCGCCGGAGGAGGAGGTCCTCGCCGCCGAAGCCCGGCACCGCCTCGACACCGCGCTGCGCCTGCGCGAGACCGCCGCCGCCGAAACCGACCCGGACCGCGCGTACCGTCTCCTCGCCGACGCCCTGCGGCTCGTCCGCGACCTCCCCGGCGCGGCCGCCCACCAGCGCCGGCTGCCCCCTCATCCCGCCGCGTCGGTGACCGCGGACGTGGACGCCCCCGCGGACGCCTCCGCCGCCGGCGGGCGCGGTGAGGCGGCGGTGCGGCTCTCGTGGGCGCCGTCGCCGTCCGCCGCGGGCGCGGTGTCCTACCAGGTCGTGCGGCGGCAGGGGCGGCCGCCACGCGATCTGCGGGACGGGACGCCGATCACCGGGGACGTCGACGGGCGGCCGCCGGTCAACGTGCCGCTGTACTACGGCGTGGTCGCGGTGCGCGGCGAGGCGGCCGCCGCGCCCGCCGTGGCCGGGCCGCTGCTCGTGCGGCCCGATCCGGGCGAGGTGGAGCTGCTGGCCGGGGACGGCCAGGTGACGGGCCGGTGGCGGTGCCCGGCGGAGGCGGCGCGGGTCGTCGTGGTCCGCGACGGGCGGACGGTCCCGGCCGGCCGCGACGGGTTCCGCGAGCGGGTCCCGAACGGCCGGACGCACCACTACCGGATCTGCGCCGTCTACCTCGACGCCTCCGGCCGCGAGGTCGTGACGGACGGCGTGCGGGCCTCGGTCACGCCGAGCGCGCCGCCCGAGCCGGTGTACGAGCTGACCGCCGGCGCCGACGCGTCCGATCCCGGCCTGGTCCGGGTCCGGTTCGACCCGCCCGGGAACGGGACGGCCGAGCTGGTGCTGGCGGAGGGGCCGCCGCCGTGGCCGCGCAGCGCGCTCGTCCCGCTGGAGGAGGTGCGGCGCGACACGCGGCGGCTGGCGTGCGCGCCGGTCCCCCGCGGGCTGGAGGTGAGGCCGGGGTCCAGCGGGTGGCTGCTCGCGGTGACCGTCGCGGAGGGCACCGCGGCGATCGGCGCGTACCACCGGCACGTGAACCTGCCGCCCCCGCGCCGCCTGGTCGCCGAGCGGCGCGGCGCCCACGTGCACGTCGGGTTCGACTGGCCGCCGGACGTCGCCGAGGTCGAGCTCGTGTACCGGGTCGGCGCCGGGCCCCGGCCCCCCGGCGGGCACGGGAGCGAGGTCGTGACCCGCGCCGCCTACGACACCCAGGGCGGCATCAGGCTGCCGGTCCCCGAGGACGAGCGCGTCGAGCTGTCGGTCGCGGCGGCCGGGACCGTGGGCGGCTCCCGGGTGACCGGGCCGCCGGTGACCGCCGAGGTCGAGGCCCGCACGATCGTCCGCTACGACGTGCTGCGGTCGGGGCCGCCGTGGCGGCGGACGCTGACCGTGCGGCTCACCTCCCCCCGCCCGCTGCGGCTGGCGCGGCTGGCGCTCGTGCTGCGCGCCGGGCGGGTCATGCCCCACCGTCCGGGCGACGGGGAGACGCTCGGGGCGTGGGAGCAGGTGCCCGTGCCGGGAGAGCTGTCGCTGGCCGTGCCGGACGCCCCCGGGCCGTACTGGCTGCGCTGCTTCGCCGACGACGACTCCGTCGAGTTGAGCGACCCCCCGGTCCGCCGGCTCCAGGTCCAGCGATGACGGGGCCGCTCGCGCGGGTGCCCGGTGTGCCGTCCCGGCGGCGTGCGCCGGGTCAGGGCTCGTCCCGGCAGGGCGTCACCTGCCCGTACTGCTTCACGTCCGTCGCGCCGCAGCGGATCCTGTTCCGGTGCCGGGGGCGGTCCGGGCGGCGGCAGGGCTGCGCGCCCGTCCTGGACGAGGAGCTCGCCGCGTACACGGGGGCGGCGGCGGGCGCGTCGCTGCCGCCGGTGTTCGCCGCGTCCGGGCGCAAGGGGCGCGCGAACTGCCCGGACTGCGGCCTCCCGACCGGAAACCGGGCCTGCCCGCAGTGCCACAACCCGCTGCCGTCGGCGTACGTCGACTCACCCGGCCGGATCGTCGCGCTCGTCGGGGCGAAGAACGCGGGCAAGAGCACCTACATCGCCGTGCTGCTGCACGAGCTGATGAACCGGGTCGGGACGGAGCTGGACGCGTCGCTGGTGGCGTGCGACGACCGGACGATCGAGCGGTACAAGCGCGACTTCGCGCGCCCGCTGCTGGAGGAGCGGCGGCTGCTGCCGACGACGGCGAGCGCCGCCACCGGCCCGCGCGAGCCGCTGGTGTACCTGCTCACCCGGACGCGCCGGGGGCGCTTCTCGCGCGCCCGCAACGACTCGCTCGCTCTGGTGCTGTTCGATACCGCGGGCGAGGACCTGCGCAGCCGCGAGGTCACCGACCTGCATCTGCGGTACCTGGAGGCCGCCGACGCGATCATCTTCCTGGTCGATCCGCTGGAGCTGCCCGGAGCCCGGACCGGCGTGCGGGAGCCGGTTCCCGCGGCCCGCCCGGGGGACCCGTCGCAGGGACGGGATCCCGACAGCGAACCGCTGAACATCATCGCCCGCGTCACCGACGCGCTGCGGCAGCGGCACGGCACGCGGCCGGGCGAGCCGCTGCCCGTCCCCGTCGCGGTCGCCCTCACCAAGATCGACGCGCTGCGGCCGGGGCTGCTGCGGCAGTCGGCGCTGCACCGGTCCCGGTCCGGGCAGGGCGTCCTGGACCTCGACGACAGGGACGCGGTGCACGAGCAGGTCCGCGCGCTGCTGCACGAGTGGCAGGCGGGCCAGCTCGACACCTACCTCGGGCAGCAGTACGCCGACCACGCGCTGTTCGGCCTGTCGGCGCTCGGCGGCGTCCCGGAGGGGGAACGCGTCGGCGCGGGCGGGGTCCGGCCGTACCGGGCCGAGGACCCGCTGCTGTGGCTGCTCCACCGGTTCGGGATGCTCGACGGCGTCCGTCCCGGGGGGCCGTAGGCGTGGCCTGGCAGCTGCACTACACCTCCGCGCGGCGCGGGCCCACCGGCCGGGCGGGGTTCCAGTTCGTCGCCGAGACGCCCGGCCTGCCCGACGGGGCGCGGGCGGGCGTCATGCCGCACCTGTCGTACCGGCCGCCGCCCGAAGCGCCGCCGTCACCCGACGACTCCGAGCTGGAGCGGTTCCCGGTGACGCTGCTGTACGACGTGGTGGACGGGCGCCCGCTGCTGCTGCGGTGCCGCTACCTCGGCCGCGACTACTCGGGCCGCTACGGCAACTTCTTCGCGCACGCGGTGGTGGCCGAGCCCGCCGAGCTGGAGGGGATGCGCCCCGCCGAGCTCTGGCGCTCCCCCCTGTGGGCGCCGCTGCCGGCCGACGGCGCCGTCCTGGACGAGCTGGACGACCTGGCCCCGGGCACGGGGCTCGCCCCCGACGACCTCGCCGCCTGGCTGCCCCACTCCGGTCCCGAGGACCCCTTCGGCGCGCTGGGGCTCCTGGTGAGCGCCGTCCGCGAGAACGCCGTCCCCGGCGGCCGGGTGGTCCTCGTCGCCGACGACGTCGAGCTGATCGCCCGCTGGATCGCGCTGGTGTCGTACTCGCTGCCGGTCTCGGCGACGGCGCGGCTGTCGTTCGTCACCTACAGCGCCGACCCCTTGCGCGCCGGGCAGATCCTC
The DNA here is from genome assembly GCF_004348515.1 of Actinomadura sp. KC345. Classification (GTDB taxonomy): domain Bacteria; phylum Actinomycetota; class Actinomycetes; order Streptosporangiales; family Streptosporangiaceae; genus Spirillospora. The sequence goes on along the minus strand of NZ_SMKH01000042.1, from coordinate 11,805 downwards.
GTCGGCACGACACCCGACGTGTGGGCCGCCATGGGAGCGCGCCCCCTGCATGAGACGGCCGTCGACCTGCGGACCGGGCGCCCACTGGCCGGGGGCCCGGCGGCGGGGAGCCTCTCCCGGTTCGCGCGGGGCGTGGGCGCCTGCTGGCGGGACTCCGACTTCGCGGGCCTCGACTTCCTCGGGGAGGTCGCCGCCAGGGCGGACGCCCCCGCCGCCGACTGCGGCGACGCCGCCGCGCTGCTCGCCCTGTGCCGCGCGGACGCGCCGCTGACGGGCGAGGAGGAGGCGGAGCTCGCGGCGGTCGTGTCGGGCCGCGGGATCGAGCCGCCCGACTGGCTGTGGCGGGAGCTGCGGCAGGCCATGCCGTTCATGGGGCTGGAACTGGCCCTGGCCGTCCACGAGAACGCCCCGCACGACGGAGCGGGCGACGGGGCGGGCGACGCCGGCGGCGTGCTGGCGGCGCGGGCCTCCGCCGCACTCGCGGAGGTCACCGACCTCGCCGCGCTCGCCCGCGTCGTCCGCGCCGCGCTGCGCGCCGGGCTGGCGGTCTCCCCCGGCGACGTCGCGGACGCCGCGGCGCGCTGCACCGGCTACGGCGGCGCGTCCCTGCACGCCGCCCTGACCGTCTGCCAGGGCGGGGGCCTGCGGGGCGCCCTGCTCGACGGGATCACCGCCGAGCTCACCGAGCGCACCGCGCCGCTGTCGGACCCGGACGTGTGCGACGCGCTGTTCCAGGACGCGGAGTGGCTGCGGGGCGTCCCGCACATCGCGGTTCCGGTCCTGGCGTCGGTCGGCGGCCGGATCCCCGGCCGCCGCGCGGAGGCGACCGGCCGGCTCCTGAACCTGGACGGCAGGGTGGCCGCGGACGTGGAGGCGGCGCTCGCGCAGGTCTGGGCCTCGCCGCCCTCGGCCGCCGAGGGCCTCGGCCTGCTGGAGGAGCACGGCACGGCCCCCGCCGGCGCAGGCGGCGGCCACCCGGCGCTGGGGGCGCTGCTGTCCCGGGTGTTCACGCGCCTCGCCTTCCCCGGCGGCGAGGGCCTCGCCGACCCGGAGACGCTGCGCCTCGCGGACCGGATACGGGAGGTCATGCCGGAGGGACGGGCCGGGTGCGACGCGGCGCTCGTCCAGGCGTACGGGAAGGCGATCACCGCCGGGCCCGCGCGGGCGGCGCGGGCGCTGGAGGAGATCGCGGCCGGCGGCGCGGGCTCGCAACTCGCCGGGGAGGCGTTCGTCGGGGCGGCACGGCGCCTGTGCGGGCGGCCGCCGGCGTTCCGGGCGGACCTGCTGGCGGCCCTGCCCGCTCCGGTCCGGGCGCGCCTCGGCGAGCGGTGGACCGCCCAGCTGCCGGGACGCGCCCGCGCCGGCCGCGTCCCCCTGCGCGGCGGCGAACTGGAGCAGCGCAACGACCTGATCGAGGTCGTGCTGCGGCTGAAGGCGCGCGGCGCCGCCGACCCGGCCCTGGAGGCTTGGGCGCGGGCCGCGGCCGGCCGGTGGCTGGCGGCCAAGCAGCTCGACTCGCGCCTGGCGCGCAGCCCCCGGCTGCGGGCCGCGCTGCGCGACCTCCTCGAACCGGCACGGGGCGACGGCGAACCCCCGCGCGGCGGGAGGTGACCCGGTGCATCCCCTCCTCGTGCTGCTGCTGATCGCCGTGTGGGGCGCGGCCATGTGGCTCGGCTTCATGTACGTGTTCCCCGTGCTGTTCGCCGCGACGCTCGTCGTCGCCGGGGTCGCCGCGCTGGGCCTGTACTACCTGAACGCCTGCCGGACGCTCGCCCCGTCCGCCCTCGACGGGCCCTCGCCGGTCGCCGAGCCGAAGATCTCCTACCGCCACTACCTGCTGGGCCAGGTGTGGCGGGACTGGTGGACGATCAGCCGCACGGTCGTCCCGCAGGTGTACCGGACGGCCAGGGCCATCCTCGTCCGCCTCACCCGGCTGCTCCTCGGCGGGTTCTGGGGGTTCTTCGTCCTCCCCGTCTGGCTGGCCCTGTGCGCGGGCATCGTGGCCGCCGCCGTGCCCGCCGGCGTGTTCGTGGTCGCGCTCACCGTCCTGTACGGGGTGGTCGCGGCCCTCGGACTCGCCGTGTGGCTGGTGTGCGTGCTCGTCCTGGCGGCGGTGGAACGCGTCTTCATGACGTACGGGCGGATCCTTCAGACGTGCCCGCATCCCTTCTGCTACGAGCGCATCGGGCTCCCGGAGTACGAGTGCCCGGGGTGCGGCGCACGGCACACCCGCCTCACCCCTGGGTCGGGTGGCGCGTTCCGGCACGTGTGCAGGTGCGGGGCGCGGCTGCCCACGACCGTCCCGCTGGGGCGCTTCCGGCTGGCCGCGTACTGCCCGCACTGCGGCGGACGGCTCCCGGAGCGGATCGGGCGCGTCCGCGTGGAGCCGCTGCCGTTCGTGGGCGGCCCGGCCGCGGGCAAGACCACGTTCATGGTCCTGGGGATCCGGGCCCTGCACGCGCGGGCCCGCACCCTGCACGGACGGCTCGCGTTCGTCGAGCAGAGGCACGCGCAGGCGTACGCGGGCGCGATACGCGAGTTCCAGCGCGGCGGGCGCCTCGCCAAGACGGGACCGGAACTGCCGCTCGCGACCATGGTGGACGTGGAGCTGCCGGGACGTTCGCGGCGCATCCTCTACCTGTTCGACCCGGCCGGCGAGCACTACACGGGCGCCACCGAGGTCGAGTCGCTGCGCTACCTCGACCACGGGGAGGCGCTGCTGTTCGTCGTCGACCCGTTCGCCCTCCCCCAGCTCCGCGGCTCCCTGACGAAGGACGAGAAGGAGTTCCTCGACCGGGCCGCCGTGTCGTCGGAGGAGGATCCCGCCGACACCCTGCAGCGGGTCCTCAACGAGCTGCGTTCCCGTCCCGACCAGGGCCGCCAGAAGCGCGTCGCGGTCATCGTCACCAAGACCGACCTGCTGGCCCGCACGGAGATCGGCCGCTGCCTCGGCGAGCCGCCCGCGCCGGCCGGCCCGGACGGCGGCCCCGACGACGGGGCCGGCGTGCGCGCCTGGCTCGGGGACGTCGGCCTGGGCAACACCGTCCGCGCCCTCGACCAGGTCGCCGGGCAGGTGCGGTACTTCGCCTCCGGCCTGGCCACCGAGCCGGCGGACGTCGCCGACCTGCTCGGCTGGGTCACCGGCCTCGCCCCGGCGGGCACGGCGGACGGGACGCCGCCGGCCGACGCGCCCCAGGAGCTTCCCGGGACGGCGCCGCTGCGCGCCCCCTGGCCGGTGCGCGGCCGCGGTCCGGACCGCGTCCCCGTCGGCTACCAGGCCGGGCGCTGGGCGGTCCTGGCGGGTCTGTCGGTGCTCACCGTCGCGACCGTGACGGGCGCGGTCGTCGCCGCCGCCGAGCGCTTCCCCTTCTGACTCCGCGCGGCTCCGGCCGGGGCCGCCACGCCAATGTGACTGAACACACCCTTATGAACAGGATGATTTCAGGCCATCATCCCCTTGAAGGTTCGCGGAGCTAACTATTACCCCGTGCTTGATCCCGACCCGGAAAGAAGACAATGACGCAGACCGCCGGCCCGACCGCCGGGACCACCCACGGCGGCGCGGCGGACCGGCGGCTCTGGCTGATCATCGCCCTCGGGGCGCTGACGGCCATCGGGCCGCTGACGATCGACCTGTACCTGCCGGCGCTGCCCACCCTGGCGTCGGACCTGTCGACCGGCGCGGTGCAGACGCAGCTCACGCTGACCGCGTGCGTGATCGGGCTCGCCCTGGGGCAGGCGGTGGCGGGGCCGCTCAGCGACACGCTGGGACGGCGGCGGCCCCTGCTGGTCGGGCTGGCCGCCTACGTCGCCGCGTCGCTGCTGTGCGCGGCCGCGCCGACCGTGGAGGCGCTGATCGCGATGCGGGTGGTGCAGGGCGCCACCGGCGCCGCCGGGATCGTGATCGCGCGGGCGATCGTCCGCGACCTGTACGAGGGCGTGGCGGCCGCCAAGTTCTTCTCGATGCTGATGCTGGTCACCGGGCTCGCACCGATCCTCGCGCCCGTCCTCGGCGGGCAGCTGCTGCAGGTCGTGCCCTGGCCCGGCCTGTTCGCCGTCCTGTCCGGGGCCGGCGTGGCGCTGTTCCTCGGCGCGCTGCTCGGGCTCAGGGAGACGCTGCCGCCGGAGCGGCGGGCGACGGGCGGGCTGCGCGCGACCGCCCGGACGTTCCGGGGGCTGGCGGCCGACCGGGCGTTCGCCGGGTACGCGCTGACGATCGGCCTGGCGTTCGGGGCGATGTTCACCTACATCTCCGGGTCGCCGTTCGTCCTCCAGGACATCTACGGGATGTCGCCGCAGACGTACGGCGTCGCCTTCGGCGTCAACGCCCTCGGCATCGTGGCCGCCTCGCAGGTCGGCGGCCGGCTCGCCGGGCGGGTGCCGCTGCGCCGCCTGCTGGGCACCGGGCTCGGCATCGTCACCACGGGCGGAGCGCTCCTGGTCGTCGCCGTCCTCACCGGCGCCGGCCTGTACGGGGTGCTGCCCGCGCTGTTCCTCACGGTCACCGGGCAGGGGCTCATCCTGCCGAACGCGACGGCGCTGGCCCTGTCCGGGCCCCGCGCGTCCCGGGCCGGAGGGAGCGCCTCCGCGCTGCTCGGCGTGACCCAGTTCACGCTCGGCGGGGCCGCCGCACCGCTGGCCGGGGTCGCGGGACCGGACACCGCCCTCCCGATGGCGCTGTCCATCGCGGTGCTGGCGCTCCTCGCCGCGGTGGTCACCGCGACCGCCACCCGCCCATCGAAGGTTGCGTCAAAGAACTGACCGCGCGTACCGTCATGATGTGATCGTTCGCATCGGCATGGCCCCGGCCGCGTCCACCCTCTCCCGCGACGCGCTGACCGCCCTGGCGCTCGGCCTCGAACGCGAGGGGTTCGACTCGCTGTGGGTGTCCGAACGGGTGACCGGCCCCGCGCTGGACCCCGTCGTCGCACTCACCTACGCGGCTGCGCTGACGTCGCGGATCAAGTTCGGCACCGCGGTGATGACCCTGCCGGGCCGCTCCCCCGCCGTGCTCGCCAAGGAGCTGGCGTCCCTCGACGTGCTCTCGGGCGGGCGGCTGCTGCCCGCGTTCGGGCTCGGGCAGCGCCACGCGGGCGAGCAGCAGGCGTTCGGGGTCCGGCGGGAGGAGCGGGCGCCGATCTTCGAGGAGGCGCTGCCGCTGCTGCGCCGCTTCTGGGCCGAGGACGAGGTCACCCACGACGGCCCCCGGTTCCGCTACGAGGCGCTGCGGGTCCTGCCGAAGCCGGCGGCGCGCGGGTTCGACGTGTGGATGGGCGGGACGTCCGAGCCGGAGCTGCGCCGCACCGGACGGCTGTCGGACGGATGGCTCGCCGCGTTCACCACCCCCGCCGAGGGCGAGCGCGGCCGGCTCGCCGTCCAGGAGGCGGCGGCGGGCGCGGGACGCGAGATCGAGGAGGAGCACTTCGGCGCCGTCGTCCCGTACCGGCGCGGGACGCTGCCCCCGGAGGCGGAGGCGCGGTTCGCCCGGGTCCGGCGGGTCAGCGGGCCCGCTCCGCTGGACGACGTCGTCCCCGGCCTGGACGGCCTGGAGGCCCACCTGAAGCGGCTCGTCGAGGCCGGCCTGTCGAAGTTCGTGCTGGCGCCGCTCGCGCCCCCGGACGACTGGGACGCCGAACTCGCCGACGTCCGCGACGCGGCGCTCCACCTTCAGACGCGGCGCTGATCCAGGGCGGCCATGACGAAGCCGGTGACCTCGTCGGCGAGGCGGTCGGCGGGTTTCGGGCCGTCCGCCCGGTACCAGGACGGCATCTGGTTGACCATGCCCAGCGCGACGATCGTGACGGTCTCGGCGGGCGTCGCGTCGCTGAACACGCCGTCCCGCTGCCCCTGCTCGACGAGGCCGCGGAACGTCACGTGGTAGCGGCGGCGGTCGGCGCGGATCGAGCGCATCCGGGCGCTGTCGAGCCGGTGCATCTCGCGGGAGAACACCTTCGCCTCGTCGATGTGCGCCGCCGTGCTGCGGATCAGCCCGCCGAGCACGGCGCGGACGGCCTCGCGCGGCGGCAGCCCGCGCGACAGCACGTCGCCGAGGTCGGCGAGCTGCCGGGCGATCAGCGAGTGGTAGATCTCGTAGAGGAGGTCGTCCTTGGAGTCGAAGTAGTGGTACAGGGCGCCCTTGGTGACCTCGGCGGCCTCCACGATGCCCTGCACGGACGTCCTGTCGAAGCCGCGCTCGGCGAACTGCCTGAGCGCCGCGTCCAGGATCCGCCGCTCGACCGCGCTCTCCCGGACCGGCGCCCCCGAACGGGCGGCGGCGGCCGGGTCGTCCGGCTTCGGCTCGGTGTCGGTCACGTGGGCACCTCCCGGAGACGCGGCCCGGAAAAGCGGGCATTGACGCGAATGTGGTCCACGCCATAGCTTGCCAGAAAACCGACTGGTCGGTATGCAGCACGCCACCCGGCGAACAGGGAGTGCCGATGCCCGCAGTGGAGACCGTCCGCGGCCCCGTCGATGTCGGCGGGCTGGGACGCACGTTCATGCACGAGCACGTCTTCGTCCTCAGCACCGAGAACGTCGAGAACTACGGCGCGGGCGACTGGTGGGACGAGGACGAGAAGGTCGCCGACGCCGTCGCCAAGCTCCGCGAGCTGACCGAGCGGGGCATCACCACGATCGCCGACCCGACGGTGTGGGGGCTCGGCCGGTACATCCCGCGGATCCAGCGGATCAACGAGCAGGTCCCCGAGCTCAACATCATCGTCGCGACGGGCATCTACACCTACCACGACATCCCGTTCCAGTTCCTCCACCGCGGCCCCGGCACGATGATGGACGAGGGCCCCGACCCGATGATCGCCGACTTCACCCGCGACCTGACCGAGGGCATCGCCGGCACGGGCGTCAAGGCCGCGTTCCTCAAGTGCGCCGTGGACGCGCCGGGCCTCACCCCGGGCGTCGAGCGCATCCTGCGGGCGGTCGCCGCCACCCACCGCGAGACGGGCGCGCCGGTCACCGTGCACACCGAGAGCTCGGTCCACGCCGGGCGGACGGTCGTCGACCTGCTCGGCAAGGAGGGCGTGGACCTCACCAAGGTCGTCGTCGGGCACGCGGGCGACAGCAACGACCTCGACTACCTGATGGAGCTGGCCGACACCGGCGCGATCCTCGGCATGGACCGCTTCGGCCTCGACGTCATCAACCCCACCGAGAACCGGGTGGCCACGATCGCGTCGCTGTGCGAGCGCGGCTACGCCGACCGGGTCGTGCTCAGCCACGACACGAGCTGCTTCATCGACTGGTTCGGCCCGGACCCGGCGACGGTCCCCGCGATGCAGCCCAACTGGAACTACCGGCACATCAGCGACGACGTGCTGCCGGCCCTGCGCGACTTCGGCGTCACCGACGCCCAGATCGACCAAATGCTGGTGGCCAACCCCAGGCGCTACTTCACCCGCTGAGGACGGCGAGCCCCGCCTTCCGGGCCTCCTGCACGACCACCTGGTCACGACTCCCCCGGGGCCAGCGACTAATCCCCGGAAAATGGGAATCATGGGAGGAACTGGGAGGAGGTGGTGAGGTGAGCGAGGAATCCACGCGTCGCGGCGCCCCCGCCGCGGTCCCGCTGATCCTGGTCGCGCTGCTCTGCCTGCTGGTCCCCGGCTGCCGCGTCTTCGAGAGCGGCGCGGTCCAGGACGTGCCGCCGCCCGTCTCGGTCGAACCCACCACCAAGAACGCCAAGCCCAGCGGCCGCCGCCCCGGCGTCGTCAACATCGAGACCGAGCAGAACCTGCGCGGCACCCGCGCCGCGGGGACCGGCATCGTGTTCCACCCGTCCGGGCTCGTGCTGACCAACAACCACGTGATCAAGGGCGCCACCAGGATCGAGGGCACCGACACCGACAACCGCCGCACCTACACCGCGGAGGTCGTCGGCTACGACCGCGCGGACGACGTCGCGGTGATCCGGCTGAAGGACGCCTCCGGCCTGAAGGCCGCCGTGTTCGCCTCCGCGTCCGCCGTGAACATCGGCGACACGGTCTCCGCGGTCGGCAACGCGGGCGGCAGGGGCGGCAAGCCCCGGGTCGTCACCGGCAAGGTCACCGCGCTGGAGCAATCCGTCACGGCCCGCGACGACAGCAACGGCACGACCGAGCGCCTCACCGGGCTGATCGAGACCAACGCGCCGATCAAGCCCGGCGACTCCGGCGGCCCGCTGCTCAACACGGACGGCAAGGTCATCGGCATCAACACCGCCGCGTCCGCGGACCTGTCGGCGGGCGGCTCCGGGGAGCCGCAGGACCACCGCGGATACGCCATCCCCTCCGACCGTGCCCTCGCCATCGCGCGGCAGATCCAGCGCGGCGAGGCGTCCACCACCGTGCACATCGGCCGCACCGCCATGCTCGGCGTCAAGGTGCGCTCCAACCGCACCACCACCGGCGCGCTCGTCGCCGAGGTCGTCCCCGGGACCCCCGCCGAGAGGGCCGGCATCCCGGTCGGCGCCGCCATCGTCACCTTCGGCGGACGGGCCGTCGACTCGCCCGATTCCTTGACCACGCTGATGCTGGCGCATCATCCGGGAGACATCGTCCAGGTGCAGTGGACCACCGCCCAGGGCGCCCACAGGTCCGCCAATGTCCGCCTGGCGGAAGGCCCGTCCCAGTAGAGGCCCGAAAGCACGTTCTCATGTCAGAGTGGGAAGACCCTAGGCGACGAGGATGTGTATGCGATGAGCCGCAAGGCGCCCTCCGGTGACTTCGACGACGAGGGTCTTGAGGTCTCGGAACCGAAGACATGGGCCGCGGGCGTGCCCGGGGTGACGACCGCGCTGCGACAGTCGTACGAGCAGATGGGCGTGCGGCGCACCGCGCTGACGCTGCTCCGCGTCAACCAGAAGAAGGGCTTCGACTGCCCGGGGTGCGCATGGCCGGAGGGCGACCACCGGCACGTGGCCGAGTTCTGCGAGAACGGCGCGAAGGCCGTCGCGGAGGAGGCCACGACGCGGCGCGTCACCCGGGAGTTCTTCGCGCGGCACACCGTCGCCGAGCTGGCGCGGCGCTCCGACCACTGGCTCGGGCAGCAGGGACGGCTCACCGAGCCGATGCTGAAGCGCGCCGGATCCGAGCACTACGAGCCGGTGTCGTGGGACGAGGCGTTCGGGCTGCTCGCGTCCGAGTTGAACGCGCTGGATTCGCCGGACGAGGCCGTCTTCTACACCTCGGGCCGGACGAGCAACGAGGCCGCGTTCGCCTACCAGCTGTTCGTCCGCTCGTTCGGGACGAACAACCTGCCGGACTGCAGCAACATGTGCCACGAGTCGTCCGGGTCGGCGCTGAGCGAGACGATCGGGATCGGCAAGGGCTCGGTCCTCCTGGAGGACCTCGGCAAGGCCGATCTGATCTTCGTCGTCGGGCAGAACCCGGGGACGAACCATCCCCGGATGCTGTCGGCGCTGGAACGGGCCAAGAAGGAGGGCGCCCGGATCATCGCGGTCAACCCGCTGCCCGAGGCGGGGCTGATGCGGTTCAAGAACCCGCAGCGCCCGTCCGGGGCGACCGGGCAGGGCACGACGCTCGCCGACCGGTTCCTGCAGATCCGGCTGAACGGCGACCTCGCCCTGTTCCAGGCGCTCAACCGGCTGCTGCTGGAGTCGGAGGCGCCGGACGCCGTCGACCGCGGGTTCATCGACGCGCACACCCACGGGTTCGAGGCGTTCGAGAAGCACGTCCTCGGCCTGGACTGGGACGACGTGCTGGAGGCGACCGGCCTCACCCGCGGCGAGATCGCCGCGGCGCTCGGCGACGTCCTGGGCGCGAAGCGGATCATCGTCTGCTGGGCGATGGGCCTCACCCAGCACCGCAACTCGGTCCCGACCATTCGCGAGATCGTCAACTTCCTGCTGCTGCGCGGCAACATCGGCCGCCCCGGCGCGGGCGTGTGCCCGGTGCGCGGCCACTCCAACGTGCAGGGCGACCGGACGATGGGCATCTGGGAGAGGCCCGGGCCCGAGTTCCTCGACGCGCTCGCCGCCGAGTTCGGGTTCGAGCCGCCGCGCGAGCACGGCCTGGACACCGTGGACGCGATCCGCGCCATGCGGGACGGCCGGGCCAAGGTGTTCCTCGGGATGGGCGGCAACTTCGTCCGCGCCACCCCCGACTCCGCCGTCACGGAACGGGCGCTGCGCGGCTGCCGGCTGACCGCGCAGGTGTCCACCAAGCTCAACCGCTCGCACGCCGAGGCCGGCGAGACCGCCCTGATCCTGCCGACGCTGGGCCGGACCGAGCGCGACGAGCAGGAGTCGGGGCCGCAGTTCGTCTCCGTCGAGGACTCGATGGGCATGGTGCACGCCTCCCGGGGCCGCCTCGCCCCCGCCTCCCCGCACCTGCTGTCGGAGGTCTCGATCGTCTGCCGCCTCGCCAGGGCGGCGCTCCCCGAGTCGGGCATCGGCTGGGACGCGATGGAACGCGACTACGACGTGATCCGCGACCACATCTCCCGGGTCGTCCCCGGCTTCGACCGCTACAACGCCCGCATCCGCGAGCCCGCCGGCTTCACGCTCCCGCACGCGCCCCGCGACGAGCGCAGGTTCCCGACCGCGACCGGCAAGGCCAACCTGACGGTGAACGCACTGGACGTCCTGCGGGTCCCGGAGGGGCGGCTGCTGCTGCAGACCGTCCGGAGCCACGACCAGTACAACACCACCGTCTACGGGATGGACGACCGCTACCGGGGCGTCAAGGCCGGGCGCCGCGTCGTGTTCGTCAACCCGGCCGACGTGTCCGGCCTCGGGCTCGAGGACGGCGCGATGGTCGACCTGGTCTCCGAGTGGCGGGACGGCGTCGAGCGCCGCGCCCCGTCCTTCCGCGTCGTCGCCTACCCGACCGCGCCCGGCTGCGCGGCGGCCTACTTCCCCGAGACCAACGTCCTCGTCCCCCTCGACAGCACCGCCGAGGTGAGCAACACCCCGACCTCCAAATCCGTGATCGTCCGCCTCGAACCGGCACGCTCCTAGACGCGCGTCCTGGTTTAGGCTCGGAGCATGACGAATCTCCCCGAGCGCGCCGGATCGTCCGCGACCCCGGAGATGCGGGCCGGCGACGCCGATCGCGAGCGGGTCGCGCAGGTGCTGCGCGACGCCGCCGGGGACGGGCGGCTCACCCTCGCGGAGCTGGACGAGCGGCTGGACGCGGTCTACGCGGCCAAGACGTACGCGGACCTGGAGCCGATCACCCGGGACCTGCCCGCGGCGGGCGCGTCGCCGCCTCCCGCTCCGGCGACCGGGGCGGCGGCCTGGCGCCCGGTGGAGGGCGCGCCGTCGTGGAAGAGCGGCATCGGGATCATGAGCGGGTTCCAGCGGACCGGCGTGTGGAACGTCCCCCGCGTCTTCCGGGCCTTCGCGTTCTGGGGCGGCGGCAAGGTCGACCTGCGGGAGGCGCGGTTCGACGAGCCGGAGACGACGATCCGGGCGTTCGCCATCATGGGCGGCTTCGAGATCATCGTCCCGGACGACATCACCGTGCACGTCAAGGGGCTCGGCATCATGGGCGGGTTCGACGACAAGGCGAGCGGCCCGGGTGTGCCCGGCTCGCCCGCGGTCGTCGTCAAGGGCCTGGCGTTCTGGGGCGGCGTCGGGGTGAAGCGCCGCAAGTCGAGCCGGCAGAAGAAGAAGCGCGACAAGGAGCTCAGGCGGCCCGAGGACGAGTAGCCGCGGCTAGCCCCAAAGCCGTGTAGTTAGGCGATGGGTGTGGTGGTCAAGGGTCGGTGGGTGCGCAGATCTCGATGCTGATGGTGGCTTTGTAGCTGGGGCCGCGGATGCGGGCGCCTTTGGCGACGAACTTGGAGATC
>NZ_SMKH01000429.1 GCF_004348515.1 Actinomadura sp. KC345 | reverse complement strand
CGTCAGGTCTGCTTCAGCACGCCGATCAGGCTGGTGAGGCTGTCCTGGCCGTGGCCGGCGGCGACCCCGTCGCGGAAGACCTTCAGGACGGCGGCCGGGAGCGAGCCGTCCACACCGGACGCCCGCGCGGTGTGCAGCACGTGCTCCACGCTCGCCACGCCCATGGAGATCCGGTCGACGGTCCCCTCGTGGTCGCCCGCGGTGATGCGCGGGGCGTAGAACTCCTGGAAATAGCGGAGGTCCATCGACTTCACGGCATGCGGCAGGAAGTCCTCGGCCGAGATTCCGTTGGCCTCCGCCACGGCCTGGCCGTGCAGGTAGCCGGACAGTGCCGTCCAGAACATGTCCATGCCGATCTGGTAGTACAGCGCCGCCAGCCCATGGTCCTCGCCGAGGTACTCGATCCCCGTCAGCACCTCAAGGGCGGGCCGGTGCGCTTCGACCGCCTCTTCGGGGCCGCTGTAGTAGGACGAGGCGCCGGGCGTCCCGATGCCCGGAGGCGGCACCAGCACGCCACCGGTGATCTGCACGGCCCCGCGCCCGGCCAGCCATGCGGCCGCCTGACGTGCCCGGTCCGGGGTGTCCGAGGTGAGGTTGGCGAGGGTGCGCCCGGCCAGGGCGGCCTCCGGGGCCTGCGCCAGGACGCCGTCCATCGCGTCGTAGTCGATCAGGCTCAGTACCACCAGGTCGTTGGCGGTGAGCGCCTCCTCGACGGACTCCGCCCTCTTCGCGCCGCGCGCCACCAGTTCATCCGCCTTGGCGGGCGTGCGGTTCCACACCGTCACCTCGTAGCCGCCGCCGAGATAGGCACCGGCCATGGCCTGCCCCATGGGGCCCAGCCCGATCACGGTCACGGACGTCATGAATGATCTCCCCGCTACTAGAAAGAACGCTCTACTTAGCCGTGACCGTAGCACAGAACTAGAACGAACGCTCTACTCAGTACGATGGGCCCATGCGGACGCAGCACGAGATCGGCACCCGGGAACGGATCGTCCGGGCGACCTCCCGCCTGATGCAGCGGCAGGGATACGAGGCGACCGGCCTCAAGCAGATCTCCCAGGAGGCCCAGGCGACGCTGGGCTCGGTCTACCACTTCTTCCCGGGCGGCAAGCGGGAGCTGGGAGTGGAGGCGATCCGCCACGGCGACAGGGAGTTCGCCGAGTTCCTGCGCGCCGCGTTCGCCGCGGAGGGCGATCCGGCCGCGGCGATCGCCGCCTGCACCCGCGACCTGGCGGCGGGCCTGCGCGAGTCCGGCTGGCTCGACGGCTGCCCGGTCACCATCACGGCGCTGGAGAGCGCGGGCCTGGTGCCGGAGCTCCAGCAGGCCGCGGAGGACGCCTACGAGAACTGGCGCACGCTGGTCCGCGACGCGCTCGTGAACTCCGGCTTCGCCGCCGACGTGGCGTACGACCTCGCCCACAGTGTGATCAACCTGGTGGAGGGCGCGGAGCTTTCGGCACAGGTGTCCCAGAGCGAGACACCGCTGGAGATCGCCGGCAGGCACCTCGCCGTGCTCATCGACGCGTACCGCTGAGCGCCCCGCGCCGCTTCCGGACGGATCGCGGGAACGGGGCGACCGGCGGATGTCACGTTTCGGGCCGCGGGTGAGTCGTGATGGTGGATGTACGGAACAAGCTCATCCGGCCTTCGGGCCGGGAGCGTCTGGAGGAGTCATGACGTCACCCATCCTGGTCACCGGTGGTACGGGCACGCTCGGGCGGCACGTCGTCCCGCTTCTGCGCGAGGCCGGCCGTGACGTGCGGGTGCTCAGCCGGCGCAGCCGTGAGGCCGTGGACGGCATCGAGTACGTGACCGGCGACCTCCTCAAGAACGAGGGGATCGAGGCGGCCGTCGGCGGCGCGGAGACCGTCGTCCATCTCGCGGGCGGCGCCAAGGGCGACGACGAGGCCGCCCGGAACCTGGCGCGGGCCGCGTCGCGGGCGGGTGTGCGGCACCTGGTGTTCATCTCGGTCATCGGTGCCGACCGGGTCCCGCTGGCCTGGCTCAAGACCCAGCTGGAGGCCGAGCGCGCCGTGATCGACTCGGGCGTGCCGTGGACCATCCTGCGCGCCGCCCAGTTCCACGACCTCGTCCTGAAGGTCGTGGGGAGCATGGCGAAGCTCCCGGTCGTCCCGAAGCCGGGCGGTCTCCGGTTCCAGCCGGTCGACGCCCGCGACGTCGCCGCACGGCTCGCCGGGCTGGCGCTCGGCGCGCCCTCCGGACGGGTGCCCGACCTCGCCGGACCGAAGGTCTACGGGCTGGACGAACTGGTCCGCGGCCACCTCGGGGCGCGCGGCAAGCGCCGTCCGATGATGCCCGTCCGCATACCGGGGAAGGCCGGCCGCGCCTACCGCGCCGGCGACAACCTGAGCCTGGACGGCGCCGACCACGGCACCCGCACCTGGGAGGACTTCCTGGACGAGCGGCTCGGGCGGGCGACGCCCGCGCCGGCCCCGAGCCCCGGCCTGTCCCACGTCGACCGCTGAGGTTCCCCGCGGTCCGGCCGGGGAGCGTCAGGCGAGCTCCGCCTCGACCTGCTTGCGGAGGACCTTGCCGGTGGCGTTCCGGGGCAGCGGGTCGGTCGTCACATGCCAGCGGGTCGGGACCTTGAAGTAGGCGAGGCGCTCCTTGGCGAAGGCCGTCAGCTCCTCGGCGGAGGGCAGGGCGCCGGCGGCGACGACGATCGCCGCCACCTCCTGCCCGAGTTCCGGGTGCGCGGTGCCGACGACGATGCACTCGCGCACCCCGGGGTACTCGGCGAGGACGTTCTCGATCTCGATCGGGTAGACGTTCTCGCCGCCGCGGATGATCAGGTCGGAGCGCCGGGTGGTGAGCCGCAGCCGGCCCTCCTCCAGCACGCCGATGTCGCCGGTGCGCAGCCAGCGGTCCTCGTCGACGGCGCGGGCGGTGGCCTCCGGGTCCCGCCAGTAGCCGATCATGTTGTAGGCGCTGCGGACGCACACCTCGCCCTCGCTGCCCTCCGGCACGGGCTTGCCGTCCGGGTCGCGGATCTCCAGCTGGACGCCGATCGTCGGGCGGCCGAGCGTCCCCGGCGCCTCGGCCAGGTCCATGGGGGTGGCGACGGAGATCCCGGTGCACGACTCCGTCAGCCCGTAGCTGTCGACCAGGGCGCCGCGCGCCGGCGGGAACACCTTCTGCAGCCGCTCCTTGAACGCCGGCGAGGACGGCGCGGAGGCCAGCGCGAACGCGGTGAGCGAGGACACGTCGTACTTCGACAGGTCGCCGTGCTCCATCATGCGGTGCGCCATCGTGGGCACGGCGCCCCAGTTCGTCACCCGCTCCTTCTCGACCAGGCCGAGGACCTTGTCCACGTCGAACCCGCCCTCGGTCAGGACCGCGGCGGTGCCGGTGGCGAGCCGCGGGACGGCGAGGTTGTGCAGGGACGCGATGTGGAACAGCGGCATCGCGAGCAGGTAGCGGCGGGTCGACGGGTCGACGCCGAACTCGCTCATGACGGCGTCGTTGAACCGGTGGTACTCGATCACCGAGGCCAGGTTGCGGTGCGAGTGGACGGCGCCCTTGGGACGGCCCGACGTGCCGCTCGTGTAGAGGATGACGGCCGGGTCGTCCTCGGCGACGTCCGGGATGTCCAGTTCTGCGTCCGGGTAGCGCGCCATCAGCGAGGGCACGTCCCTCTCGACCGTCAGGACGTCCTCGGAGATCAGCGCGGCCCGCTTCTCGTCCGCGATCACGATCTTCGGGTCGGTGTGGCCGAGCGCGTACTCGATCTCCTGCGGCGCCCACCAGGCGTTGTAGCCGACCGCGACGGCCCCGGCCGCGATCGCCGCCCAGAAGGAGACGATCCATTCGGGGGAGTTGGCGGCGTTGATCGCGATGCGGTCGCCGGGCTCCACGCCGAGGTCGTCCCGCAGCGCCCTGGCCATGGACGCGACGGCGGCGGCGTGCTCGGCGAAGCTCAGCCGGCGGGACGCGGTGACGAGGTAGTCCCGGCCGCCGTAGGACGCCGAGCGGTTGAGCACCTCGCCGAGGCTGCGGGCCCGGTTCGCGAACACCGGCGTCGGGACGCCGAGCACGCTCTCCTCCCGGAGCTCGAACTCGCCGCCCGGACCGGTCAGCCTCCCCATGATCTCCATCGGCCCTCTCCTCTTCGCCGGTCCGCACTCGCCGGGTCCGCACTCGCCGGTCGACTCTCGCCGGTCCACCCGCGGGGACGGCCCATTGTCGGCCGCCGCGGCACGCGCATCACCAGGTCGTTCCGCTCAGCGGGATCGCCGCGCCGGGTCCGGCCAAAACCTCTCCCGGTGAGCGGGACTGGGGCGATGACGTGGGCCGAGTCACATCACGATGACCCGGACCAGGACTGAGCAGACCGGGCCGACACGGACCGGGCTGGGCGCGCACGCAGGACTGAGCGGGAGTGATCATGGGAAGCCTCAGCGACAGGGTCGCGATCGTGACGGGCGCCGGGCACGGCGTGGGGCAGGGCATCGCGCTCGCGCTGGCGTCCGAGGGCGCGGCGGTCGCCGTGCTGGGCCGGACGCGGGCCAAGCTCGACACCACGTGCGAGCTGATCGAGGCGCGGGGCGCGAAGGCGGAGGCGTTCGTCTGCGACGTCGCCGACACCGACGCGATCCCCGGGGTGGTCGAACAGGTCGCCGACGCGTTCGGCGGCATCGACATCCTCGTCAACAACGCCTACTCGGGCTCCTTCGGACCGCTGCTGTCGATGAGCGACGCGAAGTTCCAGAAGGGGTTCGCCACCGGCCCGTTCGCCGCGTTCGCGTTCATGAAGGCGTGCCATCCGCACATGAAGGCACGCGGCGGAGGCGGCATCATCAACCTCGTCACCTCCGCCATGGTCCGCTGGGACCCGTCCACCTACGGCGCCTACGCGGCGGCCAAGCAGGCGCTCCGGTCGCTGACCCGCACCGCGGCGGCCGAGTGGGGGCCGGACGGGATCCGCGCCAACAACATCGCCCCCCACGCGCTGTCACCGGGGCTCCAGTGGTGGGCGGAGAACGACCCCGAGGCGGCCGAGGAGTTCCGCAAAACGATCCCGCTCGGCTACATCGGCGACTGCGAAGAGGACATCGGCCGGGCCGTGGTGGCGCTCCTCCAGCCGGCCATGCGCTACCTCACCGGGGCGACCGTGCCGCTGGACGGCGGCCAGGCCAACTTCGGCTGACCGCCCCGCCCGCGCCACCCCTGCGTCCCAC
>NZ_SMKH01000428.1 GCF_004348515.1 Actinomadura sp. KC345 | reverse complement strand
CACACGCGACAGGCCCGCCACGGCGGCGGCGGCCGAGACCACCCCGCCACGACGGGCCCGCACCCGGCCGGGCACCTCGCCACCGGCGAGGACCCGACCTGCGAATCAGTCCTCGTCCCCTCCGGCGTCCTTCTTCGGCGCACCCTTCCCCGGCTCCGCCTCCGCCGACTTCGCTCCCGAACCGGCGTCCCCGGCGTCCCCGGCGTCCCCGGCGTCCCCGCCCACGGAACCGCCCGACGCGCCCTCCGCCGACGACGACAGCAGATCACCGATCCGCGCCGCCGCCAGCCGCTTGAACAGCCGGTGCTCACGATTGCGGTCCAGGACCGCGACCTCCAGCGACGTCGCCTCCAGATGACGGTCCGAATCCTGCGCCTCCAGCGCACGCACCGCCGTCCGCAACGCGTCCACCAGCGACGAACCCTCCCGGTAGCCGTCCTTCAACGACTGCGCCACCGCGTCCGCCTGGCCGCCCATCGCCACATAACCGTGCTCGTCCGCCACCGAACCATCGAACGTCAGCCGGTAGATCTGGTCCGTATCCGCGTCCTCGCCCACCTCCGCGACGACCAGCTCCACCTCGTAAGGCTTGTTCGTCTCCGTGAAGATCGTCCCCAGCGACTGCGCGTACACGTTCGCCAGACCCCGCGCCGTCACATCGCGGCGGTCGTACTGGTACCCGTTGATGTCCGCGTACCGGACCCCGCCCAGCCGCAGATTCTCGAACTCGTTGTACTTCCCCACCGCCGCGAACGCGATCCGGTCATAGATCTCACTGATCTTGTGCAGCGCCCGCGACGGATTGTCCGCCACGAACAGGATGCCGTCGTCGTACTGCAGCACCACGACACTGCGGCCACGCGCGATCCCCTTGCGCGCATAGTCCGCCTTGTCCTTCATCTGCTGTTCGGGCGACACATAGAACGGCATGGACACCGGTCTGGATCCCTTCTATCGCAGCGGGGCGGTCGGCCCGCCCGGCGAGTCGTAACGTCCGTCGACGACGGCCTGCGCCAGCGCGCCCACCTCGTCCTCGCCCAGCCGGCGATACCCGTCCGACGTCACCGACGCCACCACAGGGAAGATCCGCCGTGCCAGGTCGGGCCCGCCCGTCGCCGAATCGTCATCGGCCGCGTCGTACAGCGCCTGCACGCACACCAGCCCCGCGTCCTCCGCCGACAGATCCGGCCGGTACAGCTTCTTCAGCGCACCCCGCGCGAACACCGACCCCGAGCCCACCGAGTGGAAGTCCCGCTCCTCGTACCGGCCGCCCGCCGGGTCATAGGAGAAGATCCGCCCCTCGTCCCGCTCCTCGTCATAGCCCGCGAACAGCGGCACCACCGCCAGCCCCTGCATCGCCATCGCCAGGTTCTGCCGCACCATCGTCGCCAGCCGGTTCGCCTTGCCCTCCACCGACAGCGTCCGGCCCTCGCGCTTCTCGTAATGCTCCAGCTCGACCTGGAACAACCGCACCATCTCCAGGCCGATGCCCGCCGTCCCCGCGATCGCGATCGCGGAGAACTCGTCCGCCCGGAACACCTTCTCGATGTCCCGCTGCGCGATCACGTTCCCCGCCGTCGCCCGCCGGTCACCGGCCATCACCACGCCGCCGGGGAAGCCCACCGCGACGATCGTCGTCCCGTGCGGGATCTCCTCCCCCGCCCGCGACGCGGGCGGCGTCCGCCCGCCGGGCAGCGACTCCGGGGAGTACGCCCCCAGGAACTCCGTGAACGACGACATGTCCGGGCTCCCGAACAACCCCGGCACACGCCCGGTGCGCGATTCGTGGGACGCCACGCGACTCCCTTCCCTCCACCATGGCGCCGGCTCCCTCACGAACC
Source organism: Actinomadura sp. KC345 (assembly GCF_004348515.1). Taxonomy (GTDB): domain Bacteria; phylum Actinomycetota; class Actinomycetes; order Streptosporangiales; family Streptosporangiaceae; genus Spirillospora. The sequence goes on along the minus strand of NZ_SMKH01000428.1, from coordinate 3,369 downwards.
TCCACCGGCGCGGACGACTACGACCCTACTGTTCAACGTCGCCCGCGCGCATGCCGCATGATCCCCGGCCACGTCAGCCCACGGCGAACCCCGGCGGCGCACCCCGCCGTCACTCCACCCAGACCGGCCCCACCCGCAGGACCCCGAGCTCCGGATTCTCCTTCCGGTACCGCCCGTCCGCCTCCCAGTGCACCGTCCAGCCGCCGGGCGGCACCTTCACCGGATTCATGTCCGGGACGGTGAACGACAGCCGCGTCCCGCCGCCGGACGCCGGGACGGTCTTGACCAGGGCGCCCATCAGATAGTCCGCCGCGCGGCGGAGGGCGACCGGGTCGTCGCGAAGCTGCCCCATGCCCGTGTTGCAGCCATGGCACGCGATGCCGCGTACGGCTCCCGTCTCGTGGTCATGGTCGACGTGCTTCGCGGGGAAGTCGAAGCAGACGGCGCAGAGGCCTCCCTGCATCTCGAGGAGCCGGTCGGCGTCCTCGTCGTTGATCCCGTACTTCTGGCGGAGGTGGTAGTGCCTCGGGGATTGCAGCGACTCGGACCGCGTCCGCCAGCCGGGGTCCGAACGGACACGGTCCGGCCCGCCGAACATGCGGGCGCCGGTCTCGAGCTCCAGCCTCCGGGCGTGGGAGCCTTCCAGTTCCAGGTACTCCGCCGCGAGCCGCAGGCGTTCCGGGTCGTCCTCGAACTGGCCGAGGCCTCCATTGCACTTGAAGCACAGGACCCGGCGGACGAGCCCCGTCATGTGGTCGTGGTCGACGTGCTTCGCCTCCGCGCGGAGGCAGATGACACAGATGCCGCCCTGCTCGGCGATCATCTGCCGGACCTGGTCCTCGGTGACTCCGTAGCGCAGCTTCAACAGGTAATTCCGCCCGCTGCCGTGGTTGCGCTCCTTGTTGTCCGCCATGACCTTGTTGTGACACGGACGACAGTATGTGGCGAGCCCCGATGATTTAGCACGGTTATGGCCGAACTCGACGACCGGCTTGATCTTTTCGCACTGCGCGCAGTACTTCATCCCCTCCGGGACATCCGAATGCCTGCGGTAAACCCGCGTTTCCTTGCCCAGCTCTGACTGCTTCTTCCAGTAAGAACGGCTGTTCCGCAGACCGAAGCAGACCTTGCAGTAGTACGCCAGCCCGTCTTTGGAGGCCTTGAGCTTCCAGAACTCCGCAGCCGCCTTGACCTCACCGCAGTCGAGACATCGTTTCGAATGCATGGGCGAGACCTTAGCGGTCTCGCCCATGCATTTGCTGCCGTTTTAGGTTGTGTGGATTATGCCCGGAAATGCCACCAGACCTTCCGTCCGGTCAAATCGGACAAAGCATCACTGACCGCCCTTTTGCACGTAAGAACGGATAAAGTCCTCGGCGTTCTCTTCGAGAACTTCGTCTATTTCGTCCAGAATTGTGTCCACGTCGTCCGTGAGCTTTTCCTGGCGCTCCTGCACGTCCTCGGTGGTGGTGGCCTCGGTCTCCTCGACCTCTTCCGTGCGCCGGGGGGTCTGCTTCTGACCTCCGGTGTCCTTCGTGGCCATCTCGTACCTCCGCTCTGCCGGTCCTTCCGACCTTATCTCCGATCTTCAACGGCCAGCGGATCTTGAAAACCCGTTTCGCCGTCTCCGCCGGGAGGCCGGGGACTTGCTCGGGTTATCGCCCGTCCGCCGGTCACTGAAACGGGCATACTGGTCACGAAACCGAGACACCGCCCGTCAGCGCAGGTCAGCGGGCCCGGCCGGACTCGATAGTGACACTATCCAAAGTGCGCGCAAATGGGCCCGGACGGCACTCGTGCGCCGTCCGGGCTCAGGAGGCCGCAGGTCAGCTCTGGCCGGTCAGGGTGGCCACCAGGTCGGCCGCGGTCCGGCAGCGGTCCAGGAGGGGCCCGACATGCTGCTTGGTCCCTCGCAGGGGCTCCAAGGTGGGGACGCGCTGCAGGGACTCCCTGCCGGGGACATCGAAGATGACGGAGTCCCATGAGGCCGCGGCGACGGAGTCGGCGTACTGGCGCAGGCAGCGGCCTCGGAAGTAGGCGCGCGTGTCCTCCGGCGGGTCGTCGATGGCCGCCTCGACGATCTGCTCGGTGACCACGCGGTCGATGCGGCCGCGATCCACGAGGCGGTTGTAGAGGCCCTTGTCGGGCCTGACATCGCTGTACTGCAGGTCGACGAGCTGGAGGCGGGGGTGGGACCAGTCGATGTTGTCTCGGGTGCGGTAGCCCTCCAGGAGGGCGAGTTTGGCGACCCAGTCGAGTTCGCGGGAGAGCTGCATGGGGTCGTCGCCGAGGCGGTGCAGGACCGATTCCCAGCGGTCGAGGACGTCCTTGGTCATCTCGTCGACGTCGGAGCCGAAGCGGTCCTCGACGTACTTGCGGGACTGCTCGAGGTACTCCATCTGGAGCTGGACGGCGGTCATCTTGCGGCCGTCGCGGAGAGTGAGCAGGTGCTTGCACGACGGGTCATGGGAGACGGCGCGGAGGGCGGCGACGGGCATGTCGACGGAGAGGTCGGCGGTGAGGAAGCCGTCCTCGATCATGGCGAGGACCAGTGAGGTCGTGCCGAGCTTGAGGTAGGTGGACAGCTCGGCCATGTTGGCGTCGCCGATGATGACGTGGAGGCGGCGGTATTTCTCGGGGTCGGCGTGGGGTTCGTCGCGGGTGTTGATGATGGGGCGTTTGAGGGTGGTCTCGAGGCCGACCTCGACTTCGAAGAAGTCGGCGCGCTGGCTGATCTGGAAGCCGTCGCCGCGGCCGTCGACGCCGATGCCGACGCGGCCGGCGCCGGTGACGACCTGCCGGGAGACGAAGAAGGGGGTGAGGTGGCGGACGATGTCGGCGAAGGGCGTCTCGCGGCGCATGAGGTAGTTCTCATGGCAGCCGTAGGAGGCGCCCTTGTTGTCGGTGTTGTTCTTGTAGAGCTGGATGGGGTGGGTGCCGGGGACCATGGCGGCGCGCTGTGCGGCGTCGGCCATGACGCGTTCTCCGGCCTTGTCCCAGATGACGGCGTCGCGGGGGTTGGTGCATTCGGGGGCGGAGTATTCGGGGTGGGCGTGGTCGACGTAGAGGCGTGCGCCGTTGGTGAGGATGACGTTGGCGAGGCCGAGGTCTTCGTCGGTGAGCTGGGTGGGGTCGGCGACTTCGCGGGCGAGGTCGAAGCCCCGGGCGTCGCGCAGGGGGTTCTCCTCCTCGAAGTCCCAGCGGGCTCTGCGGGCCCGTGCCGCCGAAGCCGCGAGGTAGGCGTTGACGACCTGGGAGGAGGTCACCATCGCGTTGGCCCCTGGCTGTCCGGGTACGGAGATGCCGTACTCGGTCTCGATGCCCATCACCCGCCGAACACTCATATCGTCGAGCCTATCGGGGCGGGCG
>NZ_SMKH01000427.1 GCF_004348515.1 Actinomadura sp. KC345 | reverse complement strand
GTCCAGGACCTCGCAGACGAGGGTGCGCTCCAGGAGGAGGCGCAGCTCGATCGGGCCCGGCGCGTAGCGCAGCGCGTTGGTGATCAGCTCGGAGGTCAGCAGCTCGGTGGTGTACTCCAGCTCCTCCAGGCCCCACTCCTCCAGGCGGGCGCGGACGAGGCCGCGGGCGCGGCGGACGGCGGCCGGGTCGGCGGGCAGCGTCCAGGAGGCGTGGCGGTCGTCGGGGAGGCGGCGCAGGCGGGCGATCAGGACGGCGATGTCGTCGCGGTGCTGGTCGGCGTAGACGCCGGCGAGCGTGGCCTTGGCGAGGTCCTCCATCGAGCGGTCGACGGAGTCCGGGCCGAAGATCTTCTGGAGCCGGGCGAGGCCGTCGTCGATGTCGCGGCCGCGGTTCTCGACGAGGCCGTCGGTGTAGATGACGAAGAGGCTGCCGTCCTCGACGGTGAACTCGCGGCTCTCGATCGCGGCGCCGCCGGCGACGCCGAGCGGCGGGGCGGGCGGGACCTGCAGGTACTCGTTGTCGCCGGCGGGACCCGCCAGCAGCGGCGGCAGGTGCCCGGCGGAGGCGATCTCGATGGTGCCGCTGGTGGCGTCGTACACCGCGTACACGCAGGTGGCGAAGTGCGGTTCCTGCTCGCCCAGCTCGATCATCAGCTCGTGCATGACGTGCAGCGCGTCGGCGGGCGGAAGCTCCAGGTTGGCGAGCGTGTGGAGCGCGGTGCGCAGCCGCCCCATCGTGACGGCGGCGCGGACCCCGTGGCCCGCGACGTCGCCGACGATGAGGGCGACGCGGGCGCCGGGCAGCGCGATCGACTCGTACCAGTCGCCGCCGACCTCGACGAGCTTGCTGCCGGGCAGGTAGCGGTGCCGGACCTCGACCGAGGACGGCGCCGAGAGCCGGTTCGGCAGCAGGCTGCGCTGGAGCGCCAGCGCGGTGGCGCGCTCGCGGCTGAACAGCCGGGCGTTGTCGATGACGATCGCGGCGCGGGCGGCGAACTCCATGCCGATCTCGACGTCGTAGGCGTCGAACTTGCGGAACCCGGGGACGCGGGTACAGGCGATGAACCCGAGCAGCGTGTCGCGGGCGATCATCGGGAGCAGCACCATCGAGACGTCCGACAGCAGCTCGCCCGCCGGGCCGCGCCGCCACAGCCGGGCGATCTCGGACGCGCGGTCCAGGCTGATGTTCGGCAGGTGGACGGGGCGGGCCGTCTCCATGACCTCCCGGTACGGGGTCCCCTCGGGGAACACCAGCACCTCGCCGACGGGGAACGTGGACGTCCACGCCGGGTTGCCGTCGTCGGAGGTGACCGCGATGCGCCGCAGCACCGCCGAGCCGGACTCGGAGTGCACCTCGTCCGCGGCGACGAGGCTCTCCAGCACCAGCACCGAGGCGGCGTTGCAGTAGTGCGGGACGACCACCTCGACGAGCTTGCGGGCCGACTGGTCCAGGTCGAGGGACGCGCCGAACCGGGTGACCTGGTCGTCCATCAGCGCGCGGCGCATGAGGGCCGGATCCTGGTAGCGCTCGCTCGGCGGCAGCGCGACCCGGACGTACAGCAGCGCTGCGGGCGCCGCGCCGGCGTCGCCGCCGACCATCGGCTGCGCGGTCAGCACGGCGTCGGCGGACGCGCCGTCGCCGCGCAGCACGGTCATCACGCCGTTGCGCTCCTGGCCGGACTCGTTGGCCTCCAGGAGGGCCTCGAGCTCGGCTTTGGCCTCGTCCTGGACCAGGTCGGTGGCCGGGCGGCCGATGAGGTCCTCCGGGGCGCGGCCGAGGACGGCCCGGGCGTTGGGCCCGCACTGCACGATCCGCCGGGAACCATCGATGCCCAGGACCAGCGTCCGGGACGCGGAATCGGTGGCGGGCGCATCGCCTCGCGGCGCCATCACTGATCTCACCTGACGCGCTCCAGACAGCCGGTCGTCTTCGCACTACCCAGCGACAGTATGGGGCATGACGGCGTTTCAATGGGAGAAGATCACGCTTACCAGGCCGGAAACGATTCGGCATCCGTCACAATTCAGTCTCGGACGGCCCCGATTCCCTCCAGAAGGGCGTCCACGACGGCCTCGGCGTAGCCCTCGGGGAGGTCCTCCCGCGGTCCCTTCGGCGTCAGCGAGCCGATCAGCATCGACATCGCGACCTCCACGTCGAGGCCGGCGCGCAGCTCCCCCCGGGCGACGCCGCGCCGCAGCACCGCGCGGACGATCGCGCGCCTCGGCTCGATGACGTCCTGCTTGTAGCGCGCGTACAGCCCGGGGTACCGCTCCGCGCTGCCGACGACGTTCCAGAAGCACTGGAGGTGGCCGCTTCCGCGCTCGGCGGCGAGCGCGCGGGCGATCTCGGTGAGGTCCTCCCGGACGGAGGCGCCGGACGGCTCGGGCAGCGGCGTCTTCGCCGAGCCCAGCGCGTCCACGATCAGCGCCTCCTTGCTGGGCCAGCGCCGGTAGATCGTGGTCTTGCCGACGCCGGCGCGGGCGGCGACCGCCTCGATGGACACGCCGGCGACGCCCGACTCGCTGGCGAGCAGGCCGAGGGTCGCCTCGATGATGGCCTTCTCGGCCCGCTCGCTGCGGGGTCGTCCCGGTGTCCGCCCGGTGCCGGTCATGGCGCGCTCACACCCCGGCCTTCTCCAGCCGCCGGGGCTCGGCCGCCTCCTCGTCCCCGGCGGGAGGGACGGCGGCCCCGCGTCCCGGCATCCACTTGAGCACGACCATGGCGCCGAGGAAGGCGATGACCGCGGCGGCGGCCGACGCGGTGTGCATGGCGTGCACGAACGCGGCGTTCGCCGGTTCGATCAGGCCCTGCCCGGCCGCGCCCAGCTCCGACGCGACGCCGTGCGCGCCCTCGATGGACTCGCCGGCGGCCTCCCGCGCACCGGCGGGCAGCGCGGCGAGGTCGCCGTCCAGGTCGCGGCGGTAGACCGACGCGATGACCGAGCCGAGGACGGCGACGCCCATCGCGACGGCGACCTGCCGGGCGACGTTGTTGATGGCCGATCCGGCGCCCGCCTTCTCCCGGGGCAGCGCCGACATGACCGACTCGGTGGCGGTCGGCATCACGTTGGCCATCCCGGTGCCCTGCACGAAGAAGATCGCGCCGAGGATCCACATCGGGGTGTCGGTGCCGACGAACTGGTAGCTCGCCAGCGCGGCGGCGACCAGCAGCAGCCCGGTCGTGCACACGGCCTTGGCGCCGAAGCGGCGGACCATCGCGGCGCTGCGCGTGGAGAAGAAGAGCTGGGCGGCGGCGAACGGCAGGACCATCGCGCCCGCCGCGAGCGGGGTCAGGCCGCGCACAGACTGCATGTAGAAGTTGGCGAAGAAGAACACGCCGGACGCCGCGAAGAAGCACAGCGCGATCGACGCGACGGCGGCCGACAGCCGCGGGTCCCTGAACAGCCGGACGTCGAAGGCCGGGGAGTCGCTGCGGGCCTCGTGCCAGACGAACAGCGCGATGACGGCGGCGCCCGCGAGGATCGGCCCCATCGCCGGGAACGCCAGCCAGTCCCCCGTCTCCCCGCCGCGGATGATGCCGTACGACAGGACGACCAGGCCGACGACCGACAGCACGACCCCGACCGGGTCGAGGCGCCCGGGGCTCGGGTTGCGCGACTCGGGCACCAGGAACACCATCAGCACGATGCCCAGCGCGATGACCGGCACGTTGATCAGGAAGACCGAGCCCCACCAGAAGTGGGCGAGCAGCAGGCCGCCGGTGAGCGGGCCGATGGCGATCGCGAGCCCGACCGCGCCGGCCCAGATGCCGATGGCGCGGGCGCGCTCGTGCGGCTCGAAGACGTTGGTGATGATCGACAGCGTCTGCGGCATGACCGCGGCCCCGCCGAGGCCCATCAGGGCGCGGGCGTAGATGAGCTGCTCCGGCGTCTGCGCGTACGCCGAGATCAGCGAGGCGAGCGCGAACACGGCCATCCCGCCGATCAGCACCCGCTTGCGCCCGAGCCGGTCGCCGAGGACGCCGAACGTGAACAGCAGGCCCGCGAAGACCAGCGTGTAGGAGTTGATGGACCATTCGAGCTCGCTCTGCGTCGCGCCGAGGCCCTGGTCCGGGTCGGCGATCGTCTTCAGCGCGACGTTGAGAATGGTGTTGTCGAGCACCACCACCAGCAGGCTCATGGTCAGGACGCCGAGGATGTACCACCGGCGCCGCTGGATCGTGGGGGAGTCCATGTCGATACGCAACGGTAGCGTTTCGGAATTCATTCCCGGCCCCTGGAGATCGGGGAATGAGGGGGACTACCCGAATCGTTTTCGAAGTGGCACGATCGGTTCCGTCTGGGTACGCCACCGTGGCGCCTCAAGACCGGAGGTTCTCGTATGTCTTCTTCTGCCGCACCCTCGGCGCAGCCGGCCGCACTCTACGGCGGCACGAGCGGGCGAAGGGTCACCGTACGCGACATCGCCGCCGCCAAGGAGCGGCACGAGAAGTGGCCGATGCTCACCGCGTACGACGCGCTCACCGCGCGGATCTTCGACGAGGCCGGGATCCCCGTGCTCCTCGTCGGCGACTCCGCCGCGATGGTCGTGTACGGCTACGACTCCACCATCCCCGTCACCGTGGACGACCTCATCCCGCTCACCGCGGCCGTCGTCCGCGGTTCCAAGCGCGCCATGGTCGTCGCCGACCTGCCGTTCGGCTCGTACCAGACGGGTGTCCCCGAGGCGCTGTCGGCCGCCACCCGGTTCCTCAAGGAGACCGGCGCCCACGCGGTCAAGCTGGAGGGCGGCCGCCGGATCATCCCGCAGGTCGAGGCGATGGTCGCCGCGGGCATCCCGGTCATGGCCCACCTCGGGCTCACCCCGCAGTCGGTGAACGCCTTCGGCGGCTACCGGGTGCAGGGCCGCGGGCAGGACGGCGACGAGCTGATGGCGGACGCGAAGGCCCTCGAAGCCGCCGGCGCGTTCTCCGTCGTCCTCGAATGCGTCCCCGAGGACCTGGCCGGCCACGTCACCTCGTCGCTGTCGATCCCGACGATCGGCATCGGCGGCGGCAACCGGACCGACGCGCAGGTCCTCGTCTGGCAGGACATGGCCGGGCTCACCCCGCGGACCGCGAAGTTCGTCAAGAAGTTCGCCGACATGAACACCCTGCTCGGCGACGCCGCGCGCAGCTACGCCGACGAGGTCGTGAACGGCGCCTACCCGGCGCCGGAGCACACCTACCACTGATCCGGTCCGGCCGCCGGTTCATCCGGCCGCCGGCCCAGGCCACACCCCGACCC
>NZ_SMKH01000426.1 GCF_004348515.1 Actinomadura sp. KC345 | reverse complement strand
GAACCCGATGGGCTGGGGGACGCCGCCGGGCGCTCGCCCGCCGACGCGAGCGCCGCCTGGGCGTCCTTGATCCGCTTCCAGGCTTCGCCCATCCCCGGATAGTCGCCGTTCTTCTGGGCGTTCTCGTAGTCCGTCACGGCCTTCTGCAGATCGGCGATCGCCTGCTGCGCCGCCGCGCTCAGCTGGGGCGGCTGGTCGCCGCCCTCGTCCGGCGGTGTCTCCGGTGGCGGTGCCGCGCTCGTTCCGCCGAGGACCTGCTTCAGCGCCTCCTCAAGGGTGTCGGCCGCGGCGATCTTGTCGCCGTATCTGACCAGGATCTTGCCGAGGATCGGGTACGGCTGCTGCTCGGTGCCGCCCGCCGCCATCGTGTACATCGGTTCGACGTACAGCAGGCTCCCGCCGAACGGGATCGTCAGCAGGTTTCCGGGCACGGTCTTCGTGCCGCCCTGTCTCAACGCGAACAGGTCGGCCTTCACCTGCGTGTCCGTCTCGAACGAGTTCTGCACCTGGCCGGGCCCCGCCGGTTGCGCGTTGCGGGGCATCTGGAGGATCTGGATCTGCCCGTAGTCGCGCCCCGGCGTCGACCCCACCGCCATGAACGCGGCCAGCTGCGGGTTGTTGCGCGGGTTGAAGACCGTCGTCAGCGAGAACGACTCGTCGTCCTGGCCCGGCATGCGCAGGCTCTGGTAGTAGGGCGGCTGGCGCTTGCCCTGGCTGGACGGGTCCTGCGGCACCTCCCAGAAGCCTTCGCCGTTGTAGAACGCCGACGGGTCCGTCACGTGGTACTGCGCGAGGATCCTCCGCTGGACCTTGAAGAGGTCCTGCGGGTAGCGGAAATGGGACTCCAGCTCCGGCGGGATCGAGGAGCGCGGCTGCACGGTGTCGTCGAACACCTTCATCCACGTCTTCGTGATCGGGTCGTTCTCGTCCCACTGGTACAGGTGCACGGTGCCGTCGTAGGCGTCCACCGTCGCCTTGACCGAGTTCCGCATGTAGTTGACGTGGTCGTCGCCCTGCCGCGCCACCGCCGACCTCGTGTCGGTGATGGTGTCGCGGGTCGCCTCCCCGAGGCTCATCTCCTCCGAGTACGGGTAGCTGTTGGACGTCGTGTAGCCGTCCAGGATCCACAGGATGCGGCCGTTGACCACCGCCGGGTACGGGTCGCCGTCCATCGTGAGCCATGGCGCGGCCTTCTGCACCATCTCCCGCGGCGACCGGTCGTACAGGAGCTTGGCGTCCTTGTTGATCGCGCCGGACAGCAGCAGGTTCCTGTCCTGGAACTTCGTCGCGTACAGCAGCTTGTTGAAGAACGAGTCGATGGGGACGCCGCCCTGCCCCTCGTAGTTGCTGCTCTGTTGGCCCGACTCGCTGTTGTCGGGGTAGTTCAGCTCCTGCTGGCCGCGTCCGCCCACCACCGAGTACGTCGCGGAGCGCTCACCGAAGTAGATCTCCGGCCGCTGCACCTTGATCTTCTGCTCGGGGGAGACCGGCATGTTCTTGGTGATGAAATCGGGCACGTTGCCGTCGGCGAAGCGGTTGCCGTAGGCGGACACGAACCCGTAGCCGTGCGTGTAGACCATGCGGTCCTTGACCCAGCTGCGCTGCCCCTCCGGCGCCCCGGACAGCTCGCGGAGCGCCACGACCGTGTCGACCAGCTTGCCGTCCACCTGGTAGCGGTCCACGTCCAGCGTGTCGGGGAACCGGTAGAACGGCCTGATCCGCTGGAGCTGCTGGAACGTCTCGCCCACCACGTTCGGGTCGAGGACCCGGACGCCGTCGAGGCCGTCCGCCTCCTGCTGGAGCTTCTTCTCGTCGGTCACCGGTTGCTGCCCGTACGGGACGACCTTCGCGCCGTCCACCCCGTAGGCCTGGCGGGTGGCCTTGATGTTGCGTTCGATGAACTGGCGCTCCTTGGCCAGCTCGTCCGGCTTGACCTGGAACTGCTGGATCAGCAGCGGATACACCCCGCCCAGCAGGATCGCCGACAGCACGAGCAGCGTGAAACCGACGCCGGGCAGCATCATCCCGCGGCGGAGCAGGTTGCTGAAGAACATCGCGGCGCACAGCAGGGCGATGACCGCGAGGATCGTCTTGGCCGGCATCAGCGCGTTGATATCGGCGTAGGACGCGCCGTTCGTCACCCCGCGTTCGGAATGCATCAGCCCGTACCGGTCGAACCAGTAGGCGACGGCCTTCAGCAGGATGAACACGCCGAACAGCACCGACAGGTGCGCCCGCGCGGGCGGGCTCGCCTTGTCGCCCGGCCCCTGCAGCCGCAGGCCCCCGTACAGGTAGTGCACCATCACCGCGGCCACGATCGACAGGATCACCGTCGCGAAGACGACGCCGAGCACGAGACGCAGGAACGGGTAGGTGAAGACGTAGAAGGAGATGTCCTTGTGGAACTGCGGGTCCTCCACGCCGAACGGGGTCCGGTTGAGGAACGCCAGCCACACCGGCCACTGGCCAGCCACCGACGAGCCGGTCAGCAGCCCCAGCAGCCCGAGCAGCGACCAGGCGATCAGGCGCCGGCGCGGATCGATGACGGTCCGGTAGCGCTCCAGGCCCTGCTGTTCGACGGAAAGCGGCCGGTACGCGGGCCGCAGCCGGTACGCCACCGCGACGTTCGCGCCCACGATCAGCATCATCAGCAGGCCGGCGCCTAGGAACAGCACCGCCTTCGCCTGGAGCTGTGTCGTGTAGACCGAGGAGAAGCCGATAGAACGGTGCCACAGCAAGTTCGTGTAGGCAGAGGTGAAAACCAGGAACACGACCAGCAGTACCGCTGACACCACCAGAATCGGCAGCAACAGCCGTGTACGTCCGGTACCGAGCCGGCGCCCGAAACCGGGAGTCCGGAAGGTCAAGAGGCCCCTCCGATCGAGATCTCTCACCGGCCGCCCGCCGGTGCTGTAGATGCAACTTACCGACTCGCCCGGGGGTTCCCGCACCACCCGGGACCGAATGTGGAAAAGATGGCCCCGTGAGTCTTCTGGAAGAAGTAGTGCTGGACCTCGAGCGTCATTCCGCCCAAGAAGGCTGGGACAGTGCGCCGCGTCTCTACGCCCTCGTCCGGAGCACCGAGCTGCGCCGTGCCGAGCCCGACCTCGCGGACCAGCTCGGCCTGTCTCCCGACGCCGACACTCTAGCCGCACTGGAGCAGCCCTCCCTCCCCGAAAGGGACGCGGTCGAGGACGCCCTCGCCTCCATCGCCTGGCCGGACGCGGTCGAAGGGTGCGCCCTGGTCATGGAACGGGTCGTGCTGCCGCCCGACGTCGAGAACGACATCCCCGAGGACGAGGGGGAGGCCGCCGCGTTCGCCGCGTCCCACCCCGGGCGCGAGGACGTCCGCATGGTCGTCGGGGTCCTGCGCGACGGCACCCGGCACTCCGCCCTCCGGCTGCGCCGCCACGACACCGACGACGAGATCCTCGCCGGACCCGACCTCGTCCCCGCCCTCGCCGAAGCCCTCGCCGCCACCTTCGAACCGGATGAACCGGGCGGACCGGGCGGCGCCGCGGAAGGGTAGCCTGCGGAGCGTGAGCCGAGACGGTGTTGAGCAGGGCGGCGCCGAGGGCGCCGACGTGATCCGGTTGGCCGGCGTCCGGGAGACGCCGCTGTCCGTCGACGAGGTGTACGCCGCCGTCGGCGCGCCCGGCGCCGGCGGCGTCGCCGTCTTCGTCGGCATCGTCCGCGACACCGACCACGCCCGCGCCGTCAGCGGCCTGTCCTACAGCGCCCACCCCACCGTTGAGCAGCAGTTGCGCACCGTCATGGAGAAGGTCGCCGCCGACCACCCCGTGCTCGGCCTCGCCGCCGTCCACCGCGTCGGCGACCTGCGGATCGGCGACATCGCCGTCGTCGTCGCCGCGTCCTGCCCGCACCGCGCCGAAGCGTTCGCCGCCTGCCGGACCCTCATCGACGACCTCAAGGCGCAGGTCCCCATCTGGAAACACCAGACGTTCGCCGACGGCGGCGACGAATGGGTCGGCGCCTGCTGACCGCTCCGACCGCATAGAGTTTCCGGCATGTCTCGTCGTGCCGCCACGCTCACCGTCGCGAGCGTGATCGTTCTCGTGCTCGCCGTCGTCGGCTCCGTCATGCCGGTCCCGTATGTGGCGCTGCAGCCCGGGCCCACGCTGAACACCCTCGGCACGGACGACAAAGGGCAGCCGCTGATCAAGATCGACGGCCGCGAGACCTACCCCGGCGAGGGCCACCTGAACTTCACCACCGTCACCTACCGCGGCGGCCCCGGCGGACGCATCGACCTGTTCAGCGCCCTGCGCGGCTGGATCTCCGGCGACACCGCCATCGTCCCCGAAGAAACGATCTTCCCGGACGACGAGTCGCCGAAGCAGGTCGACGAGGAGAACACCCGCCAGATGCAGAACTCCCAGCAGAGCGCCGAGGCCGCCGCCCTGCGCGAACTCGGCATCGACGTCACCACCCGCGTCGTCGTCCAGGAGGTCCAGAAGGGCCGCCCCGCCGACGGCGTCCTCAAGGCCGGCGACGAGATCACCGCCGTGAACGGCACCAAGGCCACCGGCGTCACCCAGGTCGTCGACGGCATGGCCGACCACAAGATCGGCAGCGAGGTCACCATCACCTACAAGCGCGGCGGCCGGGAGCGGGAGGCGGTCGTCAAGACCGTCGCCGACCCCACCGGCGAACGCCCCGTCGTCGGGATCGTCCTGTCCGACCGGTTCACGTTCCCGTTCAAGATCAACATCAGCGTCGGCGACATCGGCGGCCCCTCCGCCGGCCTCATGTTCAGCCTCGCCATCATCGACAAGCTCACCCCCGGCCCCCTCACCCAGGGCAAGTTCGTCGCCGGCACCGGCACCATCACCCCCGACGGCGAGGTCGGCCCCATCGGCGGCATCCAGCAGAAGATGATCGCCGCCCGCGAAGCCGGCGCCACGATCTTCCTCACCCCCGCCGGCAACTGCGCCGACGCCGCCGCCACCCGCCCCGACGGCCTCCGGCTCGTCCGCACCGACACCGTCCACGGCGCCGTCCAAGCCCTCAACAACATCAACTCCGGCAAGGGCGACGTCCCCGCCTGCACCAAGTAACCGCCCGTACCGACCACCCCTCCCGATGCCCTAGACTTGAACCATCACCGCGGGGTGGAGCAGTTCGGTAGCTCGCTGGGCTCATAACCCAGAGGTCGCAGGTTCAAATCCTGCCCCCGCTACGGGTCCTGGGGTCCGTGTGGTCAGGCGTTTTGCGCCTTTCCCCGCGGGCCCCTTCGCCATTCCC
>NZ_SMKH01000425.1 GCF_004348515.1 Actinomadura sp. KC345 | reverse complement strand
GTCGCGGTCTGGCCGGGTCACGGTCGGTCCTCCTCGGGGAGCAGTTCGTCGCGGACGGTGGTGATCAGCGCCCTCAGCGACACCTGCACCAGGTCGACGCCCGCGATCGAGATCACCAGGTCGCCGGCGATGACGACGCCGCCGGCCAGCAGCCGGTCCAGCAGGTCGACCAGCGCGATCCGCTCCATCGGCGCGTCGCCGGCGTGGTCCAGGACGGCCGTCACCGGGACGCGTCCCGCGGGTCGGGTGCGGGCGTGGTGTCGGCGGTGTCGATGAAGGAGTACGGCGGCCACGGCCCCGTCACCTCCAGTTCGATTCCGTCCAGCCGCGCGGGCGCCGCCCGCGTCACCGCCAGGAAGCCCTCGGCCTGGTCCTCGTCCAGCAGGTAGGCGGCGTTGAGGATCTGGGTGTCGCGGCGGCCCGACAGGCCCGGGTCCTGGGGCGGATGGTGCCGGGAGGCCACGGCGTGGTCGGTGAGCTCGGCGTGGACGCCGTCGGCCGCCTCGCCCACCCGGCGTCCCGCGTCGGCGCGGCGGCGGCGCTCGTCCTGCCGGCGCCGCAGGTACGCCGTCCCCACCCCCGCTGACGGGCCTGCGCCGGAGGAGCCGGCCGGGCTGGGGCCGGTGAGGGACTCGGCCCTCGGCGCGAGCCCCCCACCGGGATCCGAGGGGTCCCGGCCGCCCGGCGCCGCCGCCGGGTCGCCGCGCATCGTCTCGGGGGACGCGTAGGCCTTCACGCCCCATTCCGAGCGGCCCGTGATGCGGTCCAGGACCGCGCCGAACCGCTCGCCCTGCGCCGCCAGGACCTCGGCGACGCGGGCGTCGTCGCGGTAGAGGGTCGCGATCCGCACCGGCGCGGTCGGGGCGGAGTGCGCGGCGCGGTCCACCACGTCGTGGTGGGCGCGGGCGGTGGCCTCCAGCCACGCCAGGTCCTCCAGGTTGGCGCGCAGCGCCGCCTCGCCGTACTCCTCCAGCCGGACGGTGCTGACCAGCGCGGTCAGGCCGCCCGCGACGACGCCGCGGACCGGCGCGCCCGCCACCCCGGCGGCGTCGCCGAGCGCGGCGGGGTCCAGGTCCCGGGCGACGCCGTACAGGTAGACGGCGGTGTCGCCGGCGAACCGGGTGTCGGTCATGATCTGGTCTCCTTCCCCCGTCCGGGACGCGACGCCGGCGCGTCACCGGCCTTCCCTGCGGCCTCTGCGGGCTCGGCCGCGGGCGCGGGTTCGGCGGCGCCGTCGCCGGCCTCGAGCGCGGCCAGCCGCTCGCGCAGCCGCCGGTTCTCCTCCTGCAGGGCGCGGTCCTCGCCGCCGGTGCCGGTCTCGGCCTGCCGGGCCTTGGACGACAGCGTCGGGTCGTGCTCCCACCAGTCGATGCCCATCTCCTTGGCCCGGTCGACCGACGCGACCAGCAGCCGCAGCTTGATGGTCAGGAGCTCGATGTCGAGCAGGTTGATCCGGATGTCCCCGACGATCACGATGCCCTTGTCGAGGATGCGTTCCAGCAGGTCGGCCAGGTTGGCCGAGGTCTTCTCCCCGGACATCGGCCGTGCGGGCGACCGGGTCCCGGTCCAGGACTCACTCAATGGTCTTCAGTCCCTCTCCACTCGTCCGCGGGGGTAGCGGCGGGCGCGGCGGTAGCCGACCAGTTCGCCGTCCGCGTCCACCTCGGTCTCGTAGATCGCCAGGATGTCGGCGGAGTCGGGGATGCGGTGTGTCTCCACGACCTCCACCTGGACACGCCAGCCGTCCTCGCCGGCGCGTTCCAGGCCCACCACGCATTCGGCGCAGCGGCCGGTCATCGCGGTGACGTGCTCGGCCGCGCGCTTGGCGGCCTCGGACGCGGACATCATCACGGGCCTCCTACCCGCCGGCCTGCTCGCGGGCGCGGCCCTCGTTCAGCCTGCGGATCAGCTCCTCCTCGCGCTCGGCGGCCTCCTCCTCGGTGATCTCACCGGCGGCGGCCTCGTCGGCGATCTGCTGCATCTCCGCGGCGATCCGGCCCGGGTCGTACAGTTGCGCCTCGGCCTGCTCGGTCAGCGTCTCGGCCAGCCAGACGACGCCGCGCACGGGCGCGAGCGGCAGCGTCACCAGCCCCGTGAACAGTCCCATCGACTACTCCTCCGGGACGAAGTCGTAGGGCGGCAGCGGGCCGATCAGCCGGACCTTGACGCGGTCGGCGTGATCGCGGGCCAGCTTGTCCACGGCCTGCTCGAACTCGGCGCGGCGGTCGGCGCGGACCAGGAACGAGGCGTCCAGGACGTCCTCCTCGCGGACCGGGGTCTTGGCGGCGACGGCCTCGGCCGCGGGTGCGGCGCCGTCGAGCAGCGCCCGCCCGTCGACCTCGCAGAGCCGTTCCATCGACTGCGCGATCAGCTCGCCGAGCCGGATCCGGTCGTAGTAGACGGCGTCGGCGACGTCGGGCGGGACCTCGCGCAGCCGCCGCGACAGCTCGGCGATCTCCGGATCGGCCGCCATGATCTCGCGGAGCACCGCGTCCTGGACGTAGGTGGCCTTCATGCGCAGCTCGACCTTGCCGTCCAGCTGGTCCAGGATGTGCCCGAACCGCTCGGAGTTGCCGGCCAGTAGTTCCTTCTCCACCGCGGCGCGGTCGGCCAGCGCCGCGCCGAACCGGAACGGCAGCACCACGGTCCCGGCGTCGACGAGCGAGTTCAGAACCCGCTGGTGGGCCACCAGGTCGGCGCGTTCGCCGAGTGCGCGGCCGCGCGGCAGGTCGCTGACGACTGCGGCGCACACGCCGCCGTCCTCGACCA
This sequence comes from Actinomadura sp. KC345, assembly GCF_004348515.1. Lineage (GTDB taxonomy): Bacteria > Actinomycetota > Actinomycetes > Streptosporangiales > Streptosporangiaceae > Spirillospora. The sequence goes on along the minus strand of NZ_SMKH01000425.1, from coordinate 2,542 downwards.
GGGTGACCGGCAGGTCGTCCAAGCCGTTCACGTCGTCCGGGAGGGCCGCGCCCGAGCGGGTCACCCCGTACACGTACTGGGGGGTCCCCCCGGGGGCCGGGCCGTCCGGGGGTTGCGGCGTGGTCATGACTCCTCGTCCTCCTTCTTGCGGGACGAGCGGCGCCGTGCGGGCTGCTTGTCGTCCTCGGAGTCGTCCTCGCCGCCGAAGGTCTCCTTCAGCCGCTCCCCCGCGCCTTCCAGTGCGCCGCGGGTCTTCTTCTTGGCGCCCGACTCCTGCGCGCCCGCCAGGAACTGCGGCAGCCCCTGTGTGCCGTCGTTGGCGATGTCGAGGCGGTTCACGGCCTCGGCGAACCGCAGGTAGGTGTCGACGCTGGCGACGACGATCCGCACGTCGATGGTGAGGAGCTCGATGCCCACCAGCGAGACCCGGACGTAGATGTCGATGACCAGGCCCTTTTCCAGGATCAGGTCGATGACGTCGGCGAGGCTGCTGCCGCTTCCGCCGCGCTGGACGTAGTTGCTGCCCGAGGTCTGCTGGGCGACCGGCCCAGTCATGTCATCATCTCCCTTGCTGGGGGGTTCGTTGCCTTTTGGGGTGTTCTGGGATCGTTCACCTCACCCCTGTACCCGCACCGATCTCCCTAAACTGCCCACCCTGTTTCGGTCACCCGCCGGTCAAGGAGCACAGGAACGCCCCCCGCGGGGCCGCCTCCGCAACCAGAGGCGGCCCCGCGGGGGGGCGTTCGTACGCCGCGCCGGGCGTGTCAGCGTTTGCGTGCCGTGAGCCGCCCGACGACGACGCCCGCGACACCGGCCGCCGCCACCGGGACCGCGCGCAGCAGCCGCCCGAGCGTCATTAGCCGGGCCAGCCCGGCCACCCGCCCGGGCAGCGCCGCCACCTGCCCGCCGGCCTGCGCCGCGCCCTTCTGGACGCCCTGCGCCGTTCCCTGCGCCGCGCCCTTGGCGCCCTTGGCGGCGCCCTCCGTCGCGCCCTTCGCGCCCTTGGCGGCACCTCCGGCGGTCTTCTGCGCGGTTCCCGCACCGGACCTCGCGGCCTGACCGGCCTTGCCCGCCGTCGCCTTGCCCGCGCCGGTCTTGGCGGCGGCGCCGGTCGCGTTCCTGCTCGCCTTGCCGGGCCCGTCACCGGGCACCGAGGGGGTGTTCATCTTCCGTCCTTCCATCGGGGGGTGTGCCGCCCGGGGCGTCGCCCCGGGCGTGCCGGCTCAGCCGCCGCGCAGCCGCGGCAGCACCTCACCGGCGTAGAAGTCGAAGAAGCCGTCCTGCCGCGGTCCGATCTGCGTCACGAACACGTCGTCGTACCCGGCGTCGGCATAGGCGCGCAGCGCCGCCGCGTGCACCCGCGGGTCGGGCCCGCACGGCACCCGCGCGGCCACCATGTCCTCGGTCACCAGCCGCGACAGCTGCCGGAAATGCCGCGGCAGCGGGAGCTGCTGCTTGGCCTCGCCCGGCACGTGGTCGCTGGACCACAGCCGCAGCGCGGTCCGGCGCGCCTCGCCCTCGTCGGGGCCCCAGCACACCTTCAGCCCGCCCTGGACCGGGTTGCCCTCGCCGCCGCCGTGCCGGTACTCCCTCACCAGCTCCTCGTCGGGCATCATGCAGATGAACCCGTCGGCGATCCGCCCGGCCAGCCGCGCCGCCTTCCCCCCGAAACCCGACATGAAGATCGGCGGGGGGTCGTCCGGGAGCGTGTACAGCCGCGCGGTGTCCACCCGGTAGTGCTCGCCGCGGTGGGTGACCTGCCGGCCGGTGAACAGCCGCCGCATCAGGTCCACGGCCTCCTCGAGCATGTCCAGCCGCTCGGCGGCGACCGGCCACCGCGCGTCGACGATGTGCTCGTTGAGGAACTCGCCCGTCCCGACGCCGAGGGTGAACCGGCCGCCGGTCAGCACCGCGCTGGTGGCCGCAGCCTGCGCGACCACCGCCGGATGGGTCCGCACCAGGGGGCACGTCACCGCCGTCCCGATCGGCAGCGACGTCACCTGCGACACCGCCCCGATCACCGACCACACGAACGACGCCTGGCCCTGCTCGTCCAGCCAGGGGTGGAAATGATCGGAGATCCACAGCGCCTCGAACCCGGCGCGCTCGGCCGTCCGCGCCTGCCGCACCAGCTCTCCCGGCGCGTGCTCCTCGGTGGACAGGAAGTACCCGAATCTGGTCATCGACGCCTCCCTGTCCCTCCCCGGGTCGCCGGAACGGGCCTCCGGAACGCCTACCCCGCCGGGCGTGGGCAAACATCGGCCCCGTCCCACCGGGGCGCTCCGTCCGGGGCGGGGGACGGTTGAAACCGGCCGTCCGGGTATGCCGCAGGCCATGCCCGACCGCCGCGACATCGCCGCAAGCCGCCCCCGCCGCGCCGCCGAACCGCTGGCCTGGTGGACGGTGCTGCTGGCCGGATACCTCGCCCTGGCGTCCTCGATCACCCGCACCGAGATCGCCGTCGGCGCCCTGGCGGCCGCCGCGGGTGCCGCCGCCGCCGTGGCCACCCGGCGCGTCCTGCTCACCACCGGCACCGCACGCG
>NZ_SMKH01000424.1 GCF_004348515.1 Actinomadura sp. KC345 | reverse complement strand
GGAGACGAGCGGGGAGCCGGGGCGTACGTTCCCACGGTCGACTTCGGGGTCGCCGACGGGATGCGGACGATCGTCGCGCATCTCGCCGGGCTCGGGCATCGGAGGATCGGGCATGTGGCCGCCGCGGTCGACCAGTGGACGTTCCACGCCCGCGGCGACGCGCTCGCCGCCGCCGTCGCGGCCCTGCCCGGCGGGCGGCCGACCCGGTCCGCCTGCGCGATCGACGTCGGCTCGGCCAAGGCCGCCGCCGGGCGGCTGCTGGACGACCCCGACCGGCCGACCGCGCTCGTCTGCGACGACGACCTGATCGCCGCGGGCGCCTACAAGGCGGCGCGGGCGCGCGGCCTGGACATCCCGGCGGACCTGTCGGTCACCGGGGTCGACGACGTGCTCCTCGCGACCGCGCTGGAACCCGAACTGACCACCGTCCGGCTCCCCGCCGAGGAACTCGGCGCGCAGGGCATGACGGCCCTGCTCGACCTTCTGGCCGGCGGCCGCCCGGCCCCCCGCGTCCTTCCCGGCGAGCTGATCGTCCGCGACTCCACGGCGGCGGCACCACCGGCCCGATGACCGGAGCCTGGCCCCGCGGATTCTGCAAGCGCCGAGATCGGCTGTAGCGTTGGACATATCCACAGCTCACACGGCATTCATATGCGAAACGATATTGATTCTCCCCCAATATCAATATTGGACATCGTCGGAGCGGACTGGTGTGCTCGCCGTATGCGAACAAGATCAGCCCGATTCAGGACCGTCCTCGGGACCACCGGTCTCGCGCTCTCCCTCCTCGGCTCGGCCGCCGGATGCGGCGGTGGCCCCGAGACCGATAACGCGATCCCGCAGAGCGCCACCGCCGGGTTGCGATCGTCGCCGGACGCCGCCGCCCCGTCCCAGAGCGCGGTCGGCAAGCAGCTTCGCGCGCTCGAGAAGACCCGTCAGGTGCGCATCGGCGCGTATGCCATCGATACCGCGAGCAACCGCGGCGTCGGATACCGTGCCGACGAGCGTTTCCCGTTCCTGTCCACGTTCAAGGCCGTGGTGTGCGGCGCGGTCCTGCAGAAGGCCCGCCGCTCGGATCCCGGCCTGATGGACCGGGTCATCCGCTACAAGGAGTCCGACCTCGTCGACCACTCCCCCGTCACCGAGAAGCACGTGAAGACCGGCATGACCGTCGCCGAACTGTGCCGCGCCGCGATCACCGTCAGCGACAACACCGCCGCGAACCTGGTGCTGAAGCAGATCGGCGGCCCCGCGGGCGACACCGCGTTCTTCCGCTCGCTCGGTGACCGGCGCAGCCGGCATGACCGCTGGGAGACCGCCCTCAACGACTGGAAGCCGGGGGAGCGGCGCGACACCCTCGTGCCCCGGGACTGGGCCCGCGGGCTCCGGACGCTCACCACCGGGACGGCGCTCGCGCCCGCCGACCGGACACGCCTGATCGGCTGGATGAAGGCCAGCGAGACCGGCGCCGACCGCATCCGCGCCGGGCTGCCGGAGGGCTGGACCGCCGGCAACAAGACCGGCACCGGCGGCACCTACGGCACCGCGAACGACATCGCGGTGGCGTGGCCTCCGGGCGGCGGCGCGCCGCTGATCATCGTCGTCACGACCAACCGGCGGGCGGCGGACGGCACCGAGGACCCGGCCGCGATCGCGAAGGCCGCCTCCGTCCTGGTCCGCGCGCTGCGGCCGGCGGGCTAGCGGCACCATGGTCCCGGGCCGTTCCACCGCGTCCGCGCGTCCGCTTCAGGCCCGGGGCCCGTCCCCCGGCGGGAGGTCCGCCGACCGCCGGACCATCCTCGTGATGGCCACCGTCCAGGTCGCCGTCGGGCTCGGCTTCTACTCCGTGTTCGCCCACGTCGTCGCCCATCTGCGCGACGGCGTGGGGCTGGCCGCCGGGACGATCGGCCTGGTGCTCGGCGCCCGGCTCCTCATCCAGTACGCGCTGCTGCTGCCGGTCGGGGCGCTGACGGACGCGCTCGGCGCACCCCGGGCCGGGACGCTCGCGTGCGTGCTCCGCGCCTGCGGGTTCGCGCTGCTGGGCACGGCGGACGGGCTCGCCGGGCTGACCGCGGCGGCCGTCCTGCTCGGCGCCGGCGGCGCCGTCTACCATCCGGCCGCCCAGTCGGTGGTCGCGGGACTGTCGCCCGCGCGCCGTTCGGGCGGGTACGGGGCCTACCTGGTCGGCGGGCACGTCTCCGCGGTGGTCGGCCCGCCGGCCGGCCTGGTCCTGCTGGGCGCCGGCGGGTTCCCCGCGCTCGCGGCCGCCGCGGCGGCGATGTGGGCCGCCGCCGCCGCGCTCTTCCTGCTGCTCCCGGCCTCCTCGCGCTTGCCCGGGGCCTCGGCGCCCCGGACGTTGACGCGGAGCATCGGCGCGGTGGTGCGCGACCGCCCGTTCCTCCGGTTCGCCGTGATCGCCGGCCCGTCCACCCTGCTCGTCGGCGGGACCACGACCGTCGTCCCGTTGAAGGGCTTCACCTCCGGCTGGACGACCCTGTTCTTCTGCGTCGCCGCGGCCGTGGTCGCCGCCGTCCAGCCCTGGTGCGCCTCCGGCGGGCGCGCCGGCCGGCCCGGCGTCCTGCGGGCCGGGCTGGTCCTCTCCGGCGCCGGGTACCTGGCGCTCGTCCCGCTGGACGGAGCCTCCCTCGCGGACGGGCTCGCCGGGGGCGGAGACACCGCGCAGGCCGCGGGGCTGCTGGCCGCGGCCGTACTCGGCGGGCTCGGGACGGGCCTCATGCAGCCGTCGATCTTCCAGGTCGTCGCGCGGCACGCGCCGCCCGAACGGGTCGGCGCGTACCTCGGGACGTCGTCGTTCCTCGCCGGGATGGTGGCCTTCGCCGGCGCCCTGGCCGTCGGTGCGCTCTTCGACGCCGGGGCCGCGGGCGCGGCGGCCGCGCTCAGCGGCCTGGCCGTCCTCGCGCTCCTGGCCGCCTGCGTCCGCGGGCGCCTGCCGGCGTGACCGCCGCCCCTGCTCAGAGTCCCTCCGGGAAGGTTCAGAGTCCCTTCAGGAACGTCGCGGCGATGGGGGCCGCGGCTTCGGCGCCGGTGCCGCCGTCCTCGACGATGACGGCGAAGGCGACGTCCTTGCGGTAGCCGACGAACCAGGCGTGGGTCGGCGGTTCCGCTCCCGACCCGAACTCGGCGGTCCCGGTCTTGCCTGCGGTCCCGGCCGGGAAGCCGACGTCGGACGCGGTGCCCTCGCTGACGACCGCCGGCATCAGGGCCTGCAGGGCCTTCCCGACCGCGGGCTCCAGCTTCCTCGGCTGCACCGGCTTGCGGCCCCCGGCGTCGGCGGCCTGCGCGGCGAGCGCCGCGTCGACGATGCGGGGCGAGCGCCAGGTGCCGTCGGCCGCCGCGGCGGCCACGCCCGCCATGTTGAGCGGGCTGGTCAGCACCCGGCCCTGGCCGAAGGACGCCGACGCGAACGCGGCGTCGTCCTTGTTTCCGGGGAACGCGCCGCGGACGGCCGGGAGCCCGGCGATGATCGGGACGTTGAAGCCGAACTGGCCCGCGACCTGGGCGAGGCGCTCCTGGCCGAGCTTGTCCACGGCCAGGCGCGCGAACGTGGTGTTGCACGAGTGCGCGAACGCCTCGCGGAACGGGATCGTCCCGAAGTCCTCGTCCTCGTAGTTGTGGAAGGAGCGCCCGCCGATCTTGGTGGTGGCCGGGCAGGCGACGCCCGTACGGGGGCTCACCCCGTCCGCGACCAGGGCGGCGGCGGTGACGATCTTGAACGTCGAGCCGGGCGGGTACTGGCCCATCAGGGCGCGGTTGTAGCCGCCGGGCTTGTTCGCCACGGCGAGGATCTCCCCGGTGGACGGGCGCAGCGCGACCATGGAGGCGTTCTTCTTCGCGTCGCCGAGCGCCTCCCCGGCGGCGGTCTGCACCTTCGGGTCGATGGTCGTCCGCACGGGCTGGCCGCCCTTGCCGCCGAACCGCTGCAGGGTCTTCACCGCGTTGCCCTGGCCGTCGACGATCTGCACGGCGAGCGCGGGCGTGCCGGCGAGCCGACGCTCGTACTGCCGCTGCAGGCCGTCCGCGCCGGCCGTGTCGCCCTCGCGGTAGGGCGCGCCGAGTTCCTTCGCCGCCTTGGCCGACAGGGGCCCGAGCGGCCCGGCGAGCTGCCGGGCGGACCCGGAGTCCGAGGCGCTCAGGTCGCTGCCGTCCGCCGCCAGGACGGCAGCGCGGTCGGACCAGGCACGGGACGCGACCAGCTTCTGCCCTTCCTTGAGGTCGGGGTGCAGGAGTTGCGTCGACCATCGGACGCGCCATTCCCCGTCCCGCTCGACGAGCGGCAGAGCCCCGTCGTAGGTGAAGGTCCGGTCGCCCGCGAGCGTCAGCTCGGCGGTGTAGGCGCCGCCCGCCTTGCCGCCGTCCGCGTCCCCCACCGAGGCGACGGTGTAGCGCTGGCGCGTGACGCCCAGGTCGGTGCGCATGGCGGCGACGCGCTTGTCGAAGTCGGCGGGCGGGCCGTCGGTCAGCGTCCTCATCGCGGCGACGTCGCCGCCGCTCCAGGCGGCGAGGAAACGCTCCGCGGCGTCCCGCGGGCCGTCTCCCCGGCGCAGGAACCACACCGCTCCCGCCCCCACGATCACGACCACCACCGCGACCGCCGCGGCGATGATCACACGGGTCCGGTGCATCCTCGATCTCCTTTCGCCCCCTTGACGGGGTCTCCTCGCGGGGCTCCTCGCCGGAGTCACGCCGGCGGGGTCCTCCTGATCAAGGCACAAGGACACCAGCCGCACGCCGAAATGTCCAAGATTGATATCAGTGTCACAGAGATAGGCGGATTGATATCGTTGCTGCTCGTGAACGTCGTCGGCCATCTTCAGTGCTTCGTCATCGTGGCGGAGGAGCTGCATTTCGGCCGTGCGGCGGAGCGTCTCGGCATGGCGCAGCCGCCGCTGAGCCAGCGTATCCAGCGGCTGGAGCGCGAACTCGGCGTCCGGTTGTTCGACCGGTCCAGCCGCAGAGTGGAGCTGACCGCGCCCGGCAGGCTCCTGCTGGACGAGGCCCGTGACATCCTCACCCGCGTGGATCGCGTCTACTCCGTCGCCGAGCGGGCGAGGCTCGGCGAGGTCGGCACGGTGCGGGCCGGGCTGCCGAGCGACCTCGGCGGCACGATCGTCGCCGCGCTGATCGCCGCGTTCCGCGCCCGCCGTCCGGACCTGCGGCTCGACCTGCGGGAGACGGGAACGGCCGAGCAGGTCCGCGCGCTCGCGGAAGGCGCGCTGGACGCCGGGGTCGTGCGGCATCCCTGCGACTCCCGCGACCTGGAGCTCGGCCCGATGCTCGGCCAGCCGCTCGGCGTCCTGC
>NZ_SMKH01000423.1 GCF_004348515.1 Actinomadura sp. KC345 | reverse complement strand
CGCCCCGCCCCGCGCCAAGCGGCCGTCGCCGATCGTGCTGGCGGTCGTCGGGCTCGCGGCCGTGCTCGTCATCGGAGGCGCCGGCTTCGCGATGTTCCAGGCGGCCGGAGACCGGCTGACCGGACCGCTGAAGGCCGAGCAGTGCATCGACGCGGCCTTCGGGATGGACGCGGGCAACAAGATCCCGGCCAGTACGCGAGTGAAGTGCGACGGCCCCGAGGCCAAGGCCACGGTGCTCAAGGTCACCGGCGAGGGCGAGGCCACGGCCTACCGGTTCGGCAGCAGGGCCGAGCCCGAGTGCCCCGAAGGCACCGACGGCGTCACCAACGTCACGGTCGAGACCGAGAGCAAGCGCTACTACGAGGCCTGCGTCCGCAACATCGAGGGCCCGCACCCCGGCGACCCGGGCGCGGGCGGCGCGCTGCTGGCCGCCGGCGACTGCGTCAGCGGCGGTTCCATCGGCATCGGCGGCAAGGAAGTGCCCTGCTCCGGCTCCGAGTGGTACGGCAAGGTGATCGCCCGCGCCGGCTCGGAGCAGTCCTGCCCGGCGAAGACGCTGGAGACCATGAAGCTGCGGTCCTGGAGCGGCGGCGGGATCACGCGCCCGGTGGTGTGCCTCGGCGCGGGCGGCGGCGTGCTGGCCACCGGCGACTGCATCGCCGACCCCTCGTTCAACATCGGCGCCCTGCCCAAGGCCGACTGCCGCACGGAGAAGGCGGTCGCGAAGGTCGTCGGCCGCGTGAAGAGCAAGCAGGAGTGCCCCGCCGAGGGCACCCACTTCATGACGAGCGACGGCGGCTACCTCCCGGTGCTCTGCCTGAAGAAGCTGCGCCCCACGCTCACCGAGAAACTCCGCTCCCTGGGCGGCTGAGCATGGGGACCTGTGCGAGCGCCGGATTTCGTGCCGGCGCCCCGCGGCCTGGCCGGAGCGGACGGCAGGAGGCCGACCTCCGCCCTAGGCTGAATCCTGCCCGTGGGACAGGAGGCTGCGATGGCCGAGACGGCTCTGACCGAGAAGCTGGCGGCCGAGGTGCTGACACAACTGGCCGAGCTCGCGGACCCGAAGACACGCGCGGTGAACGAGAAACACGGCGATGATCACGGTGTGAACCTCGGCAAGCTCCGCGCGCTCGCCAAGCGGCTGAAGACACAGCAGGAACTTGCGCGCCGCCTCTGGGCGACCGATGACTCCGCTGCGAGACTGCTGGCGACCCTGATCTGCCGTCCGAAGTCGTTCGAGCGTGACGAGTTGGACGCCATGGTGCGCGAGGCGCGCACCCCCAAAGTCCACGACTGGCTCGTGAACTATGTGGTGAAGAAGAACCCGCACGCCGAAGGGCTGCGCCTGGCCTGGTCCGCCGATCCGGATCCGGTGGTCGCGAGCGCCGGCTGGGCACTGACCGCCGAACGCGTGAGGAAGAAGCCCGAGGGCCTCGATCTCGCGGGACTGCTCGACGCCATCGAGGCGGAGATGAAGGACGCCCCGGATCGCCTGCAATGGGCGATGAACGAGTGCCTAGGGCACATCGGCATCGGCTTCTTGATCGCGTCGGCCGCGTGAAGGCCGGGCGAGAGCGCCCCGCCGAAGGCAGCGACTTCATGACGAGCGACGGTTGTCGTCGGAGGGAACGCTCCTCGCCGTCCTCATGCTCGGCCGCCGCGGATCCGCCCTGGCAGTACGCCCTGACGTTCGGCGTCCCCTACACCGGCGGCCTCATCGGACCACGTCTGGCGTCCTGGCCGGTGGTCCGTTTCGGGCGGCCCAGAGTCATGTCACCGCAGGGACGCCGCACGTGTGCCGACTGCCGGGACCGGCCTTCGCCCACCCCGGCGTGACGGGCCTCCCCTCGCCAGCACAACCGAACTCGGCCTGATCATCTCCCTGGGCGTGTTCATTCCTGTTCGCCAGTCACCGGCTCCCTCGGACGTCAGGAAGGCTTCTCCCAGATGGAGACGTGCTGGAGGCTCTCGCTCGTGAAGGGTTCGCGCGTCCAGCCGTCCCAGCGGTCACGCAGCCGAAGCCCGGCGAGCTGCGCCATCAGATCGAGCTCCGCCGGCCACACGTACCGGAACGGAATCGAGCGGTACTCGCCACGGCCGTCCGCGATTTCCATGTGGTGCGAGCTCATCGCCTGAGTGGCCACGTCGTAGACGTCGAACCCCCACCGCGTCTCACTGACGTGGAAGGGCACCACGTCCTGTCCGGGCGGAAGCCGGCGCAGCTGCGGGACCGTGACCTCGACGACGAAGCTGCCGCCGGGCTCGAGATGGGCCGCCGCATTGCGGAAGCAATCCACCTGGGCCGACTGCGCCGTCAGGTTCATGATCGTGTTGAACACCAGGTAGGCGACGGAGAACGTCCCGTCCACGCGGGTCGTGGCGAAGTCGCCGACCGTCACCCCGACCGCGTCACCGCCCGGCTTGGCGCGAAGCCGTGCCACCATCGCCCGCGACATGTCGATGCCGTGGACCTCGACACCACGGCGCGCCAACGGCAGCGCGATGCGCCCCGTCCCGATCCCCAACTCCAGAGCGCGCCCGCCACCGGCGAGTTCCGCGAGAACCTCGGCCACCGGCTCCACGGCCTCCGGTGCGAACATCTCCGCCGAACCCTCGTCGTACGACGCCGCGACCTTCTCCCCGAAATGCCCATCCGATTCATCCACCGAAGGACCGTACCTCCGAAGATTCCCGCCCTTCCAACCCATTCTTGGACGAGGCCCCGAGCAGGCCTGGCTCGGACACCGCTCCCCGCAATCCGTCCAGTTCCACGCCAAGATCACTTCGAACACGCTCACCAAGGCCTACGACGACGCGGGCTACTTCGCCCGCAACGTCCGCACCATCGAGATGCTCGTCGACCGGGAAGCCGTCGAGCACGGCGCCGCAGCCGCTGGCGAGCCCTGGCAGGACTACGACCTGGGGCCACGGGTTTTGCAACTACACCTTCTTCGAACAGTGCCCGCACCGGACGGCCTGCGCCAAGTGTGACTTCTACACCCCCAAGGAACGCGCAGTTCCTAGAGGCCAAGACCAATCTGCAGCGCGTGGTCACCGCCATCCCGCTCACCGATGACGAACGCGCCGCAGTCGACGACGGTCAAGCCGCCCTGGACGAACTCCTCAAGCAGCTCGTCAACGTCTCCACCCCCGCCGGGCCTACTCCGCGCGACTTTCAACGCCCAGCCGGCGCGGTGCTCCTGCCGATCGTGGAAGTCCGGCAGAGCGGTACTTTGCCGCCATGACACTCGAAGATTTCTGGACACTCATTCACCAGTCCACGGCCGAGAACATCGGCCAGGACCAACGCACCGAATGGCTCACCGCGCGCCTCGCACATCGTCCGGTCGCCGAGATCATCGAGTTCGAACTGCACCTCACGGCCCAACGAAAGCGGGTCGACACCCGACACATGTGGGGCGCTGCCTGGAACATCTTTCAGGGCTGGTGCTCCGACGACAGCTTCTGGTACTTCCAGCCCTGGCTCATCGGCCTCGGCCACGACACCTTCGAACGCGTCGCCGCCCATCCGGACGCCCTCGCCGACACCCATGAAGTCCGCCGCCTCGCCGGACGCCACAGGTCGCAGTGGACCGACGAGGAGTGGCCGGAATGGGAAAGCATGAACTACATCGCGCTCAACGCCTACGCCCGCGCCACCAGACAAGAAGAAGGACTTGATGACGCCCTTGAGGCGCGGGGCCTCTACCGCATCTACGACGCCTTCCCTGAGGACGAACGCTGGGACTACGACGACATCGAACAGCGTCGCGCAAAGCTCCCTCGCCTCACTGATCTGCTGGGCGAGCACCACCCCGCCACCTGAGGGACTGTCTGAAAGTTGGCTCTGTCGCAGTTTCGGTGGTAGCGGAGGGTGTCAGCCCGTCACGCTGAGGGGTGATCAAGGGTGACGGGCTTGTTGATGTGGTGTTCTCGGGCTTGTCCGGCCTGGTCATCGACGATGTGACGGATGATGGCGAGCTGATTCGGGTGCGGGCCCGCAGCCGGAAGGTGCCGGTGCCTTGCCCGGTATGCGCGGTCGAGAGCGCTCATGTCCATGGGTGGTGCGAGCGGACCGTGGCCGATGTGCCTGTCGATGGACGGCCGGTGGTGCTGGATGTGCGCGTGCGTCGGCTTGCGTGCCGGGACTGGCGGTGCCCCCGGCGGACGTTCCGGGAACAGTTCCCCGGGCTGCTGGAGCGGTACCAGCGGCGAACCGTCCGGCTGACCGCCCAGGTCGGGGCGGTGGTGCGGGAGTTGGCGGGCCGGGCCGGGGCTCGGCTGCTGGCCGTGCTGGGAGCGCCGATATCCCGTCACACCGCCCTGCGGGCTCTGCTGCGGATCCCGTTACCGGTGGTGGCGACGCCGCGGGTGTTGGGCGTGGACGACTTCTGTCTGCGGCGCTCCAGGACCTACGCCACTATCTTGATCGACGCCGAGACCCGCCGGCGTGTCGATGTCCTGCCCGACCGAAGGTCCGACACCCTTGCAGCGTGGCTGCGCGAGCATCCGGGCGTGCAGGTCGTCTGCCGGGACGGCGCCGCGGGCTACGCCGACGCAGTGCACCAGGCCCTGCCCGACGCACTGCAGGTCGGGGATCGGTGGCATATCTGGCACAACTTCGCCCAGGCCGCCGGCAAGGAGGTCGCCGTCCACAGCGGCTGCTGGGCCGGTGCCTCCCGCCTGCGCAGACTCGACGGCGGAATGCGCGAGATCCGCGAACGCGGCTACACCGGCAGCCAGAGCCTTCTCTACCGCTACATCACCCAGGGCCGTGTCGAGGACGACCGCCCCGGTCTGTCACCCCGCCGCCTCGCCCGGCTCCTGCTCGCCCGCCCCGACAATCTCAAGCCCGACCAGCACGAACTCCTCGCCAAGACCACCGGCGCCTGCCCGGAGATGAGCAGCCTCGCCGCACTGGTCCGCGCCTTCGCCCGGCTCCTGGCCCCTGCTGCTGACAACGGAGACAGGCTGCACGAGTGGATCAGCGCAGCCGAAAAGGCGAACCTGTCGCACGTGCACTCGTTCATCCGCGGCCTCCGACTCGACCTCGACGCCGTCCATGCCGCTCTGACCAGCGAATACCACAACGGCGGAACCGAGGGCGTCAACACCAAAACCAAGATGATCAAGAGACAGATGTACGGACGTGCAGGCTTCCCCCTCCTACGTCACCGCATCCTCCTCGGATGACCCTCACCCTCCGCTACCACCGAAAGAGCGACAGAGCCAGAAACCGTACAGTCCCCGGCCTGCGGATGGGATTCAAGGTCGGAGGCGGAGCGGACGACCGGGGCGGGGGGATGTGTTCGGTTGTATCGCTGGTGTGGGTGTGGG
>NZ_SMKH01000422.1 GCF_004348515.1 Actinomadura sp. KC345 | reverse complement strand
GTCGAAGGCCATCTGGTCGACGACCCGCCGGACGAGCCGCGGGCCGCGGAGCCGCCGCCCGCACCGCTGCCGCCCGAGGACCCGGGGCGGACCGAGACCCGGGGCGGCGCGATCTACGTCCTCCGCGAGGACCGCGAGCAGGACGGGCCGGACGAGTAGCGCGAGTAGGCGGACCTGCCGTCAGAGCAGGTCGCCGTACTTCTCCATGCTGCCGGCCGGCAGGCCGAGCTTGTCCTCGATCTTGGGGTAGAACTCGTCCTGGCAGCTCTGCTCGTCGGTGGCGGTGTTGGCCGTGCTCAGGCACTCCTGGTAGGCGCTCATCTCCGACCACAGGAACATCGTCATCGCGACCGACAGCGCCGAGAAGAGCAGCCCGACCGAGCCGAGCACGATGCCGGGGACGGCGCCGGGGGCGGCGTTCCCGGAGCCGCGCGCCGCGCGGCGGGCGCGGATGCCCACGACCAGCGCCGCGATGCCCAGCACGACGCCGAGCGGATAGAAGAAGAACGCCGTCAGCAGCGCGATGCCGCCGAGCCACAGGGCCCGCCACCCGCCTTGCTGCATCTTGGACGGTCCCGCGGGCGGCCGCCCCTCCGGCCGCCCGTCGGGGCGGTCTTCGGGCGGGGCCGGAGGGCCCGGCTGCTCGCTCACGTCGTTTTCCTCCTGGCCTGGTGCGGATTTCCGGATGGCCCGCTTCCGCGTGGTCTGCTTTCAGGGTGCGCCGAACCGGCCCGATAGGCTTCCTGGTGGCCCGAACAACACCGCCGTCCACCAGGGAGTCATGGTGTCCGCCCGGCTCGTCGTCCTCGTCTCCGGCGCGGGGACCAACCTACAAGCGCTGCTCGACGCGTGCGCGGATCCAGCCTACGGGGCGGAAGTCGTGGCCGTGGGGGCGGACCGCCCCGATATCGGGGGAACCGCCCGCGCCGAACGGTCGGGATTGCCCACGTTCACCCTCCGCATCCCGGATTTCGCGTCTCGCGACGACTGGGACGCGGCGCTGGCCGAGGCGGTCGCCGAGCACGAGCCGGACCTGGTGGTGTCCGCCGGGTTCATGAAGATCCTGGGGCCGCGCTTCCTGGCGAGGTTCGGCGGCCGGACGGTCAACACCCATCCGGCGCTGCTGCCGTCGTTCCCCGGAGCCCACGCCGTACGGGACGCCCTGGCGTACGGGGTGAAGGTGACGGGCTGTACGGTTCACTTCGTCGACGAAGGCGTGGACACCGGACCCGTCATCGCCCAGGAGACGGTCCCCGTGGGCTGGCATGACGACGAAGACTCCCTGCACGAGCGGATCAAGCAGGTGGAGCGGCGCCTCCTGGTCGACGTCGTCGGGCGGCTCGCCCGCGACGGCTGGACCGAGCGCGGCAGGCGGGTCTCGATGAAGTGCCGGACCTGTGGTGACGGGTCCGGGAACGGTGCGACCGATCAAGAGGGGAGTTCGGCCGGTGAGTCGGGTGGCGATTAAGCGCGCACTGATCAGCGTGTACGACAAGAGCGGGCTGGAAGAGCTGGCCCGCGGCCTGCACGAGGCGGGCGTGGAGATCGTCTCGACCGGCTCTACAGCGGGACGGATCTCCTCCGCGGGGGTCCCGGTGATGAGGGTGGAGAAGCTCACCGGATTCCCCGAGTGCCTGGACGGCCGGGTCAAGACCCTGCACCCGAAGGTGCACGCGGGCCTGCTCGCCGACCGCCGCAAGGAGGAACACGTCCAGCAGCTCGACGACCTGGCCGTCGAGCCGTTCGACCTGGTCGTGGCGAACCTGTACCCGTTCGCCGACACGGTCGAGTCGGGCGCGGCGCCGGACGAGTGCGTCGAGCAGATCGACATCGGCGGCCCCACGATGGTGCGCGCCGCCGCGAAGAACCACGCGAGCGTCTCCGTCGTCGTCGACCCGACCGCCTACGGGACGGTCCTGGACGCCGTGAAGGCGGGCGGCTTCACCCTGGAGGAGCGCCGCCGCCTGGCCGCCCGCGCGTTCGCGCACACCGCGTCCTACGACGTGGCCGTGGCGTCGTGGTTCGCGAGCACCTACGCGCCCGACGAGACGGCCGCCGAAGCGCAGTGGCCCGACTTCCTCGGCGCGACGTGGGAGCGCGCGAACGTCCTGCGCTACGGCGAGAACCCCCACCAGCGCGCCGCCCTCTACACGGACGGCTCCGGCGGCGGCCTGGCCGGGGCGGAGCAGCTCCACGGCAAGGAGATGTCCTACAACAACTACGTGGACGCGGACGCCGCCCGCCGCGCCGCCTACGACTTCACCGACCCCGCCGTCGCGATCATCAAGCACGCCAACCCCTGCGGCATCGCGGTCGGCGCGGACGTCGCCGAGGCGCACCGCAAGGCCCACGCCTGCGACCCGCTGTCCGCCTTCGGCGGCGTGATCGCGGTGAACCGCCCGGTGACCGTCCCCATGGCCGAGCAGGTCGCGGAGATCTTCACCGAGGTCTTGATCGCGCCCGGCTTCGAGGACGGCGCCCTGGAGGTCCTGACCCGCAAGAAGAACATCCGGCTGCTGCGCTGCCCGCAGGGCCCCGCGAACCCGGCCGAGTACCGGCGGATCGACGGCGGCGTCCTGCTCCAGGACGTCGACCGCGTGGTCGCCTCCGGCGACGACCCGTCCACCTGGGAGCTCAAGGTCGGCGCCGCCGCCGACGAGGCCACGCTCGCCGACCTGGCGTTCGCCTGGCGGGCCGTCCGCGCGGTGAAGTCCAACGCGATCCTCCTGGCCGCGGACCGCGCCACCGTCGGCGTCGGCATGGGGCAGGTCAACCGCGTCGACTCCGCCAAGCTCGCGGTCGAGCGGGCCGGGTCCGAGCGCGCCGCGTCCTCGGTGGGCGCGTCCGACGCGTTCTTCCCCTTCCCGGACGGCCTGGAGGTCCTGACCGAGGCGGGCGTGCGCGCGATCGTCGAACCCGGCGGCTCGGTCAACGACGACAAGGTCATCGCCGCCGCCGAAAAGGCCGGAATCACCCTCTACTTCACCGGCGTCAGGCACTTCTTTCATTGATCGGCCAAGGGCCCGGTGTGGCGCAGAACACCGCCGCACCGGGTTTACCGCCTCGTCCTTCACCCGATCCGGGCAGGTAGCCTCGGCCTGATCGCGCCCCATGACCCTCCCTTGACCCCGGCGCGAGCGTTCTGTTGGAGGCGTGTGTGGACGTGATCTTGGCGGTCGTCGTGGGTGTCGTGTATCGGGCTGACGCGTTGCTGATGGAGTCGCGGCAGATGATCGGGCTGCTCGCGGCGTTCCTCGCGGCGGTCCTGGCGGCGCAGCTCGGGTGGCACGGCACCGATCGCGTGATCGCCTGGCGCCGCCGCTCCGAGGACTAGCCGCCGGCTCGCTACCATGGGTTTCACGCGACTGGCGCGGTCAAGGTGGATCACCACCGGGGAGCGAACGACGGTCCGGACACCGCGCGCCTGGGTGGACGGGTCTCTGGCGAGACCGCGGAGGAACGCATGACGGCACAGATTCTGGACGGCAAGGCCACGGCCGCCGACATCCGCTCGAACCTCAAGGGGCGCGTCGAGGCGCTGCGCGAGCGCGGCGTGACCGTCGGGCTCGGGACGGTCCTGGTGGGCGACGACCCCGGCAGCCACTCCTACGTCAACATGAAGCACCGCGACTGCGCCGAGGTCGGCATCGAGAGCATCCGCCGCGACCTGCCCGCCACCGCGACCCAGGACGAGGTCGAGGGCGCCGTCGCCGAGCTGAACGCCGACCCCGCCTGCACCGGCTACATCGTCCAGCTCCCGCTGCCGAAGGGCCTGGACGAGCAGCGCGTGCTGGAGCGCATCGACCCGGCCAAGGACGCCGACGGCCTGCACCCGACGAACCTCGGGCGGCTCGTCCTCATGCAGCCCGGCCCCCTGCCGTGCACGCCCAAGGGGATCATCGAGCTGCTGCGCCGCTTCGACGTCCCGATCAAGGGCGCGGAGGTCGCCGTCGTCGGCCGCGGCATCACGGTCGGGCGCTCGCTCGGCCTGCTGCTGACCCGCCGCAGCGAGAACGCGACCGTCACGCTCTGCCACACCGCCACCCGCGACCTGGCCGCGCACACCCGCGAGGCCGACATCGTCGTGGCCGCCGCCGGCGTCCCCGGCCTCATCACCGGTGACATGGTCAAGCCGGGCGCCGCCGTCCTGGACGTCGGCGTGTCCCGCGTGGACGGCAAGCTCGCCGGGGACGTCGCCGCCGACGTCCGCGACGTCGCCGGGTGGGTCGCGCCGAACCCGGGCGGCGTCGGCCCGATGACGCGCGCGATGCTGCTGGTCAACGTCGTCGAGGCCGCCGAGGGCCGCCTCAGCTGATCCGAGCACATGCGAAGGCCGCCACCAGCACCCTGGTGGCGGCCTTCGCCGTGGATCTCACCGGACGGGGCCGCGCCGTCACGCGCGCGGCCCCGTCCGGGTCCGGCTCAGCGATCGCCCTCGTGGTTCTGCGCTGCCGGAGAGGGCGACCGCACGTTCACCTCAGCTGGCCCTCCGTCCCGCGGCGCTCGGCGCCGCGCGGTTCGGTCCGTTGACATGACCGTGGCCCGTACCCGCCCTACGGGTCTCGGTCGTGCCGCGGACCCCGGGGACCCGCCCGTCCATCGGCGGGCGGCCCTGCGGGACGTGCACCGGCGGCAGCGGCCGGACGAGGCCCATCGCGATGACCTCGTTGGCGAGCCGCGTGCGCCGGTTGGCGCCCTCGGGGATCCGGAACTTCTGGTAGAGGCGCAGCAGGTGCTGCTTGACGGCCGCCTCCGTCACCACCAGCTCTCCGGCGATGTCGCGCGCCGTGGCCGGGGCCACGAACGCCTCGTCGGACAGTGCGGGACGGCAGAGCGAGGTCAGCACATCGACCTCGCGGCGGGTGAGCTCGGGTGCGACGGCACGCCGGAGCTCGACGTCCGGGTCGACCTCCTCACGGGGGATTCCCCCCAGTCGGCAGCGCGCCGTGCCGAAGCTCACGACGTCGCCGTCCTCCAGGACACGGCGGGCGATCGGCCTGCCGTTCACTCGGGTCCCGTTACGGGACAGGCCCATGTCCACCACGTAGATGTACGGACCGCGTCGGACGATCTCTGCGTGCAATTGGGACACACTCGGGTCGTCGAGGCGTACGTCGACTCCTCTCCCTCTCCCGACCGTCGTCACGTCGGGGCGCAGCGGCATCACCAGCCCGCTGTCCTCGATCCGCATGAACGGCCCCTCCACGGCAGCCCTCCCAGCTAGTTAGCGACCCCTGTCTGCCGGGTTACCCGGGCGCGTACCCGTCACACCCTCCTACTGGCGAGTAGGACCGATGGCACAGGGCATTCGGGCCTCTCGGGCATCCCCTGTGCCCCACC
>NZ_SMKH01000421.1 GCF_004348515.1 Actinomadura sp. KC345 | reverse complement strand
GACGGGACCGGGGTGACGCTGACCGGCGACGACGCCCGGATGGACGGGGCGCTGGAGAAGCTCTACGGGGCCGGGGGCGACGAGGGGCGGCCGCGGCGGGGACGGCGCGGCACCGGGCTCGGGGATTCGGCGCCCTCGGTGGCGCGGTGGCTCGGCGACATCCGGACGTACTTCCCGTCGAGCGTCGTCCAGGTCATGCAGAGGGACGCGATCGAGCGGCTCGACCTCACCCGGCTGCTGCTGGAGCCGGAGATGCTGGACGCCGTCGAGCCGGACGTCCACCTGGTCGGGACGCTGCTCTCGCTGAACCGGGTGATGCCCGACCGGGCCAGGGAGTCCGCGCGGGCGGTGGTGCGGAAGGTCGTCCGCGATCTCGAGCGGCGGCTGGCGCAGCGGACGCGGTCGGCGGTCGGCGGCGCGCTGGACCGGTCGGCGCGGGTCCTGCGGCCGAGACGGCTCGCCGACGTCGACTGGGAGCGGACGATCCGCGCGAACCTGCGGCACTACCTGCCCGAGCACGGGACGCTCGTCCCGGAGCGGCTCATCGGGTACGGGCGGCGGCGGCAGGCCGTCGAGCGGGACGTGATCCTCGCGATCGACCAGAGCGGGTCGATGGCGGCGTCGGTGGTGTACGCGAGCGTGTTCGGCGCGGTGCTGGCGTCGGTGCGGTCGCTGCGGACGTCGCTGGTGGTGTTCGACACGAACGTCGCCGACCTGACCGGGCAGCTGCACGACCCGGTGGAGGTGCTGTTCGGGACGCAGCTCGGCGGCGGAACCGACATCAACCGCGCCGTCGCGTACTGCCAGGGCCTCGTGGGGCGGCCGAACGACACGATC
This sequence comes from Actinomadura sp. KC345, assembly GCF_004348515.1. Classification (GTDB taxonomy): domain Bacteria; phylum Actinomycetota; class Actinomycetes; order Streptosporangiales; family Streptosporangiaceae; genus Spirillospora. The sequence goes on along the minus strand of NZ_SMKH01000421.1, from coordinate 4,530 downwards.
CTCGTGCTGATCAGCGACCTGTACGAGGGCGGGGCGCGGGAGGACCTGCTGCGGCGGGTCGCGGCGCTGACGTCGGCGGGCGTCCAGGTCGTGGTGCTGCTCGCCCTGTCGGACGAGGGCGCGCCCGCCTACGACCACGAGAACGCGGCGGCGCTGGCCGCGATGGGCGTGCCCGCGTTCGCGTGCACGCCGGACGCGTTCCCCGACCTGATGGCGGCGGCGATCGAGCGCCGCGACCTGAAGGAGTGGTCCGAGCGCAACGCTGAGGAACACGGCACCTGAGGAACACGGCACCCGAGGGGCCGCGCCGCCTGGAGAACACCGCGCCTGGAGAACACCGCGCCTGGAGAACACCGCGCTCCGGTCACACGCTCCGGTCGCGGGGTTTGAGGGCGTGGGCCGTCAGCGAAGTGGTCTGGTCAGGCCGCGGGCCAGGAGGATCACGACGAGGGCGGTCAGGACGGCGTGCCCGGCCAGCGCCGACGTCTGGATCTCGACGAGCGCGGCCCACGCGCCCCACATCGCCACGCGGGCGACGCGGGCCGCCATCACCGTGCCGACGGCGGCGCGGCTGTCGCGCCAGGCGAGGATCACCGCCACCAGCGTGACCACCGCGACCACGCCGAACGAGGACGCGACCGCGAGCAGCAGGCCGCCGCGGTCGCCGTCGGTGAGCGATGGGCTGGCGATGAGGGTGGCGAGAGCGGCGACGTCCAGCGCGGCGAGCAACCCCGCGAGGGCGAGCCCGCTCACCAGCGCCGGGCCGCGCCGGAGCCCCCGCGGGCGCCGGTACGGCGCGGCCGCCTCGCCGGGCGCGCCGGCGTCGTGCGGCCACTCCGCCTGCCAGGTCGGCGGCCCGGCCCGGTCATGACCGGACGGCGGGCCGCCGTCCTGCGGGGGCTGCGGGAGCGTCGCGGGATCGGCGTCCTCGCCGAACGCCGCCGGCGCGGGCGCACTCCCGTCCTGCTCCGTACCCGGCACGGGGCCGGCCGAGGCGGCGAAACCGGGCGCGTGGACGGCCGGACCGGCTTCCTGGATCGTCGGGCCGGGGAGGGGCTCGGTCACGTGCTCCGAGCCGGGGTTCCCGTCGTGCTCGCCGAGGAGCCACAGCAGGACGTCCTCGGAGGAGGGGCGGGCCTTCGGGTCCTTGGCGAGGCAGGCGGCGGCGACCTCGGCGAGCGGGGCGGGCAGGACGCCGAGGTCGGGCGTGTCGTTGATGATCCTGTACATGACGGCGGGCAGCGGGCCGCCGGCGAAGGGGTCGCGGCCGGTGGCGGCGAACAGCAGGGTGCCCGCCCAGGCGAACAGGTCCGTGGCCGGGCCGACACGGCCGTGGAACTGCTCGGGCGCCATGTACGCGGGGGTACCGACGACCTGGCTGGTCAGCGTGGAGCCGGCGTCGAACGCGCGGGCGACGCCGAAGTCGATCACGCGCGGCCCGTCCGGGCCCATCAGCACGTTCTGCGGCTTGAAGTCGCGGTGCACGACGTTCGCCCGGTGGATGGCCGACAGCGCCGTGACCGAGCTGATGGCGAGGCGGTCGAGATCGGCTCCGCCGCGCGGACCCTCCTCCTGGACGAGCGTGCGCAGCGACCGTCCGGGGATGTACTCGCTGACGATGTAGGGGCGGTCGCCCGCCATGTCGGCGGCGAGCATCTGCGCGGTGCAGAATCCGGCGACGCGCTGCAGCAGCGCCAGCTCGCGGACGAACCGCTCGCGGGCGCCCACGTCCCCGAGCAGCTGGGCGTGCAGGAGCTTCACGGCGACGCGGGACGGCCCGGCGCCGGGCTCCACCGGGCGGCCGAGGTACACCACGCCCTGGCCGCCGGCGCCGATCCGGCCGAGCAGCTCCCAGCCGCCGAGGCGAGCCGGATCGGCCGCGGTGAGGGGGATCGCGCCCGCCATTCGTACCCCCGTCGGGTTCCAAAACCGGCCGGCCGACCGGTGATAAAAAGATTCTGGCATTCCACCGGGCACAAATCCGGCCCGCCCGGCATCAAAGAGTATAGATACGGGGAGTCCGGAGCGGGAGAGACCGACCATGATTGAGATCAATTCACTAATCGCCCGGCGACGGCGGGGGCCCGCCGGGCCGGTGGCGGCCTCGGCCGCGGCCCTCGCGCTGGTCGCGGGGTCCCTCGCCGGGTGCGGGGACGCGGGGGCCGCCATCACCCGGCTGACGGTGGGGACACCCGGCCCGGACCCGTACACGACGGCGTCCGGCACCGATGAGACCGACGTCAAGGAACGCCCCCGGGCGGGCGGGACCGCGACCGGGGACTCCCCCGGCCTGTACGGGGGCACGCGGCAGTCCGCAACGTGCGACCAGGGGAAACTGGTCGCGTTCCTGCAGGCCGAGCCCGCGAAGGCGAAGGCGTGGGCGGACGTGCAGGGCATCCCGGTCAGCGACATCCCGAGGTACGTGTCGCGGCTGACGCCGGTGGTCCTGCGCACCGACACACTGGTCACCAACCACGGCTACCGCGACGGGAAGGCGACCGCCGGCCCCGCCGTTCTGCAGGCTGGAATGGGCGTTCTGGTCAACGGTTACGGGGTGCCCGCGGTGAAGTGCAATTGCGGTAATCCCTTGACCCGGCCGGAGAAAAGGATCTCCACGGACGATGCGTCCTACACTGGCCGATCCTGGCCGGGATTCGACGACCGAAAAGTGACCAGGATCCAGCCGAGGGACACAAAGAAGGGCACGATCACCACCTTCGTCCTGGTCGATCCCGGGGGCACGATGGGATTCGAGCGGCCCCGCGCCACCGAGGGCGAGGCCGACGGGCCGCCGATCCGGCTGCCGGCGACCGAGACCGGGGGCCCGGCGAGCGACTCGCCGTCTCCGTCCGGAACCGGCACGGAGTCCCCCGGGATCGTGTCGCCGGGCACCGGAACGCCCGGCACGGACCCGGCGGGCACGGGCTCGCCCGGCACGCCGCAGCCCGGCACCGGCGACGGCGATGCCCCCGCCTCACCGGGCATGACCTCGCAGGACCCGGGTACGGGCGGCGGCGGAGAAGCACCGAACGAGCGCACCGGGGGAACGGGAGAACCCGGCGGCGGCCCGGGCGGCCCGGTCTCGCTGCCGCCGTCCGAGGAGGCGGCCCGCACGACCTCCTGACGCCGATGCGCTATATTTGTTCATATGAGCAGTGCTTCAGATGTCGCCCCCGCCGAAGCGTGCGCCGTCCGGGTGGTCGATCCTGAGAAGGTCGCCGTCGTCACCGCCGCCCTGCCGGAGGCGGAGACGATCGCCGAGCTGGCGCAGGTGTTCGGGCTGCTGTCCGACCCCGGGCGGCTGCGCGTGATCACCGCGCTGCTGGAGGGGGGAGAGATGTGCGTGTGCGACATCGCCGCGGCCTGCGGGCACTCCGAGTCCGCGGTCTCGCACGCGCTGCGCCTGCTGCGCGCCAACCGGGTCGTCCGGGTCCGCCGCGCCGGCCGGATGGCCTACTACCGGCTGGACGACTCGCACATCCGGATGCTGCTCGATCTCGCCCTCACCCACGTCGGCCACGGGGAGGAAGAAGACGCATGACCGGGGACCGGGAGAACGGGCCGGACAAGCACGGGCCGGACAAGCACGGGCACGGGCACGGCCACGGCGTGTCGCAGGGGGCCGACCGGCGGCTGCTGAGCGCCGCGCTGGCGCTGATCCTCGTCTTCATGGCAGGCGAGGTGGTGATCGGCTTCGTCGCCGGGTCGCTGGCGCTGATCACCGACGCGGCGCACATGATGACCGACGCGTTCGCGATCGCGCTGGCCCTGTTCGCGATGCGTCTCGCGGCGCGCCCGCCCAAGGGCGGCTTCACCTACGGCCTGCGCCGCTCCGAGATCCTGTCCGCGCAGCTCAACGGACTGACCCTGATCCTGCTGGCCGTGTTCTTCGTCTACGAGGGCATCCGGCGGCTGATCGAGCCGCACGCCGTCGAAGGCCAGTTCGTGTTCTGGACGGCCCTGGCCGGCATCGCGGTCAACGTCGCCGCGACCGTGCTGATCAGCAAGGCCGACCGGCGCAGCCTGAACGTCGAGGGCGCGTTCCAGCACATCCTCAACGACCTGTTCGCGTTCATCGCCACCGCCGTCGCGGGCCTGGTCGTGTGGACGACCGGCTTCGCCCGCGCCGACGCGATCGCCTCGCTGCTGGTGGCCGCGCTGATGCTCAAGGCCGGGTACGGCCTGCTGCGGGACGCGGGCCGGGTGCTCATGGAGGCCGCGCCGGCGGGCATCGACCCGTCCGAACTCGGCGCCAGGCTGGCCGGGCGCCCCTGCGTGGAGGAGGTCCACGACCTGCACGTCTGGGAGGTCAGCTCCGGCTATCCGGCGCTGTCGGCGCACGTGCTCGTGGACACCGGCGGCGACTGCCACGCCGTCCGCCGCGACCTGCAGGAGCTCCTGCGCGACTCGTACGGGATCACCCACACGACCCTGGAGGTCGACCATGTGGACGAGCCCGCGGGCGGCGACGGCCACTGCGACGACCCGCACGGCCCCCGCCACGTGGTTGAGACGGCCCTCCCCCACGAA
>NZ_SMKH01000420.1 GCF_004348515.1 Actinomadura sp. KC345 | reverse complement strand
GGGGCGGAGTCATCGTCATGGCGGACCCTCCTGAAGGGACAGCGTGATCGTCGTCCAGGCGCCGACGTGGATGCGGTCGCCGTGGGCCATCGGCACCGGCGTGTTGACCTCGATCGGCTCCGTCCCGCCGTTCACCGTGGTGCCGTTGGTCGAGCCGGGGTCGACCAGGTTCCAGGTCCCGTCCGGCTGCGCGAGCAGGACGGCGTGCAGGTGCGAGACGCCGGGGTCCTCGGGCGGGACGCTCAGGTCGATCTCCGGGAGGATCGCGCGGGACGTGCTGCGCCGCCCGATCCGGGCCTGGTCGCCGATCAGCGGGACGCGGCGCTCCGTGGTGTACGGCGGGAACGCCAGCCCCGGCGCGCCCGGCCCCATCTGCGCGAGCACGGTGTCGAAGTAGGCGCGGTCGGCGAAGATCAGCGCGGACGGCCCGGACGGGTTGAGGGGCGGGCCGCTCGTCCTCGGCGCCGGCACCAGCGGCCTCGACCGGGCGGCGGCGCGGGCGGCGGCCAGCTCGGGGCTGTGGACGGCGCCGGTGTCGAAGTCGTATCCGTCGACCTCGCAGAAGCGGCCGGAACGGGGCGTCCCGCACTGCGGGCAGGCGTCGGCGCCGTCCGGCCCGGTCTTCGCCTCCGGCTTGGGCGCCGGAGCGGGCGCGTGCTCGGCGAACTCGGCGCGCGGCGCGCCGTCCATGAGGTCACCGCACACGTCGCAGTAGTCGGTGGCCTCGGACGCGTGTCCGCTCGGGCAGACCGGCATCGGTCTCAGCCTCCTCCCGCCTCGTCGCCGTGGCGGGTCCGCACGGTCCGGACGGAACGGGTGTCGAGCGACATCTCGTCCGCCTTGGACACCTCCGCCTTCAGCCGCACCGTCCCCTGGACCGGGTCGACGACGTCGACGATCCTGTCCAGCAGGCCGGAGATCTGGTCGTTGCCGACCTCCCGCGCCAGCACCACGGCGCGTCCGAGCCGGGCCGTCGCGGTGTCCTCGTCGCCCTCCCGCCTGGCCTCCAGGCCCTGCTGGATCGCCGCGGCCAGCTCGGACTGGCCGGTGTGGATCGAGACCCGGCCGTTGATGTGCGTCGACCTGGCCTCGTCGTCGGTCCACTCGGCCAGGACGTTCCCGGACGCGAGGACCCGGTCGCCGGCCATCAGCTTCACCCACGCGGCGCGCATCTGGCGTCCCACGTCGCCGGGCTGCACGTCGACGCACAGGTGGTACTCGCGGTTCTCGTTCCCCCACGCGCCGAGCGGATAGTCCCCCGTCTGCGGCCCCGACGCGACGCGTCTGCCGGTGAGGTCCTCCACGGCGGGCACCATCTGCTTGACGAAGCGCAGCTCCGCCTGCTGCGGCGTCCAGACGCGCAGCGACACGTCCGCGACCTGCTTGCTCATCGAGGCCCGCGTCATCGCCAGGAAGTCGGCCTCCAGGTCCGCGGGGTCGGGGACGTCCAGGAACCCGCCCAGCAGCGCCGACGTGATCGTGCGGACCTCGGAGACGTCCCAGTCGGTGCCGACGCCCCGCGCGTCGCACTGGAAGTGGCCCGAGCACTGCTTCAGCGCCGCGTCCAGCTCCTCGGCCGTCTCGTGCTGGTTCTTGCCGTCGGTCAGGAGGATCGCGTGCTTGACGGCGTCGTCGTAGCCGGTGAACAGCCGGTCGGCGAGCCGCAGCCACGACCCGATCGCCGTCCCGCCGGCCGCCTCCAGCCGCCCCACCGCCTGCGCGGCGCTCCGCCGGGACGTCTCGTTCGCCTCCGCGAGCCGCTCCCCCTGCGGGTAGATCATGCGGGGCTGGTTCGCGCCCGCGACCACGGCGAACCGGACCCCGTCGCGCAGCACGTTCACCGCCGCCCGTGCCGCGCGCTTGGCGGCGGTCATCTTGCCCCGGTAGGACATCGACCCGGAGGTGTCGATGATGATGATCTGCGCGGCGGGTGCCCGTCCGGCGCCCGCCTGCCCGGTGCCGCCGGACGACTGGGCCTCGACGGTCACGATCGCGTGCATCTCCCGTCCGCCGTCCGGGAGGTAGGGGTTCTGGTCCACGCGGATCGTGAACTCGGGGAAATCGCTCATCTGCCCGGCTCCCTGGTCGTTTCCCTGCTCGATTCCGGCGGCGGGCAGGGGATCACCGCCACCGTGACGTTGTCGTGCCCGCCCGCGGCGAGCGCCGCCCGCAGCAGCCGCCGCACCGCGCCGAGCGGCCCGTCCGGCCCGTCCCCGCCGTCCAGCGCCACGGCCGCGAGCTCCGCCGCCTCCGGCAGGTGGTTCCACAGCCCGTCGCTGCATATCAGCACAAGTCCCGGGCCCGCGGGGCGGAACGCCGCGAGCCGCGGCCGCGCCGTGCCCCCGTCCGCGCCCAGCCATGCCGTCAGCAGATGCGCCCGCCGGTCGGCCCACGCCTCCGCCGCGCTCATCTCCCCCCGCTCGACCATCTCCCCGGCCCACGAGTCGTCCCGCGTGAGCAAGCGCGAGGCGCCGCCACGCGAACCTTCCGCCGAGAGCCAGTAGGCGCGGCTGTCCCCGATCCACCCGATGGTGACGTCCGGGCCGTCCACGACGGCCGCGACGAACGTGCACGCGGGCGCGGACTCGGGGTCGTCGGCGAGCTTCGTCACGATCGCGCCCGCCCGCTCCGCCGCCTCACGCAGGGCGTCCCGCGGATCCACGCCCGCCGGGACGCGCTCCTCCAGGACGCCCACCGCCGCGTCGGCGGCCAGCCGCGACGCCTCCTCGGACCCGGGCGCCGTGGCCACGCCGTCGCACACCACCGCGCAGGCTCCGTAAGGCAGCTCCGCTAGCGCGAAGGCGTCCTCGTTCCGCCCGCGCCGCAGCCCGAGGTCGCTCACCGCGGCCGCGACCTCGCCCAGGTCGACCTCGACATGCTCACGCCCGCTGGGCTGCCGCAGCCCGCACCGCCCGCAGTAGCCGTCCACCCCGACCTCCCGCTCTCCACAATCCGCGCAGACCTCCGCCCTGGGCGGTGCGGGTTCGGGGGAGGGGGTGTCCGGTGGTGCGGCGACCGGGGTCGTCGGGTCGGGGCGGCCGCATTCTTCGCAGAAGCGGTCGCGCTCCTGGGCGGGCGCGCCGCAGGCACGGCAGAGGTCGGCGTAGATGTCCTGGTCCGCGTTCATCGTCAGAACAGCGTCCTCGGGCGTACCGCGTTGGCCCGTTTGACCATCGCGTGCCGGTGCCCGTCGCCGTCGGCGAGCTTGGCGAGGACGCGGTAGGTCTCCTCCAGCTTCGCGCGGAGGGACGCCTCGTCGAGCTCGGTGCCGAGGATCCGGTGCCCCCCGGCGCCGGGGGGCGCCTGCGCGCGGCCGGTGCGGACCCAGCCGAGGGCCGCCTCCAGCACCTCGGCGGCGAACGCGGCGGCGCGTTCGGTGTCCAGGCGCAGCGACGCCAGGCGGCGGCCGGTCTCGATGAGCGTGGCGCCGTTCAGCTCGCCGGCGTCGCGGCCGCGGACCGCGGTGGCGATGGCGGCGAGCTGCGCGGCGAGGTAGTGGCTCGAGACGCGGGGGACGGAGTCCAGCACGCGTTCGGCGGCCTGCCGGTCACCGGCGGCGAGGCGGGTCCGGGCCAGGCCGAAGGCGGCGCTCACGTGGGTGGGGTCGGTGCGCCAGACCGTCTCGTAGAAGTGGTCGGCCTGCGCCATGTCGCCCATGATCTCGTGGCAGAAGGCCAGCGCCAGCTTGGGCGCCCGTTCACCCGGCGCGAGGTCGTACAGGTCGTTGAAGACGGCCGCGGCCTCCGCCGCGCGCCCGCCGGCGAGGGCGCCGACGCCGCGGTACCAGTCGACCCGCCAGTCGTCGGGCGCCTCGGCGGCGATCTCTTCGAGGAGGCGGCGTGCGCCGTCCAGGTCGTCCAGCTCGATCCTGACCCGGACCAGCGCGAAGCGGACCTCCCGCGACGCGACCGGCGCGGAGCTCAGCGCGGCGGCCAGGTCGCCCGGGTCGCGGGCGGTGAGCCCGGCCAGGAACGCGGCGGCCGGGTCCGAGCCGTGGACCAGCGGGACGGGCAGCGCCGCGGCGGCGGCCGGCGGCTCCAGCGGCGTCAGGATGGGCGGGGTCGCGCCGCCGGCCGGGGTGCCGTCCGCGTCGGTCGGCGCGGTGGTCTCGGCTCCGGCGGTGTGCTGCTCGGCGCCGAACAGCGGCGACGGCGCGGGCCGCGGGCGCCCGTCCTCGGCCGACAGGACCTCGCGCAGGACGCCGGTGAGCTGCTCGGCCATCTCGTCGGCGCTCTGGAACCGGCGGGCCGGGTCCGGGTGCGTGGCGCGGCGCAGGAGCCGGTGGTACGACTCGTGCCGCTGGAACAGCGGGACCTCTTCGCGGGGCGGCAGGCTGCGCAGATGCCGCCCGGTGTAGCCGCGGAACGGGAAGCTCAGCACGGCGAGCGTCCGGCCGACCGTGTAGAGGTCGGACGTGATCGACGGTCCCTGCGAGCCGATCTCCGGGGCCTGGTAGCCGGGCGTGCCGAAGATCGGGCTGTCGACGTCGAACGCGCGGCGCACCCCGCCGAGGTCGATCAGCTTGAGCTGCTCCTCGGACTGGATGGCGTTGTCCGGCTTGAAGTCGCAGTAGAGCAGCCCGACGCCGTGCAGGTAGCCGAGCGCGCTCAGCACCTCCAGCCCGTACGCGATCACCTGGGGCAGGGGCAGCGCCGCCGTGTCGCCGTGGTCGGCGCGGACGCTCAGCAGGATGTCCTTCAGCGACCGGCCGCCGACGTACTCCATCACGATGTAGCCGGAGTCGTCGTGCCGGACGAAGTTGTAGATCTTGACGATGTTGGGGTGCTCGACCTCGGCGAGGAACGCGCGCTCGGCGGTCGCGGCGGCCAGCGAGTCGGCGTCGCCGGTGTCCAGCAGGCCCTTGAGCACGACCCACCGCTCGCTGACGTTGTGGTCGCGGGCCAGGTAGACCCAGCCGAGCCCGCCGTGCGCCAGGCACCCGAGCACCTCGTACTGCCCGCCGAGCACCTCGCCCGTCCGGAGCTTCGGCGTGAACGAGAACGGGTGCCCGCAGTTGCGGCAGAACCCCTCGGTGCGTCCGGGACGGCCGCCCCGGCTCCGCCCGACCTTCTCGTCGCACTTGCTGCAGTAGCGCCGGTTCTCCGGCACCTCGGGCTTCTCCATGATCGCCGAGGCCGGGTCGCGGGCCGGGACGGGCGGCACCTCCACGAGCCCGGCACCGAGCATCCCGCGCCTGGTGGACCCGCTGGAGCCCGTCCCGCGGGTGCCGCCGCGCGACGCCGTCCGCCCGGACCCGACGGTCCCTCGCTGACGTTGTGGTCGCGGGCCAGGTAGACCCAGCCGAGCCCGCCGTGCGCCAGGCACCCGAGCACCTCGTACTGCCCGCCGAGCACCTCGCCCGTCCGGAGCTTCGGCG